>JALNYP010000047.1 GCA_023229795.1 Syntrophobacterales bacterium
GTGCTGCCTTTTCCAACAGGTCGGCCACCGCGGCAGCCCGCAGCGCGGACAATTCTGTGTTGTTCCTGGGAGGCGCCGCGTTCCGCAATTCTCGAGGGTCAGCAGTGCCATTGATAGTAATGAAAAATTTCTTTTTTTGGCGAAGTTCATATAAGATCGGCGCTAACATTTGCAGACGCTGTTTATCATCGAGGGACAATTCATATTTCATGGTTTCAAAAGTGACCCGGGGCTTTCCTTGAATTTGGATTTCCTTATCGATTCTGTTGGGGATGACCTCCATGTTACTTTTGGCAAGTCTTGCCTGCAATAACTTAAGGAGCGCCTCCCAATCCTTAAGTCCAATATCTTTGAGCGCCTCTTTTTCATTGTTTAATTGCAGTATTTTCTCACCGAGGCGCTGACTATCTTCCCAGTTATTGATATCATTATGGTGACACTCTGGTGACAAAAATAGTTATCTTGGTCAATTAATGGTGACATTTTTCCTAACATATTGATTATATTCATGTCACCATCTGGTGACACAAAAAAAATTAAGGACCCCAGACTTTTTACCATTTGATCATCTGATTCCCGCGGTTTTAAAAAATTGGGTATCATAAATTGGTGATACTCGGCTTACAGGTGATCTTCTTTGCGACTTTTAATTTGTCACAGAGGCAACCAGGGTAAATTCGGAGTTATTGATTTAATTATGGTGACACCTGCTCCTTTGTCACCAGCATTTGGTGACAATTTACATAACCTATTGGAATAATTCGTTTTGACATCTGTAGGTATTGCTGTCTGCATCGTAGTGGTATGTTTCACAATTAACTACCATTAAAAGCATTTGTATGCAGGGGTTCAAGTTTCTCAAGGATTTGGTCAGCCGTTTTGGTCCAGATAAAGGGTTTGGGTTTTGTTCTTCCAGGTAAGCATTGATGGCCGTAATTAAATCCACAACACTGCGAAAGACCTCGCGGCGCAGGCGTTTTTGGGTAAGTTCGGCAAAAAATCGTTCCACCGCATTCAACCAAGAAGACGAAGTGGGGATGAAATGGACATGAAAGCGGGGATGCCGGACCAGCCATTCCTTCACTTTCTTATGCTTGTGAGTGGCATAGTTGTCCGCAATCAAGTGAAGGTCCAACTCCTTTGGGGTGCTGCGGTCAATGAGACGCAAAAATTTTAAGAACTCCTGATGTCGATGCCGATTCATGCAGGTGCCAATGACTTTCCCTTCCAAAACATTTAGGGCGGCAAACAAAGTTGTGGTGCCATGCCGTTTGTAGTCATGGGTCATGGTGCCGCAACGACCTTTTTTGAGGGGCAGGCCGGGTTGACTTCGATCCAAAGCTTGAATGCCGGATTTTTCATCGACGCTCAGTAACAGGGCATGTTCCGGCGGGTTAAGATAGAGTCCGACTACATCCCGAAGCTTTTCAGCAAAATGCGGGTCCCGGGAGAGTTTGAAAGTGCGCACCAGATGGGGTTTGATTTGATGAGCCGACCAGATGCGGGATATCGTGGCTTGTCCCACCCCGGCCTGTTTCGCCATGGCTCGGGTGCTCCAATGCGTGGCATTCTTAGGCGTAGTCGTGAGGGTGGCAGTGATAATCTCCTCCACCTTTTCCGGACCGTGGGTTCGCTTGCGACCGCGCCCAGCCTGATCCTGCAAACCCGCCAGGCGTTGCTGGGCAAACCGTCGGCGCCACAGAGAGACCGACTTGACGCTGAGCCCCACCTGGCCCGCGATCTCCTGGTTTTCCTTACCCGCTGCGGCCAGCAAGACAATCCGGGCTCGCTGTACATCTCGGACCGTGGCTACCGCAGAGCGGACAATGGTTGCCAATTTTCCGGTTTCTTCCGGTGTCAAAGCTATGGGAATGGCCTTTCTCATCTCCGCCTCCTGAACAAAAAGATATCATAAAGCGGAGATTATTAGAAGCTAATTATGAATCAATACACTAGCCAAGGCCGACCCAATTGCTGGCTTACCCATCCAGCTCCAATCTAAAAAATGCTCTGCGTTGGAAGAATGTCTTTATAAGGCAAAGGGAAGTTTAGACAGCGGAAAACTAAATTATGCCAGAGATTATGCTATTCAAGCTATTCAATTCGATCATAAAAATCAGACATCAAAATTGATGAATCGGCTAAGCACGTCATATACAGTATCAGATGTCCCACTACTGCGAGCGACACTCAATAACAATAAACTAAGTTACTATTTTCAATTAAAGGATATGAACGAAGTTATAAAACTTGTTTACGGGCAATTATTCTACGACATTAATAAAGCACTTATCTGATAATGATATAGCTATGGTCTATAGTTCTTAAAACGTAGTTGGGAATTATTTATCTGACTATGCGGGGTTGGATAGATTAAACCATCTGATCCAGTTGAGACTACGCTTTATGGCTCTGAATAGGTGTGTGGAAGTTCGGGTTCGGCACTTACAACTCGTTTCTGTCTTACTCAGCCGACAATGGAACCACCCCATACCCAATACGGGATAGTACAGCGCAGATCCAGAAATCATGTCTTCATCAATCCTGCGCTCATGAGGGGGGAGTTCGTCCCAGGGGATGAGGTCATGATGCTGCTTTTTGTCATTGTTTCGCTTAGGGGCGTGGTCTTGATCCGGTTATGGTCCCAGGAGGTCATGGATGGTCACCAGGGCGGCATCGGCTTTAAGAAGTTGGGTGGTCATGGTGCGCCGTAGCTGGTGGCACGGCACCTTGAGCCTGGCCTAACGGGCCGCCGGTTTTTGCTCTGCGTTGGCTTTGCTTGGCTCGGGCTTGACCTCTGGAGCTGGGTCGGGTTTCTTCCCGGGCTCGCCCCCTTGGTGCTTCATCTGTTCCATGGCCATGGCCAGCTTGGGGTTAAGCTGGTGGGCCCGCTGAAAATGCTTACCCGCCAGGTTCTTATCGCCGAAGGCCTCCAACATCTGCCCCATTTCGTAATGATAGAGGGCGAAATCCGGTTCTTGGGCAAAGAGCAGGGTCAGTTCGCTGAAGGACTTTTTAGTCTCGCCCTTCATAGCGTAAACCCGGGCCAGGTCAAAGCGGGCATCGGCGTAGTCCGGAGAAGTCAGCAGGGCCTTTTCCAGGTTTGCCTGGGCCTGGGGCAATTTGCTCTTCTCCTTGTCCATCAGGTAAATCTTCCCCAACATGGCCTGGGCCTGGTAATTGTCGGGGTCCAACTCGAGCCCCTTTTTAAAGGACGTCTCCGCCTGGTCCAGGTCTTTCTGAAGGAACTGCACCTTGCCCACCCAGAAGTGCGTCTGGGGCACCTGGGGGGCCAGGGTGACGCAGGCCTGGAATTCCTTCAAGGCCTCAGGGAGCTTGTGCTCCCGGAGCAGCTTCTGCCCCTGCTGGAATTTCTCCATGGCCTCCGGGGCCAGAGTGGGTTTGGGCCGCGCCTTTTTGGCCTCATAAGGGCTCACCGCAGAGCCGCACCCCGCAGCCCACATCCCCAACACCGTCACCATGACCAGCCAGATTATCGCTCTCTTCCCAGGTAGCATGCGTTATCGTCCTTTTATTAAAGTTCCGGGGTCTCAATCTGTCCTCAGGCCGCCGGAGGATACGGGTTTCAGAAAAGCGGGGCCAGGCCAGATTATCCGCCCGGCTCCGTCCAAGTTTGGCCGGAATACCGACGATCTTGCACCCACCCGGCCACCGGCCCGGAAAGGCAGGGGCCCGGCGTCCAAGCCCCTGCCGCAGGGATAAGGATTAACTCAGTTATGCTTCCGGGTCCGCCAGCCTATCAGGCCCAGGAACCCGGAGCCCAGCAGCCATACGGGCCCCGGCACCGGCACCGGCACGGCGGTCAACACATTGTAGTCAAAATAACCGCGGCTAATCCCGCCATCTGCCGCCTGGATGGTTACGCCCAAATCCAAGTTATAGGTGCCGGCGGCCGGAGCCGTCCATTCCCAGGCTTGCCATAACACAAGCCCCCCATAGTTGCCCTGGAGAGCTGCCACATCAAGGCTCCAAACCTGGTTGCCGGAGATGGTCACGGAGGCGTATTCTCCCCCATATCCCGAGCTGCTGTCCAGGGAGGCATAGCCGCTGAGCTTGTCTCCGGCGTTCAGAGTCAGGCTTTGATCCAGGAAGACCGAGGTGCTGGGAGCGCCCGTCACTACGGCAAAGTAGGTCCCGTGCTGCGGGAAAAATTGACTCCCATCGGCCAGATTAGTGATACTCGTAACCGCGGCGGCGCTGCCGCCGGCCCCGCCGCCGAGGGTCCAGCCGCTCAAATCCCCGGTTTCGAAGTCGCCGTTCACCAGGACTGCCCCGGCGACGGCGCTGAGATTGAGGATGAAGAGCGCCGCGCTGATCAGAACCAATACCTTTTTCATGATTTTACTCCTTGCGCATCAAGTCTATGGTTCAGGAGCGTTTTCTGAACCCCAACAGGGGCAGCAACCCCGTGGCCAGAAGCAGGACCGAACCGGGTACGGGAACGGCGGTAACCTGGATATCATCGAAAAAGGCGCGGCTGTGGGAAGCCGAATCCGGGACATCTTCCACCCACAGCCGCAGGGTGTAGGTCCCGGCGCCGGGGGCGGCCCAGGCCGTCCACTGTTCCCAGCCGGCGGAGTGGCCGTAGTCGCCCACATCAGAGACGCTCTTCGTCCACAGCTCAGCCAATTGGGTCCCGCCCTGGTCGTAGATCCGCACCGCCGCGAAGTCATTATTGGAGGATACATCCCGAGCTTCGAAATAGGCCCAGCCCGTCAGAGTGTCGCCGCTATTCATGGCTACGGCCTGGCTCAGGTTGGTGGACAAGTAGCCATCTTCGAAGGTGACCGTTGCAAAATATGACCCGCTTTGGGGCAGCACCGTGGCCTCCGGATCGAAAACAGGCTCCGAAGCCGACCGGGTAAAAATTCCGCCCGCCGACTGGGTCCAGCCGGCCAGGGCCGGATCGTCTTCGAAGCCGGGATTGATCAAGGCGGCGGCCGCGGCGCTCGCCCAGGCCAGGCAGCAGATGCCGACCAACAGCCATGGTAACAGTCTTTTCATGAGTTGAATCCCTCCTTTTCTCAATCACAGCGGGCCAACCCGCCATGGTTAGGGGCGGGCAGGAACCTACGGCTCCTGCCCGCAGGCGATGCGATTAAGGCACGATGGCCATGACCGGGATGCCGGGGGTGGAGGCCCCGGAGGCGTTGTAGGCCCTCACCCGGTAGTTGTAAGATTTGCCCGACTGCAATCCGGTGGCCGCGGTATCGGTCCACGTTACCGTGAAGGCATTGGGGTCGGGGGTGGGGATTTGCGCCACGGGGAGGAAGTCCTGCGTAGGCGGGGCTTCCTGGCGCTCGATGATAAAGCCCTGCTCGGTGGTGTTGATGTCGTTCCACGCCAGATTTACCTGGGGGGTGTTATTGGTGGTTACCACCTTGAGGTTCTGCGGCGTGGTGGGAATACCCACGGGGGTGCTGCCCGCGGCCACGGGGGAGAAGGCGCTCTCGCCCTTGCCGTTGAAGGCCTGCACCCGGTACTGATAGGTCTTGCTTTCGTTCAAGGCCTCGTGGCGGTAACTGGTCTGCGAGGCCGGGAGGACCTTCAACATGTCCCAGGACGCCGTGGCGGTCAGATCCGTTTCGATATTGGCCGGGGTGGAGGTGTCGGTGCCGTAGCGCACCCACAGCTTGTAGCCCTCGGCGCTAGCCACGCTCGGCCAGCTTACCAGCAGGGTGCAGGGATCGGGCAGGCCGAACTGATCGGGCACCTGGTTAACGCTGGGCAGACCCGGAATCCCCGGCGCCGCGCCCCGGGTGTCGGCCGCGCACACCAGGTGAGGAGTCCCCTGGCCGGTGAGCAGCCAGGAGGCATAGGCAATGCCGCCCCAGTTATCATTCAAGGAGGCCGCCTTATAGGGGTCGGTGATGCCGGCCAAGTTAATGACATCGCTCAGGTAAGTGGGCACCAGGGGATAGTTCAACTGGAAGACGCTGGGGGGGCCCTCAGGCCGCGGCCCGGTGGTGTCGCCGTCCCGCAGGTGCTCCATGAACTCCCGGGTGTGGGTCTGCCAGTAAATTTCGGCTCGGACCTGGGCCGGGGTAACGCCCCGGGGCGGAGTGAACCGATAGGTAACGATGTCGTAGTTGGCGCCGGCCACGAACCGGCCGGCTTGTTCTATGGGGCGCACCGTATCGGGAACCGTGCCCGGGAGGTAGGTCATGAACTTCACACCCGACGGACTGTACTGGCTGTAATCGAATCCCGCCGGCGGGATGCGGTTGTCGAACACCACCTTATTGTTGAGCAGGCTCACCGAGATGGCGTAGTTGCCGTCACCATCGGGATCGCTGCCGGTGCGCTTCTCGTAAATCATCACCTTATTGCCGAAGTTCTTGTCAATAACCGCGGTGGTGGCCCGGGTGAGACCGGCCTTGGCCGAGTCGTTGTAGAGCTGGGCGGTGGCCTGATCATAGTAGCCGGACTCGTAGGCCAGGGTCCCGGCGTTGTTATAAACTCTCAAGTTGACCCAGAAGCGCCGGCCGTCGGGATAGCCCGTGGGAATCCGGTGACCGGTGTTGTTGATGACCTTGACCTTGACCTCATACCGGCCCTGGCCGATGTAGGTGGGCCCGTTGAGGATCTGCACGCTCACCGCGTCCCGCAGCGAGATCTCGCTGTTGCGCTTGGTGCGCTCCCACATGGTGGTGCGATCGGACAGCATGCCCGGGAAGATGCGGGTATCGTTGCCCGTAGGCGCCCCGATGACCTCGAGGTCCACCTCGGGGTAGAGGTTGGTCATCATATCCGGGAGATTCAGATTGCCGCCGCCGAATTTGTGGAAGGTCGTGCCCCGGCGGCCGGTCATGGGATCCAGATTCAGATTGCGGTCCTTGGCGTAGGGGAACCAGCCGGAAACCGCGGGGTCGGGGTTGAGGGTCTGTTTGACGATATCGGAATACTCATGCTTCAAGGTGGGCATGTGGCAGTCCTGGCAGCGGGTGCCGGAATTAGGATCGGCAGCAAAGGCCCGGCCGAAGTTGCTATACTTCCACTCCGTGTACGTGCGCTGCTCCGGCATGCCATGATTCAGCACCGGAATGGGCAGTTCGTGGCAGGTGGCGCAGAACTCAGGGGTCCGCAGGTGGTTGCCCTTATAAGTGGGGTGCTCCAGCGATATACCCTGCTCCATGTAGTTGGGCTTTCCGGTGACGGGATCGAGGGGCGGGCCGATGGGCTCCTCGAAATGGATGGAATAGGTGCCGTCGGGATTTAACACCGGTTGTCCGGCCAGCGCCGCATCGTACCAGTCCAGGGGATAGACGCCGTAAGTCTGGCCGGTGTAGTTGGTCCCGCCGATGGGCAGATCGCTGAAATGGATGTTCACCGAGCCCGCGTATTTGCCCCCGTACGTCATGCCGTCATTGAGCTGCAGGGTGGTGTCGCCGTAGGGGTTGCCCGCCACGGGTCCCTCGGGAAAGGGATTGCCGGTATGGGGCCAGTCATCGATGCCGGCCATCATGGTCCACACCGGATCGTTGGCGTCCAGGTCGGAACGCTTCATAATGACGTTGCCGATGGCGCGGTGGCACACTTCGCACGAGATGCCTTCATCGTCCGTGGACAGCAGGATGCTGTGATACATGTTGCTGGCATCCGACTGGCCGGCCAGTTTGGGATCAAAGCGGCCGGAGTACCAGCCATTGGGGCTATGGCACCGGAAACACATGTTGCCGACCCCGTCCTGGATCGGTTTGACCGCGTTGTTGATGATCAGGTGATTGGCCCGGAAGACCGGATCCCGGGCGGAGCTGGCCATGGCGGTGCCGGCCCAGTTGCCGCCGTGGGCCGCGTTCTGGTCAACGCTGCCGCCGTGGCAGGCCATGCAGGTGACCACAAATTCAAAGACATTGTAGGGGGCCGGAAAAGTGATGTTGAACAACTCCTGCTGCTGGGTGCCGGGATTGGGCACGGTGGTCCCCGCCGGCGTTTTCCGGAGGGGAATGTCCCCCCAGGCCGCCCCGAACATAGCTAGAACCATGGTTGCGGCTATGATCAAACGAAAAGACGCGTGGATGACATGGTGGCTTATCATGGCTGTTTCCCCCGGCCCTGTCTGGATTGCTTGATTTTTTCCAGAATCAGGTAAATCTGCCCTTCCAGGAAGCTTTCCCCGGAAAACGTGCCATTGCCCCGGCCCCAGATGGGCGACTGGGGCACGCGCAGCTTGGCGGCCAGGGGACCCGTGTCCGTAGCCGGATTGAAGGGCAGCTCAGCCAGGAAGTCGCCGCTAAGAGTGGCCGGGTTGTGGCGGATCTTGGTCACCTCTTTGGAGGCGGCAGTGTTGGTGATCGTCCAGGTGCCTTTCACATACCAGACGCCGGGGATCTGGACGCCCATCTTGTTTTTGGGAGTGAAGGCCGAGAGGGTCGCCTGGAACTTGCCTTCCGGGATTGGCGACCTCCCTTTAGCCGTGGCCAGGGCTTCCACCGTATAGCCGGTGGTCAGGGTGCCCTGGGGTAATACAGCGGTCTTCCCGTAATTTACTACCTGTCCGCCGCTGATTCCCCAAACGAGTTCCTGCTTTGCCATGGGCGCTTGCTTCTGGGCCAAGGCCGCCGGCGGCCAGGACACGGTCAGGATCAGGGAAAACAAGGCAGTAACACCCATGGATACCAAAGTTTTTCGGTATGTCATGTCTTTACCCCTCTTCACTTCACATGGTCACATAGTTATTGTCGATATGCCAATATCCTAAAGACTTCCATGTCGGTGGTTTCAATACGTGAGGACATCCGCATCAGCCGGGCCGCCTCTGCATTGAGGGAATCGCCAGGTCCATGCAGATTCAGGGAAAAAGAGGGGAGATTTTACAGAGGAATACCGCCGGAACCCTGGCCCAGGTAACAGAAATCAGTGCTCCGGAGGACCGGACGGTAACTTGGGGCGATTGGGCGCCAGAAAGGCTGTGAGGGAATTATCGGAACGGTGGGGGGAGGAACGTAGATTTGAAATTCTTCGTTTCGACGTAGGAGGTTACTGCAAGAGAAGTGGGGCGTGGATGTCCCATGATAATGCTCGACAAATCCCGCTTGCAGTTCTGTATGGTCTATTCCGCTACAACCGTAGACTCCATCGCGGCCCAGGTCCACGAACGCGATCATAATGCAGATGAGAATGATAAATTTTCTCATGTAAGAGCCACGGTCAGAAGGAGTATTTTGCGAATTTAGAGCAATTCCTTAATCGGCTTGGTTCAATTCCTATATCGATTTTTAGGTAAGTTATAATTTCTATGCGCTGATGCAATAGGCAAAAATACCTATTCATAATGACTGGTTTGTGCATTAATCCTTGATCTCCATGACCGATCGACCGCCATCACAAATATATACTGCTCCCCTTGAGGCTGAGACATGAAGCTAAGCAAGTATAATGTCTCAGGGGGTAAGCATGAAACGCCGCAAGATTGATCGGGAGATCAAGATGGCGGCAGTCCTGGAAGGGCTCAAGGGTGAGAGTTCCATTGCGGATATTTGCCGCAAATATCAGATCAGCGAAAGTCTGTACTATGGTTGGCGGGACAAGTTTTTAGAAGCTGGAAGTCGGGCCTTGGCTTCCCGGTATGACTCTGGTCCCGAGGCTGCGGTGAAAGCCAGGATTTCTGAATTGGGAGCGGATCATCGGAAAGCAGACCGTTCAGATCGAGATTTTAAAAAAAATTCTTAGTAAGGCCTCCCGGGCTGCTGGCTGAAGGACTCCGGTTATCCGGTTACCGCGATTTGCACGGCCTTGGGATGGCATCGGGCCACCTTTTATCGGCGGCTCCAGGCGGGGCAGGGGGCCGGCTCTCCGGCGCTCGGGGCCGCCAAGGCCACCAGATTGATATTTCCCAAAATGGCCATGAGCACATTGTTAAAATCAGGGGCAAGGCCTCTGGCCAAACCCGCAAAAGCTTCCAACCGGTCAACCTGACCCAGGGGCTGCGGTCTAATCATGAAGGCCCCCGGTTCCTCCAGGGCCGGGACCGGGAGGTATCAGGGGGCTCTTGGTTGGGGTATAAGATGGCGCCTCGCTGGTCATCCCGGGTTTCCCGGGCAGTTCGCGGCCCGGCCAGAGGGCTTTGCTCCCCCCGTTTTGCGAGGTAGAGACAGATTATCCCCAGACCTACAAACACAACCAGGGCTCCAAGAAAAAATCCAACCAAGGTGCCGACAAAAAAATTGGACATAGACTTCCTCTTTATCAGTGAATCATGCAATTTTCAGAGCGAAAGAGATGGCCTGCTCCCAGTAGGTTACCTGGCCATACCGCTGCTTGATAAACCGGACGTTGCCGTCCTGGGAAATCACGGTTCCCAAGGCTCCAGGAATCTGGTGACAGAGGTAGTATACGGAACGGTGCCGCGTGCCGACATTTTCCGTGGATTCTTCCAGCCGCTGGTCTCCCTCCGCGTCCAGGGCTCGGGCCACGATATTGACCTGATCGAAGTCGCCTTTGATCATCCCGCCGAAGCCCAGCATGTGGTTCCGGTTGGTGAGCACCACCGCGCCGTCCACCGCGGCGAAATCGGCCACCTGATGCGCGGCTTCGAATACCGCTTCTTCCAGGAGTGCCAGGATGCCGCTGCTACTGGCGACGTACTCCTGCCACCCCAGCTTTTTGCCGCGATCGGTTTCGTGATTGTAAGTCTCGGTCAGCCTTTTCAGGGTCTGCATGAGGTTGACCAGGCGCTGTCTGGCGGCATCCTCCCGAAATTGATATTTGATGGTAATAAAGGGGTTCTTGGCGGTGAATTCCTCCAGACGATGGTGCGGGAGATAGAGCAGGGTGCCCCCTTGGCGGGATTCGCGCATGGTGCTGATGATGCGCATGGCCTGGTGTTTGCCGATGATGCCGATCAGATTGGGGTCGAGAAGGGTATCGCCGTTCTTACTGCCGCCATTGGACGAGGCCAGATGAGCCAAGATTTCCGTCCGCAGTCCGGCAAAATATTCCCTGATCCAACCGGCCTCGAAGACGTTGATGTCGGGGGTGATGATGCGCCCTTCCACCAGCGTCGCCACGGTTTGCATCCCCTTGAGCACCGCCAGACGTCCGGGACCATTTACCAAGATGACCGGTACCTTGGGGAAGACTGGGGGAACTTTCCGTCCGCCGCGATAGGCCTGGAGCCAGCGGGTGCCGGAATGCACGATGCCCCAGATTTCCCATTCGTCATCATTATTTAAATGGACCCCAATGAGGGAACGGGAGAAGTCCACCGCGGGAGAAAGTTTTCTCAGCTCCATCTCATCGCAGGGCCGGGGCTGGGCAAACATCTGGCGGTGCAGGCCTAAAGGCGGAACCTCTGCCGCCGGGAATAGCTCAGGATCGGCCAGCACGAGGCGGACCTGAACCGGCCGCTCTTCCTCCCGCAACATGCCGACTTGGTAGCAGGTGGAAAAAAGATCCTCGAGCATTGGGGCCGGCGGCAGAGGTTCCGCGGGAATTGCGGCATGGTTCCCCGGATCCGCAGCGCCGGTAGACCAATGCTGACGAACGAACCGGATTAAGTCTTCATAATAGGCATGCATAACGTTTCCCACCCAACGGGCCTGAACGCCCCCGGCGGTCACCGCATCAGGCGTGAGCATATCCGGACAGAGCATTTATCTCCCCATCCCCTGGCTTCCGGTTCCCATCATTCCACCCCCCACCTGGCTGGGATCATTACCACCGCGGCCGGCTCTTCGGGAGTTTGGTCCGCCGGCATCCTGTTGCTTCCAGAGCGGGGAACCGTGCTCGTCCAACAGACTGAGCGTCTGATCATTCTTCTTGACTTCGGCCGCGAAGAAAGCGGCCTGGTGCTCACGGGTAACCCTAAAGCCTTTCACCTCCAGGGTATCGCCTTTCTGAAAGGTAAACTTTTGCTTGGTCACATACGACGGCGGTCCCAAGTAAACCTCAAAATTGCCGTCCTCGGTCTTCAAGATCAATCCCTGGACCGTCATGCCAGGCAGAGACCGCCAACTAGTAATGCCGTAGCTCCCCAAGCTCTCTACCTGTCCGGTGATCGTGGTGGCTTTGTTAAGATCGAACCTCGGTTGGGCCTGCCCCCTTTGTCCTTTGCCTCCACCTCCGCCGGGGCCTCCACCCATGTCCCCGCCCATACCTCCGCCCCGCATGAGGCCGCCCATGCCGGAAGGCTGGGCCCACACCTGTGGGGCCATTGTCAGCACCAAGATGAGCATCAGCCCGGCTAACCGGGAACATGGTGGTTTCAATTCAGATTTCGGCATTCTTAATCCTCCTTAGGGGTCTGGTCTTCTTACTAAAACTCCATATATGGCCCTGAGGGCTTCCGTCACCCTGATTTCTACCGTTTTCCAGCCGCCGCCCAAAACCTTATACAGGGAGATAAGAAGCGACTTGCTTAGAATCGACCTTTCACACTCGCCTGAATGTAAGGACTGGGATCAAACGTAACAGTCTCGTCAAGACGCGTGTAGTTGATTTGGCGTCCCACCGAGTATCCGCCTTCCACACTGATCATGAGTCCACGGATGATTTGATAGTCAACTCCCCCGCCCAGATGAAAATCGCGATAGGTACCGAGCGCATTATTAAAGCGTGGTAACCCGATTTTATCGCCTTGGTCACTGTCTGTGCGAAAGGTAGCGCCTACGAATCTTCCGCCTGCATAGAGGCTCAGATTGGGAGTCACACGATAGCTCAATCTCGGCCCCGGGAACATGAGATTGAGGACAAGATTCATTCGTCGGATGTTCCATATCAGCCCGGCTGCGGGCAATACCGGGTATTCGCTGTCCGGATTGAAGGCGACGCCGAACACGAGTAACAGGTCAGGATTCACGCGATAGTCGGTACGCACCATTCCCGCGAACCCAAGGTCGTTGCCCTGAATATCGCTGAGATTGTAGAATAAAGGGCTTACCATGACGGCCACCGTCAATTTTTGGCTGAATCGATAACCAAGCCCCGCACTGAAGCGCATGGTGTTGATTTGGTCAGGAACCGGTGCGCCAACTACTGAGTTCAGAAAAAGGTTTTCTGAGCCCAGGCCCAGCTCGGCAATCCATTTGTCCTGCAGGGGAATCTGCGCGTTAAGGCCCAAGGTTAACGAGAAGGCATCGGATTTACTCCGTGTGGTGCCGCCGTAATTGACGTTACCCGAGCCGACATAAGAGGAGTCCACAAAAACGTCCAGGTTTGTCCTATTCCCTTGCCGAGACGTGTCTGAATTCATCCCCGCAGAATCTTCATGAGTATCTTGCGTCAGCGCCATCTTGCCGTCACGCGGCTGTTCAACCTGGGCAGACAGGGGATGGCTCAGAAAAATCAGGATAATAGCCACGCCACCGCGATTAATTTTCCCAATGATAGTTATGATTGACCAGCATACTTTGCCTTTAAGTTGTGTCTGACAGAATGTTTTAATCATATTGCTCAAGGCTTTAATTCTCCTGGATAACTATTGTTTTCTGTTTGGCCAAATATCCTTGCTACATACAGCTCAGGTTTTGATCCGGGAAATTTCCTCAACGCTTCGTCTCCGGTGAAACCTGACTCGCCACCACCTTGACTTCGGCCGCAGCCCAACCGCCGCCCAAGGCCTTATACAGGGAGATGAGATTGGTGAGAAGGTTGGCCTCCGATTGACTCAGGCTGGTTTGGGCGCTGTACAGGTTCTTCTCGGTGGTCAAGACATCCAGAAAGTTGGTGAGTCCTTTGCGGTAGCGTTCATGGGCCAAAGCTACGGCTTCGGCGTCGGAGCGCACCGAGTCGGCGAGGATACGGCGCTTCGTCTGCTCCGCATAGTAGGCGGCCAAGGCGTTTTCCACGTCTTCCAGGGCACTGAGGAACGAGGCGCGGTACTTGGTGAGGCTTTCATCAAAGACCGCCCTTTTATTGGTGACTGTCGCCCTCGCTTTGCCGCCATCGAAGATATTCCACGTGATCCCAGGGGCTACCGACCAGTAACGGCCGCTGGATATGTTGAACAGCTTCGACACCGTGCTGCTCTGCAAACCCAAAGCCGCGGTCAGATCGAACTTGGGATAGAGTTCGGCCGTGGCCACGCCGATATCCGCCGACGCGGCCGCCAGTTGCCGCTCTGTCTTCCGCAGGTCGGGCCGGCGGGTGAGCAGCTCCGAGGGCAGGCCCGAAGACAACCGGCCCACCGCTTTCGGGAGGGGCCGTAATGCCGCCAACTCCGCCTTGAGGGCGTTGGGCTCCTGGCCCAACAAGATGCTTAGGCGATGAATCGACTGTTTAATAGAGGCCTCAATAGTCGGGAGGTCCGATTCAGTGGTAGACTTTTGGGCCTCGGCTTGAGCCACATCAAGGTAGCTGGTCAGTCCGAGCCTGAAGCGTTCCCGGGTAACCTCGACGGTTTGCAGTTGGGCCGCCACGTTGCGTCGAATGATCTCCCGTTTGGTCTGGCTGGCCCGCAGATCCATGTAGTTTTTGGCGACATCGCCCAAGAGAGTCAGGAGGGTGGCCCGCAGGTCTTCGACGCTGGCATCGAGTTTCGCTTTGGCGGCCTCGATACTGCGCCGGGTGCCGCCGAAGACATCAATCTCCCAGGAGGCGTCGAACCCGGCCTGGAAGATGGTGCCCGCCGCGGCGGCAATAGAAGACGGCATAGAGGAAGTGCTGGTATTGATGCCGCCCTGGCTGCGGGTTACGGAGCCGCTGGCCTCCACCGAGGGCAGGAGCGCGGCCCCTGAGGCCATAACATTGGCCCGGGCCTGGATGATACGCGCCCTGGCCTGTTCCAGTTCGAGATTGGCTTTGGCCGCGTCTGCGATGAGGCTGTTAAGCATTGGATCGCCGAATACTTTCCACCAGGCAATCTCCTCCAGGGCGTCGGCGGCCTTCGCCTGCTCCAGGCTTTCCGCCCACTGGGCCGGTGCTTTGAGTGCCGGAGGCTGGTAGTTCGGCCCCACCGCACAGCCGCCCAAAACCAGGACCAGACAGACGATCCCTAAACCTCGCGGGCTCATTGGCGGCCTCTTGCCGAAGCCACCGGGAGATCCGGGGTGAGATGCACCGGCACTTCGGGAGTTTCGATGAAGACGTCCATCTGTTGTCCAACAAAAGCGGGCAGGGCATGGGGGTCGAAGCTGTAGATAACCTGCAGCACTCTGGTGTCGACGCGTTCCGTGCTGCTGCCTGTAAGGGAGGTTTTGGGCGTGACATAGGGCTCTACCCGCACGAAATTCAGGTCGGTCTTGAGGTTGCGGTTGCCCCGCAGGGAGCCCACGGCCCGGGTATCGGGTTTGAACCGCCAGGCATCGTTTTCGTCAATATCGACCCGGAGGTGTAGCCGGTCGAGATTCCCCAGCCGAATGAGGGGGGTTGACAAGACGCCGGTCTGGGCAAATTCACCCGGGCGGACATTCACCTGCAGGACCTCACCGTCAATGGGAGAGCACACTAATAAGCGCGCCAGCGAGGTTCGGGTGGCCTTGAGATCGGCTTCTGCGGCGACTACCGCGGCCTTGGCGCTTTTCAGTTTGGCCCTGGCCAGCAGCTCGGCATAACGGCGCTTCTGGACGTCATCCACACTGACCGCGCGCCGGTCGCTGGCGTGGCGCACCAGGGCATACTGTGCCTGATAATCCTGAAGGGATGCCGCGGCTTCTGTCACCGCCGCCTGGGCCTTAATAAGATTGGCTTGTTTGACGAGCAGATCGGCGTGCAGTTCTCGGTCATCCAGCCGGAACAGGGGGGCGCCGGCCTTGACCTTATCCCCTACATTGACAAAAACGGTTTTGACGATGCCCGGCAGCGAAGTGCCGATGCTGATATTTTGCGTCTTAGCTTCCACGATACCGGCGCCGCCGACATAAGACTTGAAGGGCGCCTGGGCCGGCTGGGCCACAGGCTGAGCCGAGCGGGCCTGTTGCCGGGATTGCACGGCCACCGCGATGGCGACTACCAGGCCTAAGGCGGCAACAACTGGAAGAATCTTGTTTTTTAGAACCATTCGTTTCACTCGCAGATTTCAGTTTTGGCCGTCGATTTTTTCAATGCGGCCGTCATCCATGTGTGCGATGCGGTCGGCGAATTCGAAGATGCGCGCATCGTGGGTTACGATCACCAGGGCGCGGTCACGGCTCACCGCCAGGCTTTTGAGCGCGGCCATCACGCGTCGGCCGGTCTGGTGGTCCAGGGCGCTGGTGGGCTCGTCGCACACCACCAGCCGGGGGTTGTGCACCAGCGCCCGGGCAATCGCCACCCGCTGTTGCTGGCCGCCGGAAAGTTGTGACGGCAGAGCCTGCTCCCGTCCGGCCAATCCCACCTCATCGAGGCCGGCATGAGCCCGAACCAGGGCCTCAGGCCTGGGTATGCCGTTGATCAACAGGGGAACCGCAACGTTTTCCGTGGCGGTGAGAGTGGGAATCAAATTAAAGGCCTGAAATACAAAACCGACATTCTTGCCCCGAAAGACTACCCGCCGGGTTTTGGTGAGTTGCTTAAGGTTCTGGCCGAAGAGAACGCAGTTGCCCTCATCCTGGTCGAGAATGCAGGCGATAACGGAAATGAGGGTGGTCTTCCCGCAGCCCGAAGGGCCCACCAGCATGAGCAGCTCCCCGGGATGCACCGTGATGTCGATCCCCCTCAGGGCTTGGACCTGCATTTCGCCGGCGCCGAAGGTCTTGGTGATGGCGCGGCAATACACCGCCGGTGTTTCCGGGTTAGGCATGACTATCCCTTAAAAACCTCGGCGGCTTCCAGCTTCAACACCTTGCGCACACTGATCAGGCCGGCGAACATGACAATGAGAAACACGGCCGTGCCGCTGCCCGCCAGCAACTGCCAGTTGAGCTGTAGGGTAAGGTCAGTGCTATGGCGGGTTACCGCCGCGAAGACGCCACAAATGCCGGCGCCGATGCCGAAACCGATAAAACCCACCAGCAGCGCCTGGAGCATGATCATCTGCAAGAGCATCCGATCGGTGGCTCCCATGGCCTTAAAGACCCCGAAGTGGCGCAAGTTATCCAGGGTGAAGTTGTAGAAAATCTGGCCGGTGACCGCGGCGCCGACGACAAACCCGACCACGACCACAAAACCGAAGTTAATGAGAATAGAGGTGTTGTTCAGGAAATAATCCAGGGACATACGCTTGAACTCCTCGGCCGTAAACGCGGCCAGGCCGGTCTCCCGGGTGATGCGCCGGGCCACGGCCTGGGCCGATTCGCCGGTCTTCGCTTTGACCAGGACATAAGAGAGCAGCTTGCGTTCGCTCAGGGAGTAGTTTTCGGCCCGGGTATAGGTGGTGTACAGAATGGGTTGGGACTGAAAGGTCGGGGTCCCCCGGGCGATGCCGACAACCATGGCGCGCTTGTCGTTGATTTCCACCACGTCCCCAATCCGCAAAGGAATGCGCTTGCCATCCGGCGTGGTGCTGGCGAGCCGGCCTTTAGCGCCGGCTTCATCGACGATGACGGCATCCGGGAGGTGCAAATCGGCCAGCTTGCCTTCCAGCATGGTCGTGGGGCCGCCGATAAGCGTGGCGTCATCAAAGCCGAGCATATTGGAACCTACGAGTTCGCCGTCGGCCAGACGAACCCGCTGGCTGCCCTTGTACAGGGGGACCGCCCACTCCACCCCCTGCACCCCGCGCACCCGGTAGAGCTGGGTGTCCAGCATGGGCCGGGAGTCGTCGATGAACTTAACCTTGGGGTCCATCACCCAGATATCCGGGAGGCTGATGTCGGAAATGAAGCTGTAGGTGTGGCTTAATATGGAAACCAGAATCCCCGGCTGCTGGATCATGATGAGTGATGCCAGGGCAATACCGGTGATAATACCGAGGTATTTTCCCCGATCGCCAAAGAGTATTTTGAGGGCTAGGCTGTACATTTCTTATCTCGTTTGGAAAAGGCGCACTCAAATTCTGTTATTCATTTCAGACAGCGTATGGCCTCGGGCCAGCGCTTCCGGGCACTCCGGGAGAGCGAGCGCGATAGCTAAGGAAATAATGGAATCAGCAGGCATTTACCCGTTTTACTGTCAAGGGATAAACCCCCGGCTCCAGACAGGCAAGGCTCAGGCACATCACCAAGAACCATAATTCCATCAGACCGTTGAGCTTCCAGCCCATGCCTAGGTTCATCATCTGCCCCCCACAATTTGTCTCAGATCAATCCCAACTCTCCGGTCGTGAGCGAACAGCCTGCGCCGTGACCGCGGGATCAG
Source organism: Syntrophobacterales bacterium (assembly GCA_023229795.1). Lineage (GTDB taxonomy): Bacteria > Desulfobacterota > Desulfobaccia > Desulfobaccales > 0-14-0-80-60-11 > 0-14-0-80-60-11. The sequence goes on from JALNYP010000047.1 coordinate 18,175, forward strand.
TTCGATATCAGCTTTGGTCACGGTTTATCTCGGCCACCAGCAACAGAGCAACCGGCGCCGCAGTTCCTGGTTTTCCTCCTCCAGTGCGGCTTGCCGACGCATGAGGTTCAGCATGTCTGCCAGCACCGCTTCCGGGTGTTCCCGGATAGCCAGGGTGATGGCGAAGGCGGCAATGGAATCAACCGGCATCTGCTTTTCGCCCTGACTGTCTGCACCGGATAAATCCCAGGCCTCCTCCAAACCAAGCTCGGCCCAATCCAGGCCGTTCGGCTTGCAGCCATTCCTTTGGCCACCCATCCGGTCACCTCGACGATTACTCCCTGTGCCGAGAGCGCGTGGCGGGCGGAGGACCGCCTCTGCCCGCCGAGAGAATTAAGGGTTAATGACCGGCCTTGGGAAATTCCGGTTTAGGAAGTTCCACCTTGGTCTTGAGCGTCAGGTCGGGAGTGCTGAATTGGTAGATCATCGGTCCGGCCAGGACGTAGAGAGCGCCATCGCCGGCCCAAAGGCCGTGGGGTCCGGGCAGGTGAGGCGGCGGCGGTGGCGGGAATTTGCCAGCCTCCTCTTTCCCTGTGGATTTGTCCGCTGGCGGGACCGGCTTAGGCAGGTCCACGGCCTTGAGAAGTTTTAAGTCGGCCAGGCTGTACTGCATGATCTTGCCGCCTGCCAGGACGTAAAGGTGCTGCTGAGTCCCGGTGAGGCCTGATAACCCCATCGTATGAAACATGCCATGATGAGGCGGCATCCCTTGATGCGGGTCGGCGAAAGCCGACGTGCCGGTCAAAATCAGAGCCACGGCCACAGCCAGGCTTATCAGTGTCTTCCTGAGGTTCATATCCATGTGCTCCTCATAGATCCTTGATTGGTGATGCTGTCTGAAACTCCGCCCTTTGACCAAAAACCATGTCCCCTTGCGAAAGTCGCGAAAACCGTTCACTCACCTCCTTATTTTTTGCCTTGCGACGCTGAGGGGGAGATACCCGCCAATCAGACCGGAGGGGGTGCTGTCGGTGGGAGGCCCCCTCATCGGCGCAAGTTAGGCGGAGTGTAACAGGTGATTTTGGATAAATTGTGGAGACGGAATGGAATGAATGTGGAGATAGGCCCCTTGATGGCTGGGAGAGGTTGACCCGGCTAGCGGAATATGCGACTTAATTGAACAAGCTTTCAGGTCAAACGGCGGCGCGCCTGTCAACCCGGCGGGCTATTTGGCGGCGAACCCGGACGGTATCATGCAGCTCAAGTTCAGACATAAAGTATTTCTGACTCTCTTGCTGAACAGCCTGGTGATCGTGGTTTGCATGTTGCTAATCTCAGGATACTTTGCGTCTCGCAACTTCGAAAACTATATCAACAAAGTGAAAACCGCGAGGCTCAACGCCTTGGTGCAGGCGTTGAGCCAGGAATATCAAAAGAGCCATAGCTGGGCCCCGGTTCTGGATGATCTGAGCCATTGGCTCAAATTGATGGGGTCGGGGCCGGGACATCCTCCAGGAGCGGGAGTTGACGGCGGGCCTCCCTTTCCGCCTCCCCCACTCCCGCCTTTTCCCCATGTGGAGAAGAATCTGGGGCCCGGGCCCCCCCCGCGGTTTGGCGGGCCGCATTCCCCCCCACATGGGCCTCCGCCTAGAGGGCTGTTTGGACCACCGCCAGGCCCACCTCCTGGGGCTCATGCCCTGGAACCGGGCATCTTGCTCTTTGATGCCGAAAAAAAATCTTTGACCGGAACTGCGCTGCCCTCGCTGGGCCATTATCAACTAAACCCCATCCAGGTGGAAGGCCAGGTGGTGGGCTGGCTGGGAATCCGCAAGCATGAGCGCCTGAACAATCCCTTGGAGATGGAATTCCTCAGAGTCCAGTCCCAGACGTTTTATGCCATCGGCGGAGTTGCACTGCTGCTGGCGGTTTTCGTTACCATCGTCTTATCCCGGCATCTCTTAACACCGGTAAAAGCCTTGGCGGAGGCCACCCGAGCGGTGACCTCCCGCCGATTCGACACGCGGATTGAAGTTCGGACTCATGACGAGTTCGGGCAGCTCGCCACGGATTTCAATGATATGGCCCAGGCCTTGGAAAGATATGAACAGATGCGCCAACAATGGATGGCCGATATCTCCCATGAGCTGAGGACGCCTCTGGCGATTTTGCGCGGGGAGATTGAGGCGATGCAGGACGGTGTCAGGGAGATCAACCCGGAGGCGCTGGAATCGCTACACTTCGAGGTGTTGCATGTCAGCCGCATCGTGCATGACCTTCACGACCTGGCGCGGATTGAGTCGCAGGCCTTTAGGCCGGAATTGGCGGCGGTCAATCCCCTGGAAGTCTTGGATGAGACTCTGAGGTCTTTTGCCCCCCGGTTCGAACCGCGGGGTATACGGGTTACGGTCAATGGCCGCGACCTTAAGCAGGTAACGATCATGGCCGATGCCGACCGGCTGAAGCAGCTCTTCTCCAACTTGCTGGAGAACGCCTTGCGTTATGTCTCTACACCGGGGGTGCTGAAAATATTCTCCGAACTCAAAGCCGGCCGCCTGGTTCTGTCTTTCGAGGATTCCGGCCCCGGAGTTCCGGATGAGGCCCTCAAGCGCTTATTCGACCGGCTCTATCGGGTTGATACGGCGAGAAGCCGGGCTCAGGGAGGCAGCGGCCTCGGTCTGGCAATTTGTAAAAGTATCGTGGAGGGTTTTGGCGGGGAGATTGCAGCCTCCCAGGCGCCCGGCGGGGGCTTAAGGATTACCGTCGCCTTTCCTGTCCGGCCTATAAACGTAGCTTCAGGGACTGGAGAATGGACATGATCGGTCAAGATATCCTGGTCGCCGAGGATGAAGTTAAGATTGCGGGAATTCTCCGGGACTATCTGACCAAGGTGGGTTATCGAGTCGCTTGTCTTGAGCGCGGCGACCTGGTGGTCCCTTATGTGCGGCAGAAGCAGCCCTCGCTGATCTTACTGGACCTCATGCTTCCCGGCTTAGATGGGATGGAGGTCTGCCGGGAAGTGAGGAAGTTTTCAGAGGTCCCCATTATCATGATTACGGCCCGGGTTGAAGAGATCGATCGGCTGCTCGGCCTGGAATTGGGGGCCGATGATTATGTCTGCAAGCCATTTAGCCCGAGAGAGGTAGTGGCCCGGGTAAAAGCGGTATTGAGAAGGGTTTATGCCCCTCCGGCTGACAAAACCTTGGTGGCCGGAGATGTCACGCTGGTTCCGGAGACCCATCAGGTGCTGGTGGGGGGACATGAACTCAAGCTCACCCCTTGTGAGTATAATCTCCTGAAAACGCTGCTGAGCCATCCCAATCGCATATTTTCCCGTAACGAGCTGATTAATGTCGTGCAGGGATATGATTTTGAAGGTTACGAAAGGACCATCGATTCCCATATCAAGAACCTGCGCAAGAAAATTGCTGGTTGTCTACCCGGCAAAGGCGTGATTAGTACTATCTATGGCGTGGGTTACAGGTTGAAAGCCCCTTCCGGCAAATAAGGCCCCAATGAACATTATAGAGGCTGGCAAGCAGTGGAATAATCGGATAGATGAATCTTCTGCCTCTAAATCTAAAAAATATCCTTTCCCATTATTTTCGCCAACTGCTTAATGAGACCGGATAATCTTGTGCCAAAGTCTTCAACCGCTTCATAAGCTCCCCATAGGCCCTGAAAAGCGACGGTAATTCCCGCAGGCGATATTTACGCATGAGCCTGATCTGACTTTTTAGAGAGCGGGAACGCTTGAACAGTGAAGCCAGTTCCTGGTAAAAGTCGTTTAGCGGCAGTTTTGTCGGTAGCAGGGTATGGAAAAAATCGAAATAGTCATAACTGGAACTGATGAGTTGGTCCTTGACGTCATTATACAGGTCGGTGCCCGGCAAGGGAGTCAATACAGAAAAGCCGATAAAATCTAAATTCAGGCCGAGACAGTATTTCCGTAAGTCGGTGAAATCTTTCCGGTCGAACTCCGGCCTGATCATAAACATGGGCCAAATATCGATGTCGAGACCCTTGAGTATTTGCACCGCCTTTTCATTGTTCTCGACGGTTGATCCCTTGCGAACCGTTTTCAAATCCGCGTCCCGCATAAACTCAAGCCCTACAAAGACCCGCTCCAGCCCCACTTTTTTCCATTTCTCCAACAGGTCCGGATGATGGGAGATGGTATCGCTGCGTCCATAAAGGAAAAAACGTTTTCTGATCCCTGATTCCTGGATGAGACCAGCCAGTGCTCCCATGCGCGCCGTATCCAGCAGTGATTCGTCATCAGCAAAGAACACGTAGTCCTCTTGTATGGTACCCAATTCCTCGATAATGCGCTCCGGCTTCCTGGTAAGATAACGCCCGCCGGTCAACTTCCACAGCGCGCAGAATTGGCACCGGAAATGACACCCCTTGGAGGTGCGGATAGACGCCAGGGGCCTCATCCACTCGCTGAAATATGATTGCCGGTACGCCGCGGTTAAATCCCGCCTGGGCAAAGGGAAAATGTTCAGATCAAGGTCTTGATCTCCCTGATGCAGAAGGATAGCGCCATTTTCCAAGCAAGCGGCCCCGGGAATCTCTGACAATGCCAGGTTCTTTTCCAACCGCAGCATGACCTCCCGGAAGGGAAAGACCCCTTCGCCCCCAATAATGAGGTCTATAGACGGGGTATAAAAATCTTCGGGACTTACCGTGGCGTGATGCCCGCCAACGACAGTGCATATCTCCGGGTTGAAGGCCTTAATTTGCTGAAATAGCCTATTTACCGTGTTGACATGGACCGTGTAAGAGGTAATGCCCACGACATCGGGCCGAAAGTCTCGAAGGTGGGAATCTAGATCATGGTCGAGCCGCATGTCGAGAATGCGAACATCATGGTCCGGGGCGACCCCGGCCGCCAGATATTCCAGAGCGAGCGGCTCAAAAATGGAAAAATCCTCGCCTCCCAACGCCCTCTCCGGTTTGGCGGGCTGTATCAGCAGTATCTTCATGGACCACCTCGTTTCTTTGGGTGCAAAACTAAACGGCCGACCTTAGTAATGCCCTTAAGGTAAGAGTCAGTCATGGCGGCGAGCGCCGCCGCCACCATTTCTACGGTCATTTCCGGCTTCCGGAAAAGCATGATGAGGGCGCCAAGGTACAACGAGAATATCGCCCCCGCGGCCACCTCGGTATTCACTTCTGCCCTGATATTGCCCCGGACCTTTTCCTCTGCCAACAGGATGGATAAGAACTGGATATATTGTTCAGACTGCCTGGACAGGTCTGGAGTGGCGCGGTCCGGCTCAAAAATGGTCTGGCGAATAAGAGCCCTGTAGAGGTCTCGGTTTTGATCGTAAAGCCGGAAGAATCCCTTCGCCAGGTGCATCAGACGCTCAAGGATTGTCGAATCCCCAGGCAGTGAGGCCATCAGCTTCGTCATAGCCTGGTCGATATCCAGCTTCAGGGCCTCTTCCAGCAAGGCGGTTTTACTTTTGAAATGCACCACTACCGAGGCAGGGGAGACGCCCGCTCTTCTGGCTATGTCTCTGATGGTGCAGCCCTCCAGGCCTTTTTGGGCAAAGAGCCGACGCGCCGCTCTTAAAATGAGCTGCCTGGTTTCTTGTTTTGAGGCTTCGCGACGATTCATGGCTAAATTAAATATGTTTAATAAATAAACATATTTAATCAAATTGGCGATTCTTTGTCAATCGAAAAAATCGTGGTCAAGGGCCGGTTGGCATCGGGCAAAGACCTGGCAGTGCCGGAAAATATGAGGCTTGAGGCGCTGCCGCCTTACAGTCCGCAACTCAACCCGTGGAGCATATCTGGGATGAGATCAGGGAAAAGTGGTTCGCCAACGAAGTTTTTGACAGCCTGGATGCCCTGGAAGATCGTCTGGTGGACGCGTTAGTCGGGTTGGAAAATGACCAAGAATTGGCGGCCTCCACCACAGGCTTCGATTGGATTTTTAATTGGCTAGAGACTGCAACCTGGTATCACCAAGAGGAAAAAGGAGGCGCTTAGTTTGTCTGCGGTTTTGTCTCCAGTAAAACCGCACAATATTACGTTTCTCGAGTCAATGGCGGCATTGCGATGAAGGAGGTGCGGGTCAGTTGCCGGTCTTCCAAAACTTCCGGAATTTTAGGTCGTTTCGGGGACCTGGGCTTCTATTCCGCATCCAGGGCGCGCCAGCCGAAGACTTCCAGGTAGGCTTGCAGCTTGTCTCGTTTCTCCCGGTATTTTTCTTCCCAGAGGGGCGGGCAGTCTTTAAGGCTGATCTCCCCTTCCCGCAGGGCCGCGGCGTAGGCCATGCAGGCGGCGTAGCCGCAGACCTTGCAGTTGGTCATGGGCAAGAGCTTTAAAATTTCTATGACTTTGAGGCCGGCTTGACTCGCGAAGCGAGGCGTGATGTGGTCCCGGCGCTCGTAAATGTCATTAATCTGGGCTTTAATCCAGGTGAGCAGGGCCTGGGCCTCTGCCATATCCCGAGCCCCGCGCAGGGCGATTTTTTGGGGGTGCAGGGTGATCCACTTGCCGTCGGAGAGCTTGAGAAGGAGAACCTGATTGGCTTGATCATAGTCCCAGCCGCCCAATTCGGCATTCACATAGGGGAGGGCAGGGGAGATGTCCGCCGTAAAGGTGGCGATGGCGTGCAGGACTTCCTTGGTGGAGTCCATTTTCGGGCGAAAGATGTCAAAGTTTTCAATCCGGTCCAGTAACATGATGGCCCCTTTTGAACCTGCCGAAACGCTCAATTAATGCCTTGAGGCGATCTAACCCGGCCCTGCCATAAGTCCACAGAGCTGCAAAGCAGCCGCCGATTATGCCGGCGGCCCCCACCCCCACCGGACAGCCGGGGGTGCCGCAACAGGGGCAGACGGAAGAGCTGGCGTAGATGCCGAAAAAAACCAGCCACCAGGAGAAAAAGCGCCCTAAGCCCCCGATTATCGGGGATTGATAGAGCTTCCCGAGACGCGGCGGCTTTTGCACATATTCCGGGGCCTCCTCAGGGAGACCAGCCGGGGCGATGCGCGTAGGCGACTCTTCTTGACCAGCCATGTATAATAAGCCTCGAAATCTGCTAAATCCGGCGGGGAGGCCTGGATTTAGGGAGCCTGGTGCGCCTTAGCCCGCTCCCGCAACAGCGGAATGAGTTCAGCCCGCAAGGCGTCCCGGACCTGTCGGAAGGCGGCCATGACCTCAGCCTCCGTACCCGTGGCCTTGCCGGGGTCCGGGAAGCCCGCGTGCCTGACCTCGGTTTCCCCGGGGAAGATGGGACATTGCTGCTGGGCCCGGTCGCAGACGGTAATCACCAGGTCAAATTGCTCCCCGGCCAGGTCGTCCAAGGATTTCGAGCGGTGATGGCTGATGTCGATGCCCAGTTCGGCCATAACCTGGATGGCCCGGGGGTTGACCCGGCTGGGCCGCACCCCCGCGGACCAGGCCTGCACCTGACCGGCCAGGTCATGGTTCACCAGACCCTCGGCCATCTGGCTGCGACAGGCGTTTTCGGTGCAGAGAAACAAGACTTTCAGCATGAACTGCGGCCCTTACCCTAATTTAGGCGATAATTTTCTTGATTTCCTCGACGCTGGGCACCTGGCCCACGACCTTGACCTCGCCGTCCACTACGAGGGCTGGGGTGGTGAAGATCCCAAAGGCCATGATCTTGCTCAGTTCGCTCACCTTCTCCACTTCATAATCCCCACCCATGGCTTTGGCGGCTTCTGCCGTCCGTTTAGCCAACTCCACGCATTTGGGGCAACCCGGGCCCAAGACCTGTAACTTTTTCATGCAGCTTTTCTCCTGTTCAAAATGGTTTCAGCCGCCGAATTGGGAGAGCTTGGCGGCCACGTCTTCTTTGGCCACCTCACCCACGGCCATCCAGAGCAGGTGTTTCTGGGCGTCCAGAAAGATCAAAGCCGGCAACTGAATGAGGTGGTACTCGCCGATATACGGCACCGCGGCTTGACGGTCGGTGTCATAATCAATGCGTTTCAGCAAAGCCTGGCGCGGCCCGGTGAAAGTCTGGTTGACCAAGGCGTCCGCGGCATGGACGCTCTTGGCGCTGCAGCCGCAGGCCTGGCTTTTGGTGATATACACCACCTGGCTCACCTGGGTAGTTGCGGCGCTGGTCAGCACGGCCGCACCCAAGATTGCCAGGACCACAAGAACTACGATACCGATTTTGCCTTTCGCCATCTTTTCCCCCCTAAAATAGTTAGTCCTCGAATTACGCCATCACATAATGGCGTTGAATATGAAGCCCACGATGATAATCCCCACGGCGACCACCCCGATAAAGACGGCGATCAGCTTGGGCTTTAAGACCTTCCGGAGAATGACGGCTTCCGGAAAGGAAAGCGCGATGGTGGACATCATGAAGGCCAGCACCGTGCCCAGGGCCGCGCCTTTTTCCAGCAAGGCCTGGACCACGGGGATGATGCCGGCGGCGTTGGAGTACAGCGGCGCGCCGATAAGGACCGCGGCCGGCACCGACCACCAGGCCTGTTTGCCCATGATTGCCGCCATAAAGCCTTCGGGAACGTAGCCATGGATGGCCGCGCCGGCGCCGATCCCCAGCATAATATAGATCCAGACCCGCCCCACGATTTCCTTAACCTGGTATAACCCGTAATCGACCCGGCCCAGCCAGCTTAATTGCTGGAGTTGAGCCGGGGTCTGGCCCATGCGGATCTCGTAGACCCAGTCTTCCACCTGACGCTCCATATTCAGCCGCCCGATAATTATGCCGGTGAGGACAGCGATGAACAGGCCCGTAGACATATAGATCAGGGCGATCTGCCAGCCGAAGAGGCCGAAGAGCAGCACCAGGGCTATTTCGTTCACCATGGGGGCGGAGATCAAAAACGCGAAGGTAACGCCGATGGGAATGCCCGCTTCGACAAAGCCGATGAACAGAGGCACTGCGGAACAGGAGCAAAAAGGGGTCACGATCCCCAGTAACGCGGCCAGGATATCCCCTAGAAACTCGCGCTTACCTGCCAGAATAGCCCTGGTGCGCTCAGGGTTGAAAAAGGAGCGCAGGATGCCAACCGCGAAGACCACCAGCACCAGCAGCATGAAGACTTTGGGAATATCCAGAAATAAAAAGGACACGGCGTCCCCCAAGTGGGTGTCGGAGGCGATGCGGAAAACGTCATAGGTTACCCACGTGGAAAAAGGCCCCAGTTGGCTGTAAATCGGATACCAGACCAGGAGCGCCAGACCCAGCAAAAGCAGCTTGAGGATTTGCCGCCCCGACAGGTCAGCCATGGCCGCTTTCAGCTTGGCAATGAGATTGATAGGTGGTTCGGTCGTCTCGACGGCAATTTCTACTGCCACCGCCTGCTTGCGCAGATGTTGCTTATTCATCAGTTACCGTCCCTTAAAGGAAACAAATTTCGCGGCTCGCTTATCAAACCAGCCAGCCGCGAACCCCCTGGAAGAAAATATAGGCCCCGACAAAGAAGATCAGGAAGCCGGCCACCCGTTGCATCACCACGCTCGCTTTGGCCCCCCGGGATTGCAGGAAGCTTTCGATCACCCCGGTAAAGGTGCCGGCCAGGATGATCAGAGTGCCCTGGCCCAGGGCATAAGCGAATAACAGGGTGCTGCCGTACGCCACCTCGCCTTTGACCGCGGCCAGGGTGAGGATGACCGCCAGCACCGGGGACGCGCAGGGCGACAGGACCAGGCCGAACAGCGCTCCCAAAATCAGGGCGCCGATCAAACCGGTACGCTGGGGCAGGAATTTCTGTGACCCTCCGCCCAGTTTGAGATGAATCACGCCGGACAACTGCAGGCCCATGACCATGAGGATGATAGCCACCACGAAACGCCAGAAGGTTCCCACCTCGCCGAACATGGTGCCCATCAGCGCGGCGATGGCCCCGAGGATCGACATCACCAGAGCCAGGCCAACCACAAAAGTCACCGAATAGAAAAAGGCCTGCTTCTTGCGCCCCTCGGCATAGCCGCCGACAAAGCCGATAATCAGGGGAATACTGGCCAGGATGCAGGGACTGGCGGTAGCCACCACCCCGCCCAGATAGCTGGCGCCGTAGGCCAGGATGGGACGGGTCTGCATGACCTGGCCCAGTGATTCACTCCATCCCATAAAATTTCCTCCCGGTTCCGTTAGCGGATGAATTTCAATTCCTTCAGTTTCTTGATGAGCTCTTCCTTGGGCAAGGCGCCGATATGCTGGTCCACCACTTTGCCGGAAGCATCGAAAAAGACCTGGGTGGGGATGGCCACGATCTTGTATTGATGGAATAGGGGCATTTCCTCATCCGAATACACCATGCGAAATTCAACTTGGTCGCCATACTGAGGCTTCAACTCCGCCACGACCTTTTGCATCTCCTTGCAGGGGACGCAGTACTTGGCGCCGAAATCATAGACCGCCGGCTTGCCTTTGGCCGGAGCCGAACCCTGCGCCAGAGTCGGCAAGGGTTGCCAAAGCAGCAGAAAACCTACCACCAGACAAAACAAACCGATAAAAGTTCCACGCAAAAATTTCATTGGTACCCTTCCTTTTCGAGTGATTAGGGTCAGACTCTCTGACATATAAACTGTATATCCGGTTATTAAATTATTAAACCATTATAGGCGGCAAAACCGGCGCGCCCTGATGAACTTTTTGGCCTGAAACTTAATAAATCTTCTCAAGCCTGCCTCCGTAATTACCGCGAGACGGGCGGAATCAAGAGAACCGGGCACGTCGCCAACCGGGAAACATTATGAGCCACGCTGCCCAGGAAAATCTCCGTGATAAAACCCTTCCCCTGGGTGCCCATGACGATTAACGAGATGTCTTGAGATTGCAAGACCTGGAGGATGGCGGAGATGGGGTGCCCCGGGTCGAAGCGGTCGTGAACTACGGGAATTCCGGCGTCTAAGAGGCGCTGCCGCCATTGCGAAAGCAAGTCCCGGGCCGCGGCGGTGGCGATCTCCTGGTAGCCCGGCGGGTAGGCCTCTCCTCCGGGCACATCCAGGGCGTTGAGCACCGTGACCTGGGTCAGTCCCTTGGCTGCCAGGCGCTCCACATATTCCAGGGCCCGAGAAGAGATTTCCGAGAAGTCCGTGGGCAGGAGCACATGGCGGAGGACCGCGGTGTGGGAGATATCACATGAGCCCGGCTGTCCCGCAGCTTTTAACCTGACATTGAGCAGCAACACGGGATATTGAACATTATGCAATACCGCGCAGGTGAAGCACCCCAGCACCCCTTCCCGCCAGAGCGATTGGCCGTGAGAGCCCACCACGATGAGATCGGCGCCATAGCGGCAGGCGACGTCATTCAAAGAATTGGCCGGCAGACCCACCGGGGTTTCCACCGTCACCTGTAACCCCTGGGCCTCCAGTTGCTGCTGCTGCGCATCCAGTTTGGGCCGGGCCGCCGACACCAGCATGCCTTCCATCCCTGCCATGAACTTGACGCTGATTACATAGGTCAAGATGATCTGGGAACACCCCAGGGCCTTAAATTCACCGGCGCAGGCGATGATTTCATCCCAGGCAGGCGACAGGTCGGTGGCTAACACGATGGTCTTGAACATGAACTTATCCTTTTTCATCCAGGGCCCCCGGCTCGCACACCAGAGGCGGAAAATACTTTTGCCGGAAGCGCAAGGCCACGCCCACCAGGCTGAT
>JALNYP010000048.1 GCA_023229795.1 Syntrophobacterales bacterium
CCACCCTGATTATTCTAGACTTCTAACCCAGACCCGTAATCCGGGCCGGGGACATTGCCTGGTGGGTAGTTTGACTGGGGCGGTCGCCTCCTAAAGAGTAACGGAGGCGCGCGAAGGTTCCCTCAGGCTGATTGGAAACCAGCCGTTGAGTGTAAAGGCATAAGGGAGCTTGACTGCGAGACCTACAAGTCGAGCAGGTACGAAAGTAGGCCTTAGTGATCCGGCGGTCCCGTATGGAAGGGCCGTCGCTCATCGGATAAAAGGTACGCCGGGGATAACAGGCTGATCTTCCCCAAGAGTTCACATCGACGGGAAGGTTTGGCACCTCGATGTCGGCTCATCGCATCCTGGGGCTGAAGAAGGTCCCAAGGGTTTGGCTGTTCGCCAATTAAAGCGGTACGTGAGCTGGGTTTAAAACGTCGTGAGACAGTTTGGTCCCTATCTGGTGTGGGCGTAGGAGAGTTGAGAGGAGCTGTCCCTAGTACGAGAGGACCGGGATGGACGAACCGCTAGTGTTCCGGTTGTGCCGCCAGGCGCAGCGCCGGGTAGCCATGTTCGGACCGGATAACCGCTGAAAGCATCTAAGCGGGAAGCCGACCTCAAGAATAGCTCTCCCGGATCGTAAGATCCCTAAAGGCCCCTTGTAGACCACGAGGTTGATAGGCCAGGTGTGGAAGCGCAGTAATGTGTGAAGCTGACTGGTACTAATCGGCCGTGCGGCTTGACCATATTCCCCTTGTTTTTGGAAGTTCCTAAGGACTCTCTCTTCCAGATTTGCTTTAGATGCAGCAGTTAGCAATTAGCCGTTAGGAAAAGCATAAAATCCTAACTGCTAGCAGCTAACCGCTAACGGCCGACTCAAAGTTTCCGGTGGCCATAGCGCAGGGGCCACACCCGATCCCATCCCGAACTCGGTAGTTAAGCCCTGCAACGCCGATGGTACTACGTGGGTGACTGCGTGGGAGAGTAGGACGCCGCCGGAGTTAATTTCATAGCAGCAAGCCCGCTTCTTGACAGAGGCGGGCTTTTTTATTAGGTTAATTTACCAGTGAATGTAGTTTTCAAAGGATGAGGTCCCCCATGGAAAAAGGGATAGACCAAGATTTATTGATTAAGTTCAAGGCGGTGGCGCAGGGTCCCGAAGCCGATCTGTTGAGAGAGTTTGTGGATATGCTTTATTACCGGAGGGAAGAATCCGACTCTGAACCCCTCAGCCCGGAAGAACAGGCAGCTTTGGAAGAAGGACGGGAGGCGTTGCGGCGGGGGGATAAGTCGTATTTTACCCCTTGGGAGGAAGTGAAGAAGGAAATCGGCTTATGAGCTATGGGCTGGAGCTTAGCCATCAAGCCAAGAAGATCCTGAAAGTCTTAGATAAAGCCACCATTAAGCGCATTGAGAAGCGGTTTGCGGAATTATCCCTGGCCCCTCAAGATTTCCGCCACTCGCAACCTCTGGAAATGGGAGAAGAAGGCGAATGGAAGACCAGGGTAGGCAATTGGCGAATTATTTATGCTATCCACGGGAACGACAAGACGATCTACGTCTTTTCCATCGAGCCTCGCAGCAAAGCTTACCGTAGATTCTGAATTGGTCCTTTTTAAAGTCCATATGATCGGACCACACCCGATCCCATCCCGAACTCGCTCGTTAAGCCCGGCAACGGCGATGGTACTGCGTGGGTGACTGCGTGGGAGAGTAGGACGCCGCCGGATTTAATTTCATAGCCGTAAGCCCGCCTCTTGATGAGGCGGGCTTTTTTTGTTGACATGATTTTAGATTCTTGCTATAGGAGCTTATAATAAATGCTGCGTATGTAAAAATCTAGAATTAAATGTTATTAACAAGGGGCATAAATATGTATAAATTCAAAAATTTGTTCATATTTATTATCTGCCTTATACTGAGTTGCTGCAATCTTTCGGACAATAAATCTCCTGATCAAGTTGTAAATGAATTTGTTGAAAAATTAAAGAACGGAGATCAATTTGGGTGTCGATATTATTTAGGTGGTCCCTTTTTTGATATTTTTTGGGATAAATTTGATAAAATGGGTGCCTTTGAACAACATAAATTTTTCCAGGATATATGTTATTCAATATTTCCAAACTGTATGTTTGGCTTAGGGACAGATATCCAAGATAAAGAAAATTATAAGATAGAAATCGTCAAAAAAGAAAAGTTCAACTTTGAGGATTACGAAACTAGTTACATGACAGTATTGGTACATGAATACGTAAGTGGTCGGCCGTATAATAGTAAACAGGTAATATTTGTATTAAAGAATATAAAAAATAGCTGGAAGATAGTTGCAATTAATGAAACAAAATTCCAAAATCCTTTGCGCTAATTTTAAAAACTAAGGACCGTAGGGCGGGAAAGCGCAGCGCATCCCGCCTTTAGCTGACCGCTGCTCATACCGCAGGGGTCACACCCGATCCCATCCTGAATTCGGTAGTTAGGACCGAAAGGCGCCATGGTACTACGTGGGTGACGGCGTGGGAGAGTAGGACGCCGCCGGAGTTAATTTCATAGCAGTGACCCCGCCTCCTTGATGGAGGCGGGGTTTTTTTATTGACAATTGTCTTCGTTTTTGCTAACCGATAAAATGCATGAAAGACACAAGCATCAAAAATCGTGCCTGTCCCTAATTCGTCCATTTAAACATCATGAATAAGTTAAAATTAATATTCTGTGTGCTTATAATAGTTTTTTTATGTTGTCCTCCGCTACTTGCTTTAGAAGTTTGGAAAGGCGGAATTGTAACAGAAATTCACAAAAACAGTATATCTATTGACATAGGTGGCCCTGAAATAGAATTTATAATAAATAACAAAACAAATATAGTAGATGGTAATAATAAGCGAATTTCATTAAAGTCAATAAATAAAGGTGATTTTATCATTATTACATACACTTCCCGAGGTAAGAATAATCTCGCCTTAGAAATAAAAAAACGTCCTATTGCAAAAAAGGGTGGGGAGTGGATAAGTCCTAATTAATTGGGCTTCATGACCAAGATGTTGTTGTGTGCTGGAAAAAGCACCGAAAAAATATTGTTGATATTTCAAAAAATAAGCTAATCTTAATCTTTGTACTGGTGTTGCTGCTGATAGTGATATAACTATTGTTATATAAGGATATGAAATCATGTCTTATAGAAAAATTAGTTATATATTTTATAAATTGTTTTTCATATTATTTGCTGTTTTTATTTCCTTTCAAGCCCAACTTACTTTTGCTCAGAAGGACAAAGAAATAGGAAAAAATAGCAAACAGGAAGAATCATTTCAAGGGGTCATTACCAAAATAACAATTCGCTACTCCGCCGGAACGTTAAATTGGGCCGAGAAAAAAATTATAATGGTCCCTGAAAAGTTGGTCTTAGAATTATCTAATAATTTCTCAAATAATTTTATCATAGATATACTTGATATATTAAAAATGCGTGAATTATCTGACTTGAGAAAGAAATATGATACTCCCGAATTTCGGGTTAGCGAAATAATTGATAAAATAAAAGAAAAGAAGGTTTCCATAAAATGTGAATCAAAACGTATGACTACTTCAAAAGAGCAAGGGAAAGTTCTCGTAAGAGAAGAATATCTCATCAAGCATATTAGATTTATAAAGTAGCCCTCTAAAGTCCTTTAATAAATTATATGGTTGGTGAATGCTGAAAGAAAAAACAATAGGTAGAACTATAAAGAATAGACAAAACTGTCTATGTTAATTTTCAATCCTGAAGGATTAATGTCTGTGATTATTACAAAGTATAACAATAAATTGATTGGAATACTATGTTTATTTTTATGCATGTCTTGCGGTGAAACTTCCTTTCAAGGCAATATCTCTGAGTACGGGATTATTAGTGAAGGAAGTAAGTTGCGAATTGGAGGCGATACGTTCGTTAAAAATCCAAAAAATACTTTAAAAGAACTTAGCAAAACTTGGTTCTATTTTATTAAACTTGAAAAATATCCTGATACAATATTCTTAATTGATTTCAACTATGCCGGAACTATTAAATTAGTATCTGACTTAGGAAATGCAATATCTTTTCAAAATATAGAAGGTCAAAAAGTTATACTCCAGGGCAAACCAAAGGATAAATTAATTAAAGGCGTTGGTTTTGAGCATTACACTTATTACTTAATTAATTATTTAAAAATAAATCAATAATTGCAGAAAAATGGAGGCGGACACTATTTTAAAGGTGACGAATCACACCCGATCCCATCCCGAACTCGGTAGTTAAGCCGTGGCATAATAAACATAATAAAGGGACACCATACTTAATTAAGCGCGTAGCAGGAAAGCGCCGCGATCCCGCCTTTAGCTGACCACTAATAGCTGAGAGCTGACAACTCCTACCGCCGGGGTCACACCCGCTCCCATCCCGAACTCGGAAGTTAAGCCCTGCAACGCCGATGGTACTACGTGGGTGATTGCGTGGAAGAGTAGGACGCCGCCGGAGTTAATTTCATAGCAGTAAGCCCGTCTCTTGACAGAGGCGGGCTTTTTTATTACCTTGGGGCTTAGTGAAGAGAAAAACCTTGATCAGGCACTTAACCGAGCATGGTGCCTACTTCCTCAGGGAAGGGCGTCGGCATTCCATTTATCAAAGGGGAAACTTCAAAACCTTAGTTCCCCGGCATACTGGAATAGTCGAAGAATTGGCCAGGAAGATTTGCAAAGACCTGGATATTCCGTGGGTGAAATAATGAAATTCAGGGCCATGTTTAAGAAAAGCGGTAAGTGGTGGATCGGATGGCTCGTCGATCTTCCCGGGGTCAATGCCCAGGAAAAAACACGAGAAGAACTGCTTGAATCCTTAAAGATCGGGGCCGAAGATATGCTGAACACCACGGTTCCCTTTGAAGCCGAGGCCCAGATGACTACCATTGATATTTCAGAACCGGCCTGGACCGTGGAGAGTGGGCAATAAAATCCAGCAGGGACAGGATTACACCCGATCCCATCCCGAACCCACTCGTTAAGCCCGGCAACACCGATGATCCTCCGTGGGGGACTGCGTGGGAGAGTAGGACGCCGCCGATGAACAGGTTGAAAACCTGTGGCACCGGATAAAGAAATGGTGGGCCGTGCCCACCCTGCAGAGTCAGCCCGCCCCTTGACGGGGCGGGCTTTTTTGGTGGAAAAGTATGGGGTTTTGCGATTATATGAACTCCTGAGAATTTAGATCATAAAAAGTGTCTGTGACCAATTGCGCTATGGAGGTGGAAATGCCCAGGAGAAGTCATCTGGCAGCAGGTCTGTGGCTGCTGCTTTTTACATTTTGCACCGGGTTCGGTCCCGGGGTCTTGGCCCAGGAAGGGCTGAAGAAGATCAGGGAGAATGTCTATTCCTATGCCGATGTGAAAAAGATGGCGCCGCAAAACAGTTTTGGCGCCAATGCGGGCATCGTGATCGGCAGAGACGGCATCGTGGTCATTGACACCCTCATGTCTGCCAAGGAGGCGCAGCGCTTCCTTAAAGATATCCGGGCGGTTTCGGATAAGCCGATAAAGTTTGTCATCAATACCCACTACCATGGCGACCATACCTTCGGCAATGCAGAATTTGCCAGGCTGGGGGCGACGATTATCGGCCACGAGAAGGACAAGGCAATGGCGGAAAAGTACAATCCCGCCAGCCTGAAGAATATGCGGCAACGCGGGTTCACGGAAGCAGACATCGCAGGAACCACGCTGGCTTATCCGGCTTTGAGCTTCAGTGACCGGATGGACATCGATTTAGGGGATCAGAAGATGCAATTGATTTACCATGGGCCCTCCCATTCGGTGGACAGCATCCTCGTCTATCTTCCCGACAAAAAGGTATTATTCACCGGGGATATTCTGTTTACCAATTATCACGCCTACATGGCCGATGGGGATCTTAAGGGTTGGTTAAAAGCACTCGACTATATCCTGGCCCTGGATGTAGAGACGATCATTCCGGGACACGGCCCGATTTCGAGCAAGAAAGATATTCGCGAGATGAAAGACTACCTCGTCGCCTTTGACAAACAGGCCAAGGAATTGTGCAACCAATCCAGAGATGTCGAGTATATTACCGCGGCACTGAAGAAGGCCTTGCCGCCCCGGGCTGAAGGAGAAGGAATCATCAAGATGAACCTCGAGATGAAATACCTGAAGAAGGAATAAATTTAAACGGGACGGACACCGTTTGCCTGTCCCGAATTGGCTATTCAGGACTATCGATTTTTCAAGGGGCTTCCCTAGAACAAATTTTTAGGATGCAGCGTTTATCTCCTAATCAACTACACTGGCCGGATTTAGACCCGGATATCGAAATCGAAGCCTTGGAATAACCGGTGCATTATCCACTGGTTTTTAAATAAGCCACCGGATAAAGGAATTGGTGGGCCGTGCCCACCCTACAGGAATGGTGCGCGGTGCGCACCCCACATCGGGCTTAATTTTATAGGCCCGTCTCTTAATGGAGGCGGGCTTTCTTTAGGTTGGGCAGACGGGGACAATTATTTCCTTAATTGACGAGGTATCAAGATGTTATGCTTACGGAGAGGGAGAGGGCTGAGCTCCTGGATTTAAGTTGATGAAGATGGGAAGGCGGATGAACAACCTTTTTTCAGATCGTATTGCGGATGTGCCCCGGTCTTTTATTCGGGAAATCCTCAAAGTGGCGATAGACCCCTCGGTGATCTCCTTTGCCGGGGGCTTGCCGAACCGGAATCTGTTTCCGGTGGCAGAGCTGAAGGCGGCGGCCAACCGGGTGTTCGACACCGCGGGCCGGGAGGCGCTGCAGTATGCCAATTCGGAGGGCTTTGCCGAATTGCGGGAATATATTTCCGGGAGATACCGGGAGAAGCAAGGTCTGGAAATTCCCGCCGACAATATTCTGATCACCAACGGCTCCCAGCAAGGCCTGGATCTGCTGGGCAAAATCTTCCTGAATCAAGGCAATGACGTGATCATCGAGGAGCCGGGGTATCTGGGGGCGATTCAGGCTTTTTCCGTTTATCGGGCCCGCTTTAATCCGGTGCCGGTCAGCGATGACGGCATGGAGACGGAGCGCCTCAAGGAAGTGTTAGCCAAGCGGGCGCCGAAACTGATGTATCTGGTGCCCAATTTCCAGAATCCCTCGGGCATTACCTATACGGCCCGGAACCGGGAGGCGGTGGCGGAGTTGGTGAGGGGCAGGAACATCTTGGTGGTGGAGGACGATCCCTATCGGGAGTTGCGCTTCACCGGCACCCATAAGCAATCTTTCGGGAGGCTGCTGCCCGAGCATACTATCCTGCTGGGGTCGTTTTCCAAGATTATCGCCCCGGGTCTGCGCCTGGGCTGGATCGCGGCCCCGGCCCGGATCATGCCCAAGCTGATCGTGGCCAAACAGGCCTCCGATCTGCACAGCAACCACTTCGCCCAACGGCTGATCCATCAGTATTTGACTGACAACGACATCGACCGCCATATCGAGAACATTGTACGGGTTTACGACCGGCAGCGGCAGGCAATGGTCAGGGGCATCGAAAAATACCTGCCTCCTACGGTGGCGCATACGCATCCCGAAGGGGGCATGTTTATCTGGCTGACCCTGCCGCCGGGGGCTTCCTCTATGCGCCTCTTCGATCTGGCCATTCAAGACAAAGTGGCGTTTGTGCCCGGTAATCCGTTTTATGTGGATCGGCTCGAAACCGATACCTTGAGGCTCAACTTTTCCTGTGTCGATGAGGAGACCATTGAGATAGGGATGCAGCGGCTCGGCCGAGCCGTGGAGAAGCTGCTGGACCAGGTTGGCGGTCAATAAAACTCGCGGGCCGGAGCGAGGGAGAAGCCGCCGCCGCAGAGGCTGGGAAGCCCGTCACCGTTAATGTCCCAGGGGCCGACCGGTCTCTTGACAGACGCGGGTTTTCGTTTTTAGGTGATAATGAACTCAGCTTGGGGCGGATTATGGAGCAGGTGAATATCTCAGCGGCGGGGCCGGTCGACGCGGCGGCGATCCTGGCTATTCAAAAGCTGGCTTACGAGAGCGAGGCCAGGATTTATGAGGATTTTGCCATTCCGCCGCTCCTGCAGAGCCTGGAGGAACTCCGGGAAGAGTTTGCCAGGAAGGTTGTGCTCAAGGCAGCCGTGGGGGAGCGCCTCGTGGGCTCGGTGAGGGGGGATCTCGACGGCGAGACCTGCCGGGTGGAGCGCCTCAGCGTGCATCCGGATTTTCAGGGCCGGGGGATCGGCTCGGCGCTGATGCATCGCCTGGAGCAGGTCTTTCCCGAAGCCCTCCGGATGGAATTGTTTACCGGGCACAAGAGCGCCAGGAACCTGCGCCTCTATCAAAAACTGGGGTACCGCTCCTTCCGGCAGGAGCAGATCACGGTTAACCTGACTTATGTCTTTTTGGAGAAAGAGGTGGAGCGGGCCGCATGGGCGCAATAGGACCGGCGTGCCCAGAGAACGCAACAGACTTGACAACCCAGGCTTCACAGGCCGGAGGCCGGTGCTACTATCAGAGGTATGGATGATGAAAAAGCTCATAATGGCGTTGATGTGCGGGATCTTGCTGGCCCCGATAGCTGCCTGGGGGCAAACCTGGATTGAGCCGCAGACGAAAAGTGACGGCACCGTAATGGAAGGGCATTGGCAGAGCCAGGAGGATCTAAGAGAGAAGAGCTATTCGACTCCGGGCAAAATCAATCCCTATTCGGGACAATTCACCCCGTTTACCGACACCTACAAAAGGCCGCAGCCCGTGAACCCGCCGCCCAGACCCTTTGACCCAATAGCCCCGCTGAATACCCCGCCGGACTACAAGGTGAAGGGTTGGTAGGCAGCCCACCCGCATTATCCTGAAATTTCCGGCGGCCGGAGCGAGCGGGTTATACTCGTTATACTCGTGGCCAAAATTTTTTCTTACCCTCCCTCACCCAACCTTCTCCCCCTGCTGAGGGGAAGCACTGGGACGCCCGCACCACGGGCGGTGATTACAGCGCAGACGTCCTGGCCCGGAGCCGGGTGTTAAAGCCCTTCTGTCAGGGGGCTTGAAGAGGGAGAGACGGGGATCAGACCTGCCAGCGCTGGATTCTTAGACGGCAGCGGCCTGATCCCCGCATCTATCAGGGGGAATCTTCGGGGTCGCGGTAGGCCACGCTATGGCGCAGATGTTGGAAAAAATTGTCCCGGTAGGCCAGAGTGAGGTCGGGCATATCCTCGAGGACCAGGAGATTTTCGGCGTTCTTGGTTTCGGCCCCCGCGGTGAAATTAAAGGAGCCGGTGATCACCACCCGGTTGTCAATGAGCATGATTTTATTGTGGGCGATGGCGTGCTTGTCGTCGATGAACACCGGGATGTCCATGTGCTTCAGGAAGGTGGCCGCGGAATATTTTTGGGTGCGGTTGGATTTATCCAGGATGGCGGTGATCTTGACGCCGCGCTTGTGGGCCTGGATAAGGGCCTGGGCGATGGGCTTGCTGGTAAAAGAGTAAGCCTGGAGGAGGATTTCGGTCCTGGCCTGGTTAATCTGCTTGAGGATGGCGTCGGTGCAGCCGCCGTGGGGAGAGAAATAGACCTGGATGGAGCCGGCCCGGGCCAGGCCGGCGCTAGCGAGGAGTAATACTAAGACTAGGCAGGCGCAGGCTCTTGTCGCCATGGCTGGTCTCAATGAGGGGAGTGAACCGGGGCAGGCCGTTTGCGTCATAAGCCGGGGCTCCTTAATTCACCTGCATCTGCGGGCGGGGTACATTCACCCCGGGGCGCGGCGGCAGGGCCTTGCCGCCGGCGTCCTGGCCCGGCAGCGGCCGGGGAGGACCATCGCGCAGGGCGAGGACACGATAACCGGGCACGGCAAAATTGATATTCTGGCCCCGCACCTGGAAGGTGGCGATGCCGATGACCTGGCCCTGCATATTCACCACCGGGCCGCCGCTGGAGCCGGGAGAAATGGGGGCCGAGGTTTGCAAGAACTCCCCGCGGTCTTTGATGGTGCGGACGGCCGACACCAGCCCCTCGCTCACGGTCTGCTCCAGTCCCAGGGGGCTGCCCAACACCACCACGCGCTCGCCGATCTCGGGCCGGACGCTACTTACCGTCAGGTAATGGGGGGCGCCCCCGGGGAGGTTCACCGTCAGCTTGACCAGATCGGCCTTGGGGTCCACCGCCACCATCCCGGTCAGGGGATAAATCTCGCCTTTGGGGAGCCTTACCTCGGCCCGGGCCACTCCTTTGATGACGTGCAGGTTGGTGATGAGGCAACCTTGGGGATCGACGAAGACACCGCTGCCGATACGGATAGGTTTGCCCTGGGCGTTAAACCCGACCACGGTCACCACCGCGGGGATAATCTCTTTAATCAGAGTGGGGAGACTCTCCTGGGCCCGGACCGGCCGACCTCCGGCGCTGGCCAGCACCAGGAGGAGAATGGCTGGCGCGATCCCGATTTTGAGGCTACTCATCAATCCCCCGAATAGGATGCCAGGTTTCTCAAGGCGGGATGCGCTACGCTTTCCCGCCCTACAAGCTGAGCCGCTCGCCCCCTTACCCTAGCCCTTTCCCCCAAGGGGGAGAGGGAATGAAGGGAAGGAATCTTTGGCGATTGGTACGATGTTGGCTTCCGTTGATTCTTATCCGAGTTGCGGGCCTTTGGCAATCTCTTTCCCGAATCTTGCGGACGCGAACGGTGCAGGCTAAAGTCTGCGGCTACAAAAAATAGCTTGTGGTTGGCCCGCCTCCCATCCCCGGTTACAATGACTCATCATGCGTATTATCGGGCATCTGGATATGGACGCGTTTTTTGCGGCCATCGAAGAGCGGGAACACCCGGAACTTAGGGGGCGGCCCGTGGTGGTGGGGGCCGACCCCGAGGGCGGGCACGGGCGGGGGGTGGTGTCCACCGCCAATTATCCGGCCCGGGTTTTCGGCATCCATTCGGCCATGCCGATTTCCCGGGCCTGGAAACTGGCTGAAGCCGCCCGGCGCCGGGGACAGCCGGCCACGGTCTTTGTCCGGGTCAGTCACCGGCGCTACGGGGAGGTGTCGGAGAAGATCATGGCCATTGTGCGCGGGCACGCTCCGGTGGTGGAGGAAGCCAGCATCGACGAGGCCTATTTCGATTTGAGCTTTGCCGGGTCCTTTGCCGGGGCGGCGGACGCGGCCCGGCGGATCAAGGCGGAGATTAAGGCCCAAGAGGGGCTCACCGCATCCATCGGCATCGGTCCCAACAAGCTCATTGCCAAGATCGCCTCGGATTTCCAGAAACCGGACGGCCTGACGGTGGTCACGGAGGCCGAGGCCGAAGATTTTCTGGAACCCTTGCCGGTGCGGAAAATCCCCGGGATTGGCCCCAAGACGGAGCAATCCCTGGCCCGGCTGGGTATTAAAACCGTCAGAGATTTAAAGAGGTTTACCCCGGAGGAACTTCAGGACCGGTTCGGCAAGTGGGGCACGGAACTCTATGAGCGGATTCGGGGCCGGCATGAGAGCCCCCTGGTGACCGAGTGGGAGCCCAAATCCGTGGGAGAGCAGGAGACCTTTGCCAAAGACAACCTGGACCTGGGGTTCATCTTCGACCGCCTCTGGGAACTGTGCCGGGGCGTTTGGCGGCGGTTTGGGGCCGAAGGCTTTCAGACGTTTCGGACCGTAGTGGTGACGGTGCGCTTCGCGGATTTCGACACCTCAACCCGGTCTTACACCCTGGCGCAACCCGCGGCCTCGCCGCGCCTCCTGACCTTTGAGGCAATGAAGCTCTTGATGCCCTTTCTGGATCGCCGGGAGAACCCCCGGGGCAAACTCATCCGGTTGATCGGGGTTAGGGTGGAAAAGCTGGGGAAGGAATGAAAGAATTTTGAGGGGAGGGCCAGGGGCTTCCGCAGGCAAGACGCGGGTGGTGACACTTGTTTGATGGCGCGGTATAAGGTGCCCAAGCAGAGCTTGGGCCAAAAATATTCGTTCCCAAGCGGAGCTTGGGAACGAGGTGCCTCCATAAGGAGCTTAGATAATGGAGCGCACGACGCCGCCGTCCACCCGCACCGCGGCGCCGTTGGTGGCCGAGGCCAGGGGGCTGGCCAGGTAGGTCACCATGGCGGCTACTTCGTCAGTAGCGGCGAAGCGCTGCAGCAGGGAGGTGGGGCGCACGGTGCGGAAGAACTCCTTCTCCACTTCCTCCGGCGTCAGGTTCCGGGCCGCGGCCAGTCCGGCGATGAAGCCGGCGACGCCCTCGGAACGGGTGGGGCCGGGGAGCACCGCGTTCACCGTGACGCCCGTGCCGGCGGTGGTTTCGGCCAGGCCGCGGCTTAAGGCCAGGTACATGGCCTTGGTGACGCCGTAGTGGATCATCTCCACCGGGATGTTGACCCCGGACTCACTGGACAGGAAGATGATACGGCCCCAGTCCGCGGTTAACATGGCCGGCAGGTAGTGGCGGGAGAGGCGGACGCCGTTCATGAAGTTGACCTCGATGATGGCCTGCCAGTGGGCGTCGCTAATTTTTTCAAAGGGCCGATTCTCGTACATCCCCAGGTTGTTGATCAGGATATCCACCGCGGGAAAACGGCGGATGGCCGCCGCGGCCCCCTCAGGTTTGGCCAGGTCCGCCGCCAGGCCCTCGAGTTTGGCCTGGGGATGAACCTTCCTAACCTTCTCCATGGCGCCTTTCACCCGGTCCTCGGTGCGGCCGTTGACGATCACCCGGGCCCCTTCCGCCGCCAGGGATTTGGCAATGGCCAGGCCGATGCCAGCGGTGGAGCCGGTTACCAGGGCGAGTTTGTTGTCTAGTTCGAGGTCCATAATAACCTTCTCCCTGTTCTGCAATCCATAGATTTTTAAAATTTAATCTAATCACTCAGTTTGCGGGATCAATCAACTCTGCCCAAAGGGGGAGGGCGGACACGCAGGTCCGCCCCTACGGAAAGTCAAGAGGCGTAAAGATATTTGCCGAATACATTGATCTTTTGGAGAAATCACGGTAAGAGAGCGGAAGGCTATTGGAGCGACAGGGGGCGATGGTGGGGGCTCGCTTAGAAAAAATAGAACAGGTGTGGCGGAGAGTTAAGCCATATCTTCTGGGGTTGCTGGTAGTTTTGGTGGTGGCCGGGGCTATCTGGGCGCTGATTTATGTGCCCAAGATGCAGGTGCCTGTCTGTCCTCCGGGGAAAGATGGTCTGCCGCCCAAAATTTGCTTCGATGTTGAAAACGAGGCCAGAAAGACCCTGGCATACATTATGGCTGGTGTTCTGGCTATCATCGGCATCTACATGGGCCTTCGCCGCATCAGAGCTTTAGAAGACCAGGTGAAGGTGGCCCAGGAGGGGCAAATCACCGAGCGCTTCACCCGGGCCATCGAGCAGTTGGGCAGCGAGAGGATGGAAGTCCGCCTGGGGGGTATCTACGCCCTGGAGCGCATCGCCAACGACTCGGACAAAGACTACTGGCCCATTATAGAGACGCTTACGGCCTATGTTAGGGAGCGGGTTCCTTGGCGGGAGGACACCTCACATTCGCATGAATTTATTTCCTCGGAAAGATTGGACTCTTCTATAGATGTAGATTCCACTGCTTCAAAAATTGAACCCAAACCGGCCACAGATATCCAAGCGGTGCTGACGATTTTGGGGCGACGTAAATATTGTTACGACCACGGGGAAACTCAGGAGTTGGATTTGAACTCAACAGACTTGAGAGGATCAGACCTCATGGGAGCCGAACTTGCGATGGCAAATTTAAGTTATTCTAATCTGGAGGGAGCACACCTCAATGGTGCCAATCTAAAAAATGCATCACTGCGAGGGGGGTATCTAAAAGAAGGGAGCCTCAGTTTTGCTCATCTGGAATTAGCTGATCTCAGAGAATCTTGCCTTGAGGGAGCAGACCTTGGGTTTTCCTATTTGAATCTGGCGGATATCAGAGAAGCCGATCTACGACTGACAGATTTAAGTTTCGCCCATTTGAGGGGGGCTGACCTCAGATCTGCCAACTTGGAGGGTGCAGTCCTCAATGGAATCCACTTGGGGGAAGGGGAATATTTCGATAAAATCCAGCTTGAAAGGGCGAATCTGAAAGGAACAACAGGCCTCACCTGGGATGAACTATCCGAGGTCGTCCTAGATGAGAACACCATCTTGCCTGATTATTTGCAGGAGAAACTCACGGAGGCCAAAGGGACGGGGGGAAACAAAAAGGGATAATAGAGAGTTTTTCAAGGAATTAGGCCAGGGTTTCTTAATGGAATGATTGAGGAGCCCAAGCAGAGCTTGGGCGAATAATCTCGTTCCCAAACAGGAGCTTGGGAACGAGAGAAAAAGGGCGACCCGCCGGGTCGCCCCTACTTTTGGGTTTGGGGTTTTTGGTAAGGGGGAAAGGGCATTTACGAAAAAGCCCTTTGTCCTTCTCCCCAAAGAAACAGGGTGCGCGTGGCGCACCCTGCGGTTTGATTAGTCAGGTCCGTTTTTAATTAGCCAGGCCCGGTGGACTATTTTTTTCCGCCTTCGGCGGCAAGTGGCTCCCCATAGAGTTTCAGGATCTTGGGGATATTATCCGGGGTCAAACGCCCGTAGGTATCCTCGTTGATCCGGACCGCGGGGGCCAGGGCGCAGCAGCCGATGCACCGCACCGGCTCCAGGGAGAACAGCATGTCCTCGGTGGTTTGGCCGGACTTAATTTTCAACTCTCTTTCGAGGCGCTCCAAGAGCCGGGGGGAGCCTTTCACAAAGCAGCCGGTACCCAGGCAGACACTGACGATGTATTGGCCTCGCGGCACCAGGCTGAAGGCATTGTAGAAGGTAGCGACCCGCAGGATCTCAGCCATAGGAATTTTAAGTTCGTCCGCCACATGTTCCAGGGCCGGCCGGGGCAGCCAGTTGAAGGTGCGGTTGATGCCCAAGAGGACGGGCAGCATATTGCCGCGCTCTTCCCGGTACTTGTTGATGATGGCGGCCACCGCGGCCTCATCGGCAGGATTCTCGTAAGCGGTGCGCTGCCCCTGCGGCACCAGCACCCGGGGCTTAGCCACGGTGATTCCCGGCGGGGTGGTGGCCGGAGAGGCCGCATGCTCGAGGCACTCGGAATAGCAATTCAAACAACGGCCCGCTTCCGCCTTGGCATGTTCCTCGGTAAAACCGGTGGCAATTTCGTCAAAGCAAGAGCAGGTATATTCAGGCGGCAAGGTGGGCATCGCCACCCGGGGCGCGACCACCCCGCCTACCGGGAACGATCTGGGGCGATGATGGCGGGTCCGCTTTTCCATGCGGCCTTCCCTCAGGTCAACCCCCTGCAGATAGCGGTCAATGGATTCAGCCGCCTCCTCACCGCCGGCGATGGCGCCGATGGCAATCCACGGCCCGGTTTGGGAATCCCCGGCCGCAAAGACCCCCTTCCGGGAAGTCTCATGCGTGACATTGTCCACCACAATGGTGCCCTTTCTGCTGACCTCGATGCCGTGGTCTTTGAGATACGGGGCGTCAGTACGCTGGCCGATGGCCGGGATGACCATGTCCACCGGGATGTCGAATTCGGAACCGGCCACCGGGACCGGGCGACGGCGGCCCGAGGCGTCCGGCTCACCCAGTTCCATGCGCTGGCACTGCAGGGCGCTGACCTTGCCGTTTTCGGTTTTAATGGCCAAGGGGGCGGTCAGGTAAATATTTTCCACGCCTTCGCAGAGGGCCTGCTCGACTTCCCACGGATGGGCCGGCATCTCATCTCTTGACCGCCGATAGACGATGGTAACTTTGGAGCCCAGCCGCAGGGCGGAGCAGGCCACGTCGATGGCCACGTTGCCGCCGCCGATAACCGCCACCTTCTTGCCCAGGGTGAAGGGCTCTTTCAGGGTGTATTTGCGGAGGAAGTCCACGCCCTGCATGACCCCTTCGGCGTCCTCGCCGGGGATGCCCAGGCCCATGCCCACGTGGCAGCCTACGCCCAGAAACACGGCTTTATAGCCGTCGGCAAAGAGGCTTTCCAGGGTGAAGTCGCGGCCCATGGCGCTGTTGAGCTTGAGCTCGACCCCGAGCCTCAGGATGCCGTCGATCTCCTCATCCAGGACGTCCTTGGGAAGGCGATAATCCGGGATACCTACCCGCAACATGCCGCCGGCTTTCGGCAGGGCTTCAAAAACGGTGGGTTTGTAGCCCCGGCGCGCCAGGTGGTAAGCGCAGGACAGGCCGGCCGGACCGCCGCCGATGATGGCAACCTTTTCCGGGCGGGACTCGGCCACGGCGATCTTCACTTTTTTCATGTCCACCTGGTCGGCGGCAAAGCGCTTCAGGTTGCAGATGGAAATCGGTTCATCCACAATCTGGCGCCGGCACTCGCCTTCGCAGGGATGCGGACAGATGCGCCCCAAGGTCCCGACCAGGGGCAGCTTTTCCATGACGAGCTGCACCGCGTCCTGGTACTTGCCCTGGTTGATCAACTGCACGTAGCCCTGGGCATTGACGCCCGCCGGGCAGGTCAGGGTGCACGGCGCGGGGATCTGGACCACTTCGTGGATATAAGAGGTGGGACAGACAAAACCGCAGGCCCCACAGGACTGGCACTTTTCCGACAGTTCCCCGAAGGGGGACAAAACTTCGCGTTTGGAACCGCGGCCCGTCATGCCGATCACGCCCAGATGCTCAAGTTCAGTGCACACCCGGGTGCAGAGGTCGCAGAGGATACACTGGCTGTCCCCCAACTTAAAGCTGGGCTCCTTTACCCCCAACTCCAGGGCGATGGACTTGAGGATGGGCAGGTCCGGGCTCCGGGACCACAAAAGATCGATGACCAGCCGGCGCACCTTCATGACCCGTTCGGTATCGGTTTGCACCTTGATCCCCTCGGCTACGGGATAAGCGCAGGAGGCGGTCAGGTTGGTGCGAGGGCCCGCGGTGACTTCAACTACACAAAGGCGGCAGCCGCCGTACGGCTTGATCGCCTCGTAATAACAGAGGGTGGGAATCTTGATGCCTTCCTGGCGGGCGGCTTGGAGAATCGTGGTGCCCTCAGGAACTTCAACCAATTTGTCGTTGATCGTTAATTTTACCATGATATCCCTCGTTTACTCGACAATTATGGCGTCGAACTTGCAGCGGTCGAAACAGGTCCCGCATTTGATGCATTTGTCTTGGAAGATCTTGTGTACCACTTTTTTGGCGCCCTCGATGGCCTCCACCGGGCACACCAGACGGCAGCGCCCGCAGCCGTTGCATTTGGCTTCGTCCACCGTAAAGGTGATCAGGGCCTTGCAAACCCTGGCGGGACATTTCTTTTGGTTAATGTGGGCCTCGTACTCATCCCGGAAGTATTTGATGGTAGTGAGGACGGGATTAGGGGCGGTCTGCCCCAGGCCGCACAGGGAGCCATCCTTGATCGTTTGGGACATCTCGACTAGTTGGTCAAGGTCTTCAGGTTTGCCCTGCCCATCGGTGATGGCCTCCAGCATCTCCAGGAGGCGCACGGTCCCCTCCCGGCACGGCGTGCATTTACCGCAGGATTCTTCTTTGGTGAAGTCCAGGAAGTATTTGGCCACGTTCACCATGCAGTCGCGCTCATCCATAACGATCATGCCGCCGGAACCCATGATGGAACCCAAAGCTCCGAGGGTGTCGTATTCCACCGGGGTATCCAGGTATTGGGCGGGGATGCAGCCGCCGGAAGGCCCGCCGGTCTGGACCGCCTTAAAATTCTTGCCGCCGGCGATGCCGCCGCCGATGTCGTAGATCATTTCCCGCAGGGTGGTGCCCAGGGGGATTTCCACCAGGCCCGCATCGATGATCTTGCCCACCAGGGCAAAGACCGTGGTGCCCGGGCTTTTTTCGGTCCCAAAGGAGGTATACCACTTGGGGCCCCGGGCGATGATGGGCGCGATATGCGACCAAGTCTTGACGTTATTGATGATGGTGGGCTTACCCCAGAGGCCGGATTGGGCCGGGAAGGGGGGACGCTGGCGGGGTTCTCCGACCTTGCCTTCGATGGAGGCGATCAGCGCGGTTTCTTCGCCGCAGACGAAGGCGCCGGCGCCCTCCCGGATTTTGAGCCGGAAGGAAAAGTCCGTGCCGAAAATGTTATCTCCCAAAAGGCCGCGTTCTTCGGCTTGCTGAATGGCCTTCTCCAAACGTTTCAGCGCCAGGGGATATTCGGCCCGGCAGTAAACATAGCCTTCCTTGGCCCCCACGGCATAGCCGCCGATGGCCATGCCCTCCACGACGGCGTGGGGATCACCTTCCAGGATGCCCCGGTCCATAAAGGCCCCCGGGTCGCCTTCATCGGCGTTGCAGATGACGTATTTCATGTCACTGGCGTTGTTATAGCAGAACTCCCACTTCATGCCGGTGGGGAAGCCGCCGCCGCCCCGGCCCCGCAGCCCTGAACTCTTGACGGTATCAATGACCTCTTTCGGGGTCATCTCCTTCAAGGCTTTATGCAAGGCCTGATAGCCGCCCCGGCCAATAGATTCCTCGATGCGCTCCGGATTAATGAAGCCGCAATTCCGGAGGGCAATTTTTACCTGTTTTTTGAAAAAAGGCACTTCCTCATATTTGGGCACCTCCACCGACAGTTTTACCGGATGGGGGTTGGCATAAACCTTAAACTTTCCGTCAATGAGCAACTCTTCTTGATCAATTCGGCAGAGAAGATTCTCCGGATAAATTTGCTGCTCTTTGAGGGCCTCCACCAAGCCCTCCGCCTTCTCCGGGGTCATGCGCTCATAAGTAAGGCGTACCCGGTTGGGATAAACCACATCCACCAGGGGCTCCCGCTGGCAAAAACCGATACAGCCGGTCATTTCCATCACCGCGTCCACCCCGAGCTCGGCAATTTTCTTGGCCAGAGCCTGGTAAACTTTGTCGCCCCCAGCGGAAATGCCGCAGGTGGCCATCCCTACCATGATTTTGATCTTCTCGGGGTAAGTGAGCTTTACCCCCTCCTCTTTCACCGCCTTCAGATCGTCCAGCGTATTAATTCTCATGATCCAGTCCTTTTTGCCGTTATTTCTTTAGTCGTTTGGGGTTCCACTATTTCGAACATACGTGACTCTCCTCACTTCATGAAAAATTTAGGCGCATCGCCGAGGTCTGGGCCGAAAACCCTGGCCCGCCATACACCTAACCTGGGTGTGCTGCCCCTGGCGGCTCCAATCTGAACCAGCCTTGGTTTCTTCTAGATCAAATGTTTATTACCACGACCGAGGCGAGAGACGCAAGTGATAAATATCACAAAAGCGGTTTTCAGTTTTCAGTTTTTGGTTTCAGGGAAGGATTGCGGGAGAGGCGTGAGGGGCCGGAGTTCAGCCGGCCCCCTGGGAAATTATTACCATCTGGCGTCGAAGAGGTTGGCCACGCCGGAGAAAATGCCGGGCGGTTTTTTCTCGGCGGCCAGAGTCCGCTGACACTCCTCGATGCGTTCTTTGGCTTCGGCATTCTTGGGAAAGTCGGGATAGTCCTGCATCAAGGCCTGGTAGCGATCGATGGCGGCCTGGTAACGTTTGGTGCGAAAGTAAAATTCGGCCACGTAGAATTCGTGTTCGGCCAGGTCCTTGCGGCAGCGGGCCAGATATTGGTCCGCCTTGGCGATGTGTTCGCTGTCAGGGAATTTCTGTTTCAGACGCTTGAATTCCGCGATGGCCTTCTGGGTGTAGGTCTGATCCCGGTCGATGGTGGAGCGCTGGCGATAGTAACTTTGGCCCTCCCGGAAGATGCAATAAGGCACGGCCTTGTTGGTGGGATGGAGCTTTTCGAATTCACGGTAGGCCTGGATGGCCTCCTCGTATTTCTTTTTGAAGAAATAGGCATCCGCGACTTTGAGTTGGGCCAGGAGAGCCTGCTCGCTATAAGGGTAGCGGTCCCGGACTTTTTCGAAGGTCTCGATGGCGTCCTCGTAATTCTTTTTCTTCAGATCTTTGATACCCTCAGCGGCTAAAACCTCCGGGGGCTTATCGGTGTCTTTCTTTTTGCCGAACCAGCCGCTGACCGTAGAGCATCCCAAGGTGAAGGCAAGGAAAACCAGGGGCAGAAAGATTTTGGTGAAAGTTTTATGGTTCATAATTCACCCGTTCTTGAGGGTTTCAAGATATCTTTCCACGGCGATGGCGGCCACGGTGCCGTCACCCACAGCGGTGGAAATCTGCCTCTCCCATTTGGAGCGCACATCCCCGGCGGCAAAGATGCCCGGGATGCCGACCTCCATGGCCGGACTGGTAACGATGAAGCCCCATTTATCCAAGGGCAGAAGGTTGCCGAGCCAGGCGGTATTGGGCACCATACCGATGGCGATGAAGGCTCCAGTCACCGGCAGGGTGGACTGCTCCCCGGTCTTGACGTTGCGCAATTCCAGGGCCTCCAGTTCGGATTGGCCTTTGCATTCGGTGACCACGGTGTCCATATGGACCTGCACCTTGCCTATCGCAAGGACGCGTTCCTGCAAGTATTTGCAGGCGCGAAACTGATCGCGGCGATGAATCAGGTGGATTTTTTTGGCAAAGCGTTCCAGAAAGAGGGCTTCGGTCAGGGCGTTGTCGCCGCCGCCCACCATGGCGATTTCGTGGCCCCGATAGAGGGCCCCGTCACACGTGGCGCAGAAGCTGACACCGTGGCCGGTGAGGCGGTCTTCCCCCGGGACCCCCAGGGTCCGGTATTTGGCTCCGGTGGCGATGATGATCGCCGGGGTGGTCACCCGCCGGTCTTCCAGGACCACGGTATGCAACGGCTTACCGGGGATGATCTCTTTCACTTCGGCGGTTTTGATCAGGAGCTTGAAGCGTTCCGCTTGCTTACGCATGCGGTCCGAGAGTTCGTAGCCGGTAATGCCCTCGGGAAACCCCGGATAGTTTTCCACGATGTCGGTGGTCATCATCTGACCGCCGTGGATCAGCTTTTCCAGGAGGATGGCACAAAACCGGGCCCGGCCGGCGTAAATGCCCGCAGTCAGGCCGGCAGGGCCACCGCCAATAATGACTAGATCATAATCCCACGCAGGCATGCCTTAACCGGTGCTTAGAGGGCTTTCTTCAGGGCGTTTTCGATGATGGAACGGGAGACGGCGCCGGTCATCTGTTCCACCACCTGCCCCCCTTTGAAGACGATCAGGGTCGGGATGGCCCTAATGCCGTACTTGCCCGGGGTTTTAGCATTTTCGTCCACGTTCATCTTGGCCACTTTAATCTTGCCGGCATAATCCCGGGCCAACTCTTCCACCACCGGGGCGATAGCCCGGCAGGGACCGCACCAGGCTGCCCAAAAATCCACCAAGGCCGGCATATCGGACTTCAGGATTTCCTGTTCGAAATCAGCGTCGCTTACCTGAAGAGGTTCAGCCATTCTTTTCCTCCTGGGATAATTTAGGACCCAATTTTATAATTACTATCTTGTTTTGCGGGCTTTTGTCAATGACTTTTGCGGAGGCGGACCCGCCGAGGCGCCCCCCTGGCGGGTCCGGAGCCCGCCTGATCTCTACCCGAAATAAAGAGCCGCCGGTTTATTGGTCATCTTCAGGCGGGCCATTCGAGCGACTTTTGAAAAAGATGAGCCTGATCACCTTGCCCAACAAGGCGGTGGCCAGGACCACGGCTAAAATGAGCCCGATTACTATGGCAAGATAGATACTTAACTTAAAGATAAGTACCAGGATGGGAATCATGAATAACGCAACAATAATTACCAGGCATCCGGTAATAAAATCTTTGGGGCCCAGCTTATCGATTTCGTTGGCCACCTGAATATCTCCACACGGCTCTTTATACGGAGTTCCTTTAGAACCAATAGTTAATGGGAAGGGACAGACTTGCTCAGGTCCCCAAGGGCGGACACTTAGGTCCGCCCCAATGGTGCGCAGTGCGCACCCTACGGTTTAGCGGGCCTCCAGGCCCAGGGCCCGGCGTTTGGCTTCGACGTGGTTGATGATGAGGTCCGCGGCTTTGGCGGGGTCCGGCTCCACCGCGAAGGTGGCGCCCAGGGGCCCCTGCAGGCCGTTAAGGAGCAGGTCGGTAACAGCGCTGCTGCCCAGGACCGGCGGCGTCACCCCCAGGACTGTATAGATGCCGCAGGCCACGGCATAGCTGGCAATGGTGGCGGCCTTCTCGGAGTACCACTCCGGCGCGGCCGCGGCCACCGGCAGTTGATCCAGATCCACCCCCAAGGCCTGGGCCAGGGCGGCCACCAGGTTGATGATGCGGGTGTTGTCCACGCAGGAGCCCATGTGGAGGACCGGGGGAATGCCCAGGGCCTGGCAGACGGCCCTGAGGCCCGGGCCGGCCAGGGCCGCGGCCTCGAGCTGCTTGAAGCCCGCCTTGGCGTGGGCCACCGCGGCGCAGCCGGTGTCCAGGATCAGGATGTCGGCCTCGATGAGCTTTCGGGTGAGGGTGGTGTGGCCGTAGTCATGGACGACTTTGGGGTTGTTGCAGCCCACCACCCCCACTGCGCCCCGGACCTGCCCCGCCTTGATGGCGTTCAGCAGGGGGTCCCAGGTGCCGCCCAGGGCGGTCTGGATGACCTCCACGGAGAAGCCGCTGATCTGGGACACGGGGGTGACGGGAATGAGCACCCGCTCGGGACGCCGCCGGGCGAAGTCTTCCACCGCCTGGGCCACCAACTGCCGGCCCAGGGCCTGGGCGTTTTCCGGGGAAAAGGGCAGGTGGGTGGCGCCGGGAAACTTAGCCTTGGGGGAGGTGGAGTAGAATTTGGTGTGATAGCAGGCGGCCAGATCGCCCAAAGAGGGCATGATGCACTGGTAGTCCACCACCATGGCCTCCACCGCGCCGGTGACCAGGGCCAGTTCCTGGACCAGGTGGTTGCCGGCCATGGGGATGCCCCGGCGCATGAGGACCTCATTGCCGGTGCAGCACAGGCCTACGAGATTGAGGCCCGCGGCCCCCAGTTCCCGGGCCCGGGCCAGCAGTTGCGGGTCTTGGGCCGCCTGGGCCACGGTGTCGGAGACCAGGGGCGAGTGGCCGTGGAGGATGATGTTGACCTGATCCGCCTTCAAGACGCCCAGGTTGACCTGAGAGGCCACGGGCTGGGGGGTGCCGAAGAGGATGTCGGAGACCTCGGTGGCAATCATGGAGCCGCCCCAGCCGTCCGATAAGGCCACCCGCAGGGCCTGGACCAGGAGGTTGACGGGGTCGTTGTCCACCCCCATGTGGGTGCGGTGCATCATTTCGGTGACTTCCCAGTCTATCCCCCTGGGTTCGATGCCCAGGGTCCGCCATTTCTCCAGACGGGCCGCGGGCAGGCGCCGGGTGAAGGTGAGATAGCCCTTCTTGATGCCGTATTCTTCCATCATGGCCAGGGCCAATTCCTTGGCCTTGGCGAGGGGGGCAAGCTCGGCGGCCACTCCGAACTCCGCGGCCAGGCGGTCCAGCTTGGCCGCATCGGCAATCTTATAGCCCGGGGCCCGGGACTCACTCACCGCAAGGAGGGTCTCCACCAGGTCCCGGCCGTGATCGGAGTGGGAGGCCGCGCCCGCGGCTATCATGCGCGCCAGGTTCCGGGCCACCATGATATGGGCGTCGGCGCCACAGATGCCCCGCTGGGGGCTATCCCCGAAGGGATCGATGCGGCAGGGGCCCATGACGCAGATGCGGCAGGAGAGCCCCAGCTCGCAGAAGCCGCACTGGGGCTCCTGGGCCGCGGCCCGGTCCCAGACGGTCTCGAGGCCCTCGGCCCGGGCCTTGTCCACGATGGCCAGGGTGTCGGGGTGGATGGAGAGGGGTTTATCGGGAGAAGCTGGGTGGTCCATAAGGTTAACCTCCTTTAAGGAGATGCCGCGAGGCTGGGGCGAGGGGTGGGGGGCTTAAACCCACGAAGCGGCGTCCCCGGCGCGGGGTAGGGACCTCGCGGCAGTCAAGCTCCGGCTGGTGACTAGTTTCATTCTGCCAAGATTTTGCTAAGAGGGCAAGTATTTCTCTCCGAATAAATCTCGGTGGTGACTCCAGACGCGGGTCAATTTCCCTGCCCAAACCAAGGCTGGTTAAGCTGACGGCGTGCAGCCAAACCGAGGCATTGATTGCTATGATGGTGAGAAACTAACGGAGGTCAGATCTCATTGCAGACCGGCCCAGGCGGGAAGCCGTAAGAATAACGGTGAAAAGTAATACGAAAAATAAGGGGCTGAATCCCAGAGTTTTACTGATTATTTGACTAAACCCCAACAGATAAATAAAGGCAATTATGGTATTAAAGTTTTTGATATTCCTTTCCGCCAACAATGAATAAGAGAAAATCACCAGACTCATATCATAGTACATCACATGGGGTGGTAATAGTATCAGTCCGGGTAAAGAGAGACCCAATTGCGCGGTCAAGTCGCCACGTCGGCCACCTCTGGCCCAGACCAGCGCCAGGCCGATCGAAGTCAAAAAAACCAAAACCCCGCCGATTATCAACGCCATGGAGTTCCCCGCCCCCCCTACGGCCTCAAAAAAGCCAAGCCAGGAGACGCTATTGGCGTAGTTCACCCCGGCATCGGCTTGAGAAAACCACCAGGAAAACTTGAGCCACGAGCTGAGCCAGTGCGGACCCGAGATCAAACTGCTGATGAGGAAAAGCGCCAGGCCAGTGAAAGTGCTGCCGAGGCTGACTCGCCAACGCCCCGACAGCAGATAGAGGCCAATGAGCGGCAAAGCGAATTGTGGCTTAAAAAGCAATAACCCGAGAATAAGGCCGGCCAGCCATTCCCGGTTGGCTAAGGCCAACCTCCAGGCGCCGACAATGATCAGGAGAATGACAGCCGTGTTTTGTCCCATCAAAACGCCACTAAACAATGGATAGAATGACAAGGCCATCGCCAAAGTTAGTAAATAATATTGATCAATTGTATGACTAAAAGGCCGTAAAAGCTGAAGGGCAAGCATGAGTGAGCCAAGCATAAATAACGTGTGGATAATAT
Organism: Syntrophobacterales bacterium; assembly: GCA_023229795.1. Taxonomy (GTDB): domain Bacteria; phylum Desulfobacterota; class Desulfobaccia; order Desulfobaccales; family 0-14-0-80-60-11; genus 0-14-0-80-60-11. Next base: position 24,832 of record JALNYP010000048.1, read on the forward strand.
AGGATAATCTATAATTGAGAAGAGAGAGGGGATAGTAGATGAGCGCCAAGAAGGGTGGATAAGAAAATGGCAAAAAGTTGGATTTCTTTTCCGGCAATAGACCCTGCTGCGCCTGCAACTGGGTCGCAGGGTTGTATAAGTTTTGCCAGTCGCCATTGGCAATGATGCGCCCGGCCCCGTAAAAGGCGGGATAATCGCCTCCGACTCTACCGTTCAAGGTGGAAGCGCCATGCCCGATTGAGATAATAAGAAGAAAGCTCAGGCCGATGGCAAATAAGATAGCCCGGGGATACCATTTAAGCCGAAAAGGTGTGAAAATATTCTCCAACATTTGCTCATTAATATCAGAAGCAATATGATTTTCAAATTAATTCTTAAGAATCTTAAGGTAACGACCTTTTCCCCGGTCAGGCCTGGCTTAGGTCGCATATGGCCCTCTCTCCCGGTGAGGGAAAGAGGGAACAGGAGGTCATCCCTTATCAGTCTTCCAGGGAACGTCCTTGGGTATGGTGGTGCAGCCAATCCATCAGTTTGGCGCGGAGTTCGGCATCGTAAGGGGCCGGCAAGCGCTGCGCCTGAAGACGCAATCTCTTCTGCGAGGCCTCCGAGGCATCAGGATATAAGAAATAAACCGCGCCCGGCTCCAGAGTTAAAGGAGTTTCGCCTTTGATGCTCTCACGACCCGAGGGGCCAAAGAGATTTAAGGTGGCCATGACTCGCCGGTTGCCGGGCCGGACTTCACAGACATAGGTGGGGGTGGTATTCATGCACCGGCCCTGATACACCACGCGGCCGTCCAGTTGGTCGATGGAGAGCTGATAATAGTCCTGGTCATAGTTTGGTTGTTCGGGAGCCCAGGGCAGCACCGGGGGCAGCTTGGCGGCAGGAAGCAGGGCCGCGACCAGGGCGGGATCAGCAATCAGCAGGGCCAGGTCCGACGGCGGGAGACTCTTTTGCTCCACATCGCGATAGAGGTAGAGTCTGAGCTTGCAGAGATTATCGAGGCAGCCGGGCAGCATGACGAGGCCGGCCAAGAGCGTCAGGAGTAACAGCAGAGCCGAAGGTCGCACGCCGGGTAAGATTCTCATGGGATTTTTCTCCAGGGCAGGGATGTCAAGCGTAAAAAAATTTGGCGGCCCGGGGGGCCCACCAAGCGCTTCCAGTGAGCTTATTATGCCATGTTCAGGGGCGGGAAGGGGGTTTTTTCGATCAGGCCGCCATAAAAAAGCCCGGTCCGCGGGACCGGGCTTGGAAGAATTGGCGGGCGGGGACGCCCGCCCTACCATCAGTTTAATCCGCCTCCACCACGGGGCGGGGTAGGAGGCCGGCGGCCTTGACGATCTCGGGGACGTGGTCCTCCCATTCGATGGCCATCAGGTGGATGCCGGCAACGCCCTTCATGGCCAGGCACTCCTGGATCTGCTCCACCGCGATCTTGATGCCTTCCGCGGCCACCTTGTCCTTGGGCACGCCCTTGAGGCGGGCGATATAGCTGTCGGGCACGTCCAGGCCGGGGACGAATTTTTTCATGTAATTGGCCATACCCACGGACTTAAGCGGGGTGATGCCGGCCATGATGTAACACTTTTCCGTGAGGCCCATGTCGTTGGCCATGTCCATGAACTTCCGGAAGCGCTCCATGTTATAGATGCACTGGGTCTGGATGAACTGGACCCCGGCGGCGATCTTCTTGCCCATGCGCACCACCCGGAATTCCTGGGGGTCGGCGAAAGGGTTGGCCGCGGCGCCGATGAAGATGCGGGGCCGGCCCTGGAGCTCGGTGCCGCTCACCATCTTGCCTTCGTCCCGCATATTCTTGACGGTGTGGGCCAGCATGATGGAGTCCATGTCGTGGACGTTCTTGGCCTGGGGATGGTCGCCGAAGGACTGGTGGTCGCCGGTAAGGCACAAGAGGTTCTTGACGCCCAAGGCGGCGGCGCCCAGGATGTTGCTCTGGAGGGCGATGCGGTTCATGTCCCGGGTGACCATCTGCATCACCGGTTCCATGCCCATCTCCAAGATGATCTTGGCGGCGGCCATGGAACAGAACCGCACTACTGCGGTCTGGTTGTCGGTGAGGTTAATCGCGTCGACGTTGCCCTTCAGAAAACTCGCCTTATGCTTGAAATGCTCTACGTCGCAGCCACGGGGCGGGCCGCATTCGCCGGTGACGGCCTTCTGGCCGCTCCGAAAGATTTTTTCGAGTTTGCTTCCCGCGGAGTATTCGGCGGTCATTGTTTCAATTCCTCCCGTATCGTAGTGCGTAACCCGCCGTCGCGGCTGGTAGACCAATTTTTATAGAGCTGCACCTCGGTGAGCTTGTGGAGTTCGCCAAGATTTTTCAGGCGATCGTAAATGAGTTGCCAGATGCAGGGGATGGAGCCCTTGCCCACCTCGCAGATACCCTGGGAAGAGCCGCCGCAGGGGCCGTTCAGGAGCTGCTTGGCACAGCGGGTGATGGGGCACAAACCGCCGAAATTGCCAATGATGCAGTTGCCGCAGGCCTGGCAGAATTCTTTCCAGACGCCGTGCTCGGTGGCGCCGCCGATGCTAGTGGTGTTGAGGCCCGGATAGACCTTGAGAAAGGGATAGCGGGCGGCGACGTATTGGGGCCCGACGCTGCAGGCAATGGAAACAACGGCGTCGACTCCGTCCACCAGGTCGTCCAGCGGCTCGATGTATTCGGGATCGCACTGCCGTTCGCAGGTGTATTCCTTAATTTCCAATTCGTTGCCGGCGGCTTTGCGGGCGATCCTCAGTTCGGAGGCCAGGATGGCTACCTCTTTTTCACCCCCCGCGCAACACACGGTCACGCAGCCTTTACAGCCGGCTACCACGATCTTTTTGAAATCCTTGACCATATCCAGGATTTCCGCCAGCGGTTTCGATTCCGCTATTACCATAGCGATCCTCCTATTCCATTAATCCAGAGCAAAAAAAAATACTTGAAATTTCCCTTGTTTGTGCTAATCGGCGCCCCTGAAGGATTCCGCTCCGGGGACGGCAAGTCGTGAACTTCCCTGGCCAACCTATTTTGATAAAAGCGGAAAGGTGCGCAGGATGGACTTGTACTACTATTCACTTAATTCTATGGCGAAACCGAGGGAATTGTCAAATATAAAAATCCAGAAGAATTTTAAGCTAAGTGGTTTTAGGGTTCAAAAAATCATTGACAAATGCACTTGAGGTCTATTAAATGGGGGACTATGTGAAAAAAAGTATGAGCTCTGCTGGCCCTTGTCCGGGGGACCTTAAGGTTAGAGCCTGCTTTGCCATCACCCTGGTCGTTGCGGGGATGTCCTGGAAATTTAGTTAATAATTACCATACCATAAGGAGGCAGTTTTTATGGCGAAGTATGATCCGGTTAAACAGAAAGACTGGCAGATTGCGGAAATTGCCGAAGCGGAGATGATCCCCTTTGACGCGATGTGCGATAAACTGGGAATCCCTAAAGAAGAGCGTATTCCCGCTGGTCAGAAAATCGGCCGCGTCGACTACATGAAGTGCCTGGAACGGCTGAAGAGTAAACCCGACGGCAAATACATCGAAGTCACCGCCATCACCCCCACTCCCCTGGGTGAAGGCAAATCCACCACCTCCATGGGCCTGATCGAAGGCCTGGGCAAACGGGGCATGAACGTGGGCGGCTGCATCCGCCAGCCTTCCGGCGGCCCCACCATGAACATCAAGGGCACCGCGGCCGGCGGCGGCATCTCGCTCTTGATCCCCATGACCGAGTTCTCCCTGGGCCTCACCGGCGACATCAACAACATCATGAACGCCCATAACCTGGCCATGGTGGCCGCCACCTCCCGGATGCAGCACGAGTTCAACTATGACGACGCCCAGTTGGCCAAGCGGAAGCTGGTCCGCTTGGGCATCGATCCGAAAAACTTCGAAATGGGCTGGATTCTGGACTTCTGCGCCCAGGCCCTGCGCAATATCACCATCGGCCGGGGCGGCAAGATGGACGGCTTCCTGATGGATTCCAAATTCGGCATCGCCGTGTCCTCGGAAGTCATGGCCATCCTGGCAGTGTTCACTTCCCTGGCAGACCTGAAAAAGCGCCTGAATGAAATGGTGGTGTGCTACAACCGGAAGGGCGAACCCATCACCACCGGCGACCTGGAAGTCGGCAACGCCATGACCGCCTGGATGCTGCCCTCCATCAACCCCACCCTGATGCAGACCGTGGAGAAGCAGCCGTGCTTCGTGCACGCCGGCCCCTTCGCCAACATCGCGGTGGGACAAAGCTCCATCGTCGCCGACCAGATCGGCCTGAAGCTGTTTGACTACCACATCACCGAGTCCGGCTTCGGCGCCGACATCGGCTTTGAGAAGTTCTGGAACGTCAAATGCCGGTTCAGCGGCCTCATCCCCCACGTGTCGGTGCTGACTACCACGATCCGGGGCTTGAAGCACCACGGGGTCAACGCCGGCGCCCTGCCGTGCCCTCCGGGCAAACCGGTCCCCAAAGAGTACTTCGAAGCCACTCCCGCCAACTTCAAATGGCTGGAAGACGGCGTGCAGAACGCAGTGCACCACATTCGCACCATCAAAAAATCTGGCATCAACCCGGTGGTCTGCCTCAACGCCTTCCATTTCGATACCAAGGAAGAGCATGACTTTGTTCGGCGGATCTGCGAGGCGGAAGGCGCCCGGGTGGCCGTGTCCAAGCACTGGCAGTTCGGCGGCGAAGGCGCTCTCGAGTTTGCCGACGCGGTCATTGACGCCTGCAAAGAGAAACCGAAGTTCAAGTTCCTC
>JALNYP010000131.1 GCA_023229795.1 Syntrophobacterales bacterium
CGATGACCACCAGGGCCATGATGATCAGGAAGAGATAACGCAGGGCCTTCACCGGCACCCCGCTCACCCAGGCCATTTCTTCGTCGAAACTCAGGAAGACCAGTTCCTTGAAAAAGGCCAGGATGACGGCCAGGACGGCCACCGTGACCACCAGGATCTGCCAGACCTGCCGGGTGCCGATGGCCAGAATGTTGCCGAAGAGAAAGCCGAAGATGTCGACGTTATAGGCCCGGGAGAGATGGAGGAAGACCAGGCCCAGGGCCATGGAGGCCGCGAAGAAGATGCCGATGGCGGTATCTTCTGCCACCGCGGTGCGGGTCTGGGCCCACTCGATGAGCAGGGCCACCATGACCGCAAAGCCGACCCCGGTCCACAGGGGGTCGACGCCCAGGAGGAACCCCAGGGCCACGCCGCCGAAGGCCGAATGGGAGATGCCCACCCCGATGAAGGCCATGCGCCGCAGTACCACAAAGGTGGAAAGTACGCCGCACAGCAGGCTCACCAGAATACCCGCCAACAGGGCCCGCTGGAGAAAACCCATCGTGAATAGATCAATCATCGTGGGCCTTTACCACCCGGTGGGGGATTTCGCCGTGGAACAAGTATTCCACCGCGCAGCCGAAGGTGTTCTCCAGTCCCAGACGGCCGATGGGCGGACGTTGATGCACGTGAATCCGCCGGTTGATGCAGACCACGTCGTCCACATGGTGGGCCACGCCGCCGATATCATGGGACACGATGAGGACGGTGAGGTTCAGCTTTTCCTTCAGGGTGTTGACCAGTTCGAAGATTTCATCCTGGACGCAGACGTCCAGGGACACCGTGGGTTCGTCCAGCACCAGGAGCCGGGGTTCCGCGCTCAAGGCCCGGGCGATGAAGACCCGCTGCTGCTCTCCGCCGGAGAGATCGCCGATGAGCCGGTTGGCCAGGTGGGCGATGCCCAGGTCCTCCAGCCGGCGCCGGGCCATGTCCCGGTCTTCCCGGCGGGGGTGTCTGAACAGCCCGAGGCGGCCGTAGCGCGCCATGAGCACCACGTCCAGCACGGTCACGGGAAAACGGGGATTCCTCAAGGGGTGTTGCGGCAGGTAGCCCGCCCCATGGCCGCTCAGCCGCAGCTTTGCCGGGGTCTCGCCAAAGACCCTGACTTCCCCCCGGGTGGGGCGGATCAACCCCAGGATTACCTTGAGCAGGGTGCTTTTCCCGGCGCCGTTGGGCCCCAGGATGCCCACATAACGGCCAACTTCGATCGCTAAATTAACCTCTTCCAGGATCGTGGCGCCGTTATAGCTGACCCAGACTCCTTCAAGATTTACGGCAATTTCAGCCATCTGCAGTCATCTCACTTCAAGGCCCGGTTCAGTTCCGCCAGGTTGTAGCGCATCAACTGCAAATAATCTTCACCGTAAGGAGGCTGGCCGCCCATGGGGTCCAAAGTCAGGACCTTGACGCCCGCCTCCTGGGCGATGACCTCCGCCACCTGGGGATTGAGCTGGGGTTCGGCAAACACCACTTTGATACCCAGGCGGCGGATGGAGGCTACCAGATCTTGAAGATGGCGGGGGGTGGGTTCCCGGCCCGGAGATTCTTCAATGGTCCCGGCCTCATGAAGATTGTACCGGCGGGCAAAATAAGTAAAAGACGGGTGAAAGGAGACAAAATCCCGAAGCTGCCAATTTCGAGCCTGGCTCTCAATTTCCTGATTCAGTTTTTCCAGATCGGCTAGATAATTCTGGAGATTGGCTTCATATTGGGCCCGGTGTTCAGGATCAACCTGGATAAAGGCCTGGCTAATTTTGCGACAGATATCCTGGGCCAGGACGGGGTCCAGCCAGATATGGGGATTACCGCCCAGGTGACTGTCGTGCGGATCTGCCTGGCCCGCAGCCGGGTGCGCTTCGGCCTTCCCCTCGCCGTGATGATGCCCGGCCATGCCCAGCAAAGGCACCCCCCGGGCGGCCTCCACCACTACCTGGTCCCCGGGGCCTTGGGCGTGCAGCAACTTTTCGGCCCAGGGTTCGAGCCCCGCGCCGATGTAAACGAACACTCGGGCCTGGGAGGCCCTGGCCATTACTGACGGCACGGGCTCAAAGGCGTGGGGGCTGGCCCCCGGAGGGATCAGCACCTGGACCTGGACCAGGTCGCCGCCGAGGTGCCGGCAGAAGTCGCCCAACGGCGGGATACTGGCGGCTACCGAAATCTTTCCGGCTGCGGCCCCCGCCGGACCCGGCAGAAGAAGCACACTCCAGAGAACCAGGCAGGCCAGATGGATCAGCCCCGATCGACGCCCGCCGGTTCCCGGGGACCATTTGTAACAACCCGGTTGCATTAAGATATTTCTCGGCATTTGTGGCAGAGTCCTTCTATTTTGATATCGATATGGTCCGCCCGGTTACCCACCGGCCCTCGCAATTCCGTCCAGACTCGGTTCAGGGCCACCGGCTCCAGGCACTGGACTTCCCGGCAGGAGTGGCACTGAAAGTGGGGATGGGGCGGGTGGTGCTCGCAGGCCAGTTCGAAATGGTTCACCAGCCCTTCCAAAGCCAGCTTGCGCACCATGCCCCGCCGGGTGAAATCCTCCAGGATGCGGTACACCGTGACCTTGTTCACCCGGCGCTGGGACCGGATGATCTCCAGAATCTCCTGGGCCCGGAGGGCCCGGGGCGCGTTCCCCAAGATCTCCAGCACCGCCAGCCGCACCGGGGTGGTCCGCAGTCCCTGTTGGGCCAGCCACCGGGGGAAATCGCAATGATCGCTCATAGCCATTATCTACCCGAAAATCAACCAAGTTGCAAGTATGCAGAGGAAGGGAGCATACGCCATCCTTCCGGAGTGAGACGATTTATCAGGGACCGGGTGGTACGCTGGTAAGGTGGGTTAAAAAAATTAGAGGGCTGGGGGACTACCGGGCCGCTTTGCAGGACAGGCGGCGAGGCCCAGGCGCTTCGCCTTCCTGCTCCAGGGGCGCCGGGCTGTCCTCAGGCAGGCGCTGCAGGGCCTCGAGGCCCTGGAGAATCCGGGCCAGGCACTCTTCAGGGTTTTCGATATGGGTCTGCACCTCGATATCCGGCCGTTCCGGGGTCTCAAAGGCATCGCCAATGCCGGTGAAATGCTGGATTTCCCCGGCCAGGGCTTTCCGGTACAGCCCCTTGGGATCACGCTGGATACAGATTTCTATAGGGCAGTTCAGGTGGACCTCAACGAAATCGCCAATAGTGGCCCGCACCTCTTTCCGGATGCTATGGTAGGGACAGATGGCCGCCACGATGGTCACCACCTGCCGTTCCACCAAATTTTGGGCCAGGAGCGCGATGCGCCTCAGGTTGGTCTCCCGGTCCTCCCGGGTAAAGCCCAGCCCTTTAGTCAGGGTGTTCCGCACGATATCGCCGTCCAGGATCTCGACCCTCAAGCCCCGTTGCTCAAGCGCCTCGGCCAGCAGGCGGGCCAAGGTGGTTTTCCCGGAGGCGCTCAGCCCCATCAGCCACACGCAAAATGCGCCATTCAGGCGCACCGGCTTTGCATCCTCCAACGACTCGTGCAAGGCGTCCCGTCTCCGTTCTTTTGAAATTTCGGCCGCCAGGAGCATTTCCCGGCAGCGCCGGTTCTCCTGGACCCAGACCAATTCTGAATTGTTTATTATACAGAAAGATTACCTAACAGGAAAGCTTTCGCAGCCCTCTCCGATTATGAGACCTCGCCGTCGCCGGGCTTCCGAAACCGTAAATTTTGGAACAAAAAATTGAATTCCGCCCGCAGATTAAATTATGTATGTAATATCAATTGGTTGTCTAATCAGTACTCCTTGCCGGGATTTGGTTTGGTATAAAATATTGAACAGGAAGCGTCACACCAAAAGGTTAACTTATTGAAATTAATTAATATATGCTCAATAGCCAGGTCTGGCACGGTTACTGCATTATTATATAAACGTATATGGACCTCATTTAAGGTACCCACATCCCCCCCTTAAGGAAAGTTCATATACCATTTTCTCCTTTCACCGACTGGCCGGATACCTCCCCCATCCGGCCAGTTCTTTTTTGGGCCCGAACCACGGGCCGCCCACCTGCTCCGTGGCCATGCCATTGCCCGTCCTCACGTTTCTCACCCCTACTGATCCGCAGCGGCTTTCCGGTATCATTTTTTTCTACTGTAATTCAAATAAGTTAAGTGAACTAATTTCAGGCTGGCGTCAATTTAGTATAAATAATTGAACCAGGCCCAAAGCAAGTAAAACGGTAACCTATTGAAATAGCAGCATAATAAAATAAGCCAGGTTGTGGCATGATTTCTGCACCTTTATAAAGCGTGTATGAACCTAATTAAGGACCCCCCATCCCCCCCTTAAAGTTCATATACCATTTTCTCCTTTCAACTGATTGGCCGGATACCTCCCCCATCCGGCCATTTCTTTTTGGGCCCGCCGCCAGGCGCCGCCCACCCCCTCCTGCTGCCAGCTCCTCGACCTGGGCGTTTGCTCCGGTCGGGAAATCCTGGCAGGAAAAGGGCTCTCCTCGCTTGCCGCCTCTTGCTCATGACCCTAACCCTAATCAGGGGCGGTTTTCCGGTATCATTTTTAATTGCTGTGATTTCAGTAAGTTAATGGAACCGGCTTCAGATCGGCCTCAATGCAGTATAAATATTTGAACCAGGACTGGAGCGATAAAAATAGTAACCTGTTGAAATAGCGGGATAATATAGTAATTGAGAAAATGGCACGGTTACTGCATCTCATTAAAGCGTGTATGAACCTTATTAAGGAACCCTCATCCCCCCCTTAAAAGTTCATATACCATTTTCTCCTTTCACCGACTGGCCGGATACCTCCCCATCTGGCCAGTCATTTTTTTTGGG
>JALNYP010000132.1 GCA_023229795.1 Syntrophobacterales bacterium
GCCCGGTCTTCGGCAGTGTGGCCGAAAAGGTGATTCGCACCTCGCCGGTCCCGGTCCATTTGGTGAATCCGTATAAAGATTAGGGGTTGTCGTAACCGAGCCATGCCGGCGGGTTTGGTTGTTTCAAGAAGCGACTGCGGGTGGCCTCGCCAATGCTGGTGACAAACCGGGGCTTACTGCTGCCCCGATCAGGATTTCCCTTCGCCGGGCCGTCCGCGCTGCACCACCCAAGATCGCCGATCAGGGGGCTTTATGGGAAAAAATAGGGTAATGACCATCACGGAAAGTGAATTTATCCGGATGAAGGGCGCCGTCATGGATAAGGATGGCGAAGATGCGCTGAAACTGCTCAAAGAGTTCGTCAAGCGCCTGGAGCAACAGGAGAACCTGGGGCTGAAATCCCATTTGGGGTAGGAGATTTTCAGGATCTTGGCCATGGCGGCACCCTTGGTGATTCCCAGATGGTTTAATCGAGTTTAAGCCGCAGTTCCCGCCAGTAAAGCCACCCGGTCAGCACCAGAAAAAGTCCGTCTTCCAGGAGGGATGCCGGTCCCACCTGGCGCTGGAGAAACAGGCCGCAGCCGCAATCGATTTTCAGGCCCCGGGCCATGGTGATGAGCAGCACGGCGACAAACAGGAGCGATTGGCCCAAGATCAGCAGGAGAGCGCTGCGCCGGAGAAGGCCGCCCACCGGGAAGGGGTTGGAGAACCGGCGGCTGCCCAAAAGGCATCCCAGGATCAAAGAAAAGCCGGAAACCATCTCCACCCAGGGCAGGGTCGCGGCCACCAGTCCCACCAGAGCCGAGGGCAGTAGTTCGTAGGCCAGTATGGCTTCCGCGAACTCATAGGGGGCCAGGTGCTTCTGCACGCCCGCATACACAAAAAGCCCACCCAGAACTATACCCACCACTGAGGAAACAAACCGTATCACTGAGACTGACAAATTTCCCCCCTCTCGTTATCGACTGGTATCCGCCGGGTAGCCGGCTTCATCCCAAGCCCGGAAGCCTCCGGTAAAGGCCATCACCCGGGTAAAACCGGCCGCACGCAGCTTTTTGGCCAACTTGAGGGCATCGTCGCAACTTTCCTGGCTGCAGTAGACCACCAGTTGGCGCGATTTATCCATCTTCATCAACTCCGCCGATGCGAGCTCCCCCCACGTTTCCGGTGGAACATTCATGGCACCCTGGACATGCAACTCCTGATATTCTTCGGCCTTGCGGGCATCCACGAAGAGGACTTGCTGTTCTTGCCAGACCTGGTAAGCCTGCGCCAGATCCAAGGTTTTTACTCCCTGAAATTGCACTTCCCGCCGTTCCTGGCGCTTTTGATCGAGAAACGCGGTCAGGTTCCCTTTTAAGGATGCATGCACCAGAGGCCATTGAAGCATGAACCCCAGAATAACGGCAAGGCCGAGAAGGCTAAACGCCCAGGTCATTTCCCGCCGCCACGTTATTCGAGTCATTACCGCCTGATGATGGCGATTCACCGAATTTCCTCCCTATGGCAACATAGCTATCTTGTGGTACGAAGATTTTACCGTCGACTGGTTTTCTTTGACGATATTCCTGGGCATTTCCATGGCTAAGTCCATCAGTGCTTTCGGTTTTTAGGCCCATAGAAACTGTCTTTACGGGACCTGGCCCGCAACTGATCGGCCCGAGCCAGAGCCTTGTTTTTCGCCTCCACCTCTGTTTCCTCCATGATCCCCGCCCATGGTTGCGTAATCCGCCAATCCAAGTTGCCAACAAAAGGAGCTTCAGAGAAGGCACCGGGGTCATACAACCGGTAATTGCGGAACTCCACAGGTTTTTCCTGGAAACAGGACCAGACCGCCTGGCGGATCTGGCCAGGGTCTCCCTCAAATTGCAGGTCGATTAAAGAAATCTGCTGCCGGAACCGCTCAATCATTTCAAAAGGTAAGTTATACAGGACTGCGTGGGGCGCGTTCGTTCCCATAATGCGGTGGGTTTTATCCACTCCATGCGTGAATAAGGCTTTAAGAGCTTCTCCGGTGGCATGGCCCTCCGACTCCGGGCCGCCCAGGATGAGATAACGAATGTTCGGATTGGCCACGAGGTTGCAGACCATCTTCTCCAGACCAATATTCGGGGTTTGCACACTCCCGGAAAGGGCGGCCCCGGTTTCTATTCCTACCCTCACCAACTTCACGAGCTCGGGCGGGATTTTATCCTCGTCACAATTCAAGACGATGGCGACGGCTACCGGAGAAAAATCATTTCCCCGGAGATATCTTCCCTCTTCCGGAGGATAATCCGGATTCGGTTTAACTTTTAGCATATTTGCTCTCCATATTTTGCCCGAGGCAAGGTAACCCGGTTCGCAATCACGGCTAATCCATTAGTCCCTCTGAACGGCTTGCCCGATTTCGGGGCGAATTTTCTGACCGAATCTCCTCCTGCAAAATATGCTCTTCTGATGAAAATTACCGCAATTCTTTTTTATCATTAATAACTGGTCCAGCAGCCGGCCGAGAGGTCAGCACATAGAAGCACGGCATCAGGAACAGGGCCACGAACAGGCCCAGGGCCAGCCCGCCGATGGCTCCGGCGGCCATTCGCTTGCATGGTGAGGAAGGCCAGGGCGTATACCGCCCCCAGGGCGGAGAGCAAAGAGGTATACGTGTTCCGCTGGAAGAGCCGCAGATAACCTTGGAAGAACCCCGAGTCCAGTGCGATAAACAGGGACGCCAGGAGAAATATGGGCACCACAATTTTCAGCCACAGGTCAAGATCGGCCAGGCGTCGGGGCCGAGAAACTTGTTGGGGTTTGGATAGTAATGCCAGGGGAGCAGGCATGACCTTTAACTCCTTATTCTTACAAGAAATGGCAAAGCAGATTTCTCCGGCTCAATGGATATGCCAGTCCTCCCCCACCGCCCAGACCGGGCGGCCATTGACATCCCGGAGTTTGACGACCGTGTCGCCCTTCTTGATTTCTGCGGCAATCATAGTGGGTCCCATGATTGTTACCCTTGAACCTTTTACCTCCACCCGATCGCCGGGCTTGATGCCGATAGGCAGCTTTTTGGCATAACTCGCCGGCTCCAGGATGACCAAAATCTTTTCCTGCGCGGTTCGCATCGTCAGGTTCAAACAATAATCCCGGCCGTTTCCCGAAAGCGTTTGGCCCAGGTTGGTTACTTTGCCCCGAACCGTCTCGACAGTACCGGGATTGTAGAGGGTGCTGTAGTGAATGCGCCTCCCGCTTTGCGCCCAGGATGACGATACCGTGAGCATCAGGCTCAAAAGCCCGATAACCGCAAGTCCTAAGATGCCAGGTTTGTTCATGGCTGCCTTTCCTCTAAATGGTAATGCGAATAATCGGTTTCCTGCATATATAACAATCCAAAACCGCAAATTCGGCGGTTGTTAAGTCAATTTTTTTTGGGATACTTTATTTTTCTTGGAACATTTCCCCGCACCGCGCCTCCACGGCGTCAAGCAGAGAGGTCAAGGCGCGAGAAAAAGGACTGGACTCCGGCGATTCGGCAAGAGGCAAGCCCAGGTCCCCGCCTTCCATGACGCGCAGATCAAAGGGCAGGCTGCCCAAAAAAGGAATCCCCTTAGCTGATGCGGTTTTCTGGCCGCCGCCCTGGCGGAACAGGTGGATCTCGCCGCCACAGTGGGGGCAGATAAGGCCGCTCATATTTTCCACCAACCCCAGAACCGTCAGGTTGACTTGGCGGCAAAAATTGATGGCCTTGCGCACATCTGCCAGGGCCACTTCCTGGGGCGTGGTGACAATCACAGCCCGGGCGTCGGTAATGACCTGGGCCACGCTCAGGGGTTCATCCCCCGTTCCTGGGGGAGAATCGATGATCAAGTAATCCAGCCGGCCCCATTCAACTTCGCCCAGAAATTGGCGTATGGCCTTATGCTTCATAGGACCGCGCCAGATGACCGGCGCATCCCGGTCGGTGAGAAGCCCTTCGATGGAGACGACCTTTAAGTTGTCCCCGCCGGACTGGGGTTGGATGCCGCCTTCGGGGCCCATGTGGAGTCTGCCCGTGAGCCCCAGCATACGGGCGATGTCCGGCCCATGCAGGTCCACGTCCAGCAGGCCGACCTTATATCCCCGCTTGGCCAATCCCAGTGCCAGGTAGATGGCCACCGTGCTTTTGCCCACCCCTCCCTTGCCGCTCATCACCAGGAGCTTATGCCTGATCTTCTCAAGCCGCTCTTTGGCCTTAATCTCGGCTTCCCAAACATCAGCCAGAGTCTCGGGGTTGCTTGGGCCACTTGGTCCGGGCTTCTCATGGTTAACCACTTGTCCGGCTCCTATCATTTTGAATTGGCTATCAAGTCGACTCGGATTGCAATCAGGGTCGGCCGCCAGCCTGGCCGACCCTGATTCTGCGCCTATTTCCTCCGTTGATAGCCCGATTACTGCCGGCCCCTACCAGCCCAGGCCGGCACCCCGGCGGCGTCCCGCAGCTTCAAGACCTGGCCGCCTTTTTTCACTTCCGCGGCGATGATGGTCGGTTTCCCCTCGTAAGTGATCCGGGAGCCGGTGACCTCCACCTTATCCCCCTGGGCAAAAGTCACACCTTGCTTTTCTATGTACCAGCTGGGTCCCAGGTGGACCGGGATCGTCTCTTTTGCGGTCTTCAGGGTAAAATGCACCCCATAAGACATTTGCCTGCCCGGGGTGAATTTTTCCACGCTCACCACCTCACCGCTGAGGGTTTCCACGGTTTTGGGGTTATACATCCGGCTGTAAGCATCGCCGGCGCCCCAGCCGCGGCCCTGGCCGCCTCCCGGCCCCATGCCGGGC
>JALNYP010000049.1 GCA_023229795.1 Syntrophobacterales bacterium
ATTTTTTTCCTACTTTTCATTGGCTAAGCCGCCGCGAATCATTATTATAAGAAAACCGCGGAAAAGATTGGAGTTAGGTGGCAAAATGGCCGAATTAACCGGCAAGACCTTGATCATCACCGGGGCCTCCATGGGGATCGGCCGGGCCGTGGCCCTGGAGTTGGCCGGCCGGGGGGTCAATCTGGTATTGAACGCCCGGCACGCCCCGGCCCTTGCGGACGCAGCTGCGGCCTGCAGCGCCCTGGGCATTGAAGCCCGGCCGGTGTCCGGCAATGCCGCGGCCCCCGAAACCGCTGCGGCCCTGGTGGCCGAGGCCCTCAACCTGGGCGACTTTTACGGCTTTATCCACGCCGCCGGAGTCGTACACCCCGGGCCCCTGTTATGGGAGTTGGCTCCCGAGGATTTCCAGGAGGAGATGGAATCCCACGTCACCGCGGCCTATCAGCTCATCCGGGCCGCGCTTCCCGAGTTACTCAAGCAGGACGGCGGGCTGGTGGTCTTTTTCGGGTCCGCGGTTGCGGATGCACTTATCCCCGGGGTCGGGGCCTACTCTCTGGCCAAGGCCGCGGAGGAGCGCCTGGCCCGGCAACTGGCCTACGAGGCTCCCCAGATTACCACCCTGATCTACCGGCCGGATGCCACGGAAACCCGGATGCAGCACCAGGCCCGGGAGGCGGAAGGCGGCGGGGCCGAGACCCTGCGCCGGATCTTCCGGAGTTTTAAAGAGCGGGGCGAACTCAGCACTCCGGAGAAAGAAGCCCGGGCCCTGGTCCAGATTTTGACGCATAACCCCCGGCGCTTTCACGGCAAAATCGCGGAATAAGCCGCGTCGGTCCTCCTTTACCGAAAAATTCCGGTGGCGCAAATTATCGCTCTCCTTACCGGCCCGCGCCGGAAAACCGCCAGCATGATTGACCCTGAATCATCAAATTGTATATAACTTAGCCTATGCCAAAATCATTGCTTATCGTCGAATCACCTACCAAGGCCAAGACCTTGCAAAAATACCTGGGCTCCGACATCCAGGTGGTCTCCAGCAAGGGGCACATCAAGGACCTGCCCAAAAACGAGCTGGGAGTGGACCTGGAACGGGACTTTCAACCTAAATACGTCACCATCCTGGGGAAGGCCAAAGTTATCCAGGAACTCAAGAAAGCCGCGGCGGATATTAAGGAAATCTACCTGGGACCCGACCCGGACCGGGAAGGGGAGGCCATTGCCTGGCACATCGCCGAAGTTCTGGGCGAGAAAGATCATCGCTTTCACCGGGTTCTGCTTCTGGAGTTGACCCCCAAGGCCATCAAGGAGGCCTTGGCCAAGTCGGGCAAGCTGAACCGGGACCGCTACGACTCCCAGCAGGCCCGGCGGGTTCTGGACCGCCTGGTGGGCTACCAGATCAGCCCCCTGTTGTGGCAGAAGGTCAAGACCGGCCTGAGCGCCGGGCGGGTGCAGTCCGTGGCCCTGCGGCTGGTCTGCGACCGGGAACGGGCCATCATGGCCTTTATCCCCGATGAGTACTGGACCCTGGACGCCTGTCTCGAAGGCGCGGCGCCTCCGCCCTTTGTGGCCTATCTCTATAAACACAAGAACAAGAACATCAAACCCGGCAGCGTGGTTGAGGTGGAGAAGATTCTCGACGCCCTGGAGACCGCCGAATTTAAGGTCGCCAAGCTCGACACCAAGCCCCAGCGCCGCAACCCCGCGCCGCCGTTTATCACCAGCAGCCTCCAGATGGAGGCCAACCGCAAGCTCAGGTTCGCCCCCAAAAAGACCATGCGCCTGGCCCAGCGCCTCTATGAAGGCATGGACCTGGGGGACGAAGGCCCCGTGGGCCTCATTACCTACATGCGGACCGACTCCACCCGGACCTCGCCGGAGGCCCTGGGCGCGCTGCGGACCTTCATCGGCGAGACCTACGGCGACGCCTATCTGCCCCAGGCCCCCAACCGGTTCAAGAGTCCCAAGGGCGCTCAGGAGGCCCATGAAGCCATCCGGCCCTCCGGGGTGGAGCGGCGGCCTCAGGACCTCAAGCCTTTCCTGGGCAAAGATGAGCTGGCCCTCTACGACCTGATCTGGCGGCGGTTCGTGGCCTCCCAGATGACCCCTGCGGTCTTCGACCTGACCACCGCGGACCTCAGCGCCGGCGATTACCTCTTCCGGGCCACCGCCTCGGTGCTGAAATTTGCGGGATTCACCAAGGTTTACCAGGAGTCGACAGACGCCATTGGCGAGGCCGCGGGGCCGGCCAAGCTGCCGCCCCTGGCCGTGGGTGATGTCCTGAAGCTGCGGGATTTTGACCCCCAGCGGCACTTCACCAAACCCCCGGCCCGCTACACCGAGGCCTCCCTCATCAAGGAAATGGAGGTCCAGGGCATCGGCCGGCCCAGCACCTATGCCACCATCCTCACCAACCTCCAGGACCGCCTCTATGTGGTCAAGGAAAAGACCGCGCTCAAGCCCACGGAGATGGGCCTGGTGGTGAGCGATCTGTTGGTGGAGAATTTTCCGGATGTCATGGACCCCGCGTTCACCGCGGGCCTGGAGAACGAGTTGGACCGGGTGGCCGAAGGCAAAGTATCCTGGCAGCAGACCATGCGGGACTTCTACGGCCCCTTCGTCCAGGAGCTGGATGCGGCCAAAACCGGCATGCGCAAGGTGAAGAGCGTGCCCACCAGCCTGACCTGTCCCGACTGCGGCGCCGAACTCGTGGTGCGCTGGGGCAAAAACGGCGAATTCATCGGCTGCTCCGCCTATCCCAAATGCGGCTTCACCGGGGATTTCACCCGGGACGCCAAGGGCCAGATCATTCTCCAGGGGCCGGAAATGCTGCCTCCCGCGGCGCCGGGGGAGGCGCCGGCTCAGGCCGCCGTGGTCCGGGGCAAACCCGCGCCCAGCGGGCTCACCTGCCCCAAGTGCAACAAAGAGCTGCTGGTGCGCCGGGGCCGGCTGGGGGAATTCCTGGGCTGCTCCGGGTATCCCAAGTGCCGCCTCACCCAGAATTTCACCCGTACCCCCGAGGGGCAGATTATCCCCCAGAACCCGGAAGACGAGGCCGCCTACACCTGCCCCCGGGAAGGCTGCGGCGGGCACCTGGTCAAACGCCGCTCCCGCCGGGGCATCTTTTACGGCTGCAACAACTACCCCAAATGCGACTTCACCCAGAACCAGGCGCCCCTGGATCAGCCCTGCCCCCAATGCCAGTTCCCCTGGCTGATGAAAAAGGGCAAAAAAATCCTCTGCCCCCGGGACGAATGCGACTACCAGGAGGCCGCTGCCCCTGACGCGGCAGTCAATGAGTGAGGTTTTGGGTTCTGGGTTTTGGGTTCTGGAAAAGCAGCCTACTCCTGGCGAGACCAGCTTCTGCTACCTAATATCTTTGTACCCGCAGGCTTCAGCCTGAGCCAGCTATCTAAATGACCACCCAGAACCCGGAACCCAAAACCCAGAACCTTGTAGTCATCATCGGCGGGGGCCTGGCCGGGAGTGAGGCCGCCTGGCAGGCGGCCCGGCGCGGGGTGCGGGTCCGGGTCCATGAAATGAAGCCCCGGAAGTTTTCCCCGGCCCACGGCTCGCCCTTGTTGGGGGAGCTGGTGTGCAGCAATTCCCTGAGGGCCGACCGCGTCGAGAGCGCCGTGGGATTGCTCAAGGAAGAGATGCGGCGGCTGGACTCCCTGATCATGGCCGCGGCGGCCGCCACCCGGGTGCCCGCGGGCAAGGCCCTGGCGGTGGACCGGGAGGCGTTTGCGGCCTTCATTACCGAGGCCCTGGCGTCCGAGCCTCTGGTTGAGGTCGTCCGGGAGGAAGTGGCGGCCCCGGACCCGGAGATGACCACCATCATCGCCACGGGGCCCTTGACCTCCGAGCCGCTGGCCGAGGCGTTAGGAAGGCTCACCGGCCAGGAGCATCTGCACTTCTACGACGCCATCGCCCCCATTGTCACCGCGGAGTCCCTCGATCTGGGCAAGATCTTCCGGGCCTCCCGTTACGGCGCCGGGGATGATTACCTCAACTGCCCCTTCACCGAGGCCGAGTACGCCGCCTTTTATGAGGCCCTGATGGCCGCGGAGCAGGTGCCGCTCAAGGCCTTTGAGGAGCCCCGCTACTTCGAGGGCTGCCTGCCGGTGGAGATCATGGCGGCCCGGGGGTACCAGACGCTGTTGTTCGGCCCTCTAAAGCCCGTGGGGCTCATCGACCCGGCAACCGGCCGCCAACCCTTTGCGGTGGTGCAGCTGCGGGCCGAAAACCGGGAAGGCACGCTTTATAACCTCGTGGGCTTCCAGACCAAGCTGAAATACGGCGAACAGCAACGGGTCTTCCGGCTGATTCCGGGCCTGGAGCAGGCCGAGTTCGCCCGCCTGGGGTCCATCCACCGCAACACCTTCATCCACTCGCCGGGGCTGTTGTCGCCGCACCTCAATTTCCTTGCCCACCCGCACCTCTTTTTAGCGGGGCAGATTTCGGGGGTGGAAGGCTACGTGGAATCTGCGTCCATGGGCTTGCTGGCCGGGATCAACGCCACCCGCCACCTGCGGTCCCAACCCCTCGCCACCCCGCCCCGGGAGACCGCGCTGGGTGCCCTCATTTACCACCTCACCAACACCGCCACCAAAGATTTTCAGCCTATGAACGTTAACTTCGGGCTGTTTCCGGCGTTAGAGGGGCGTATCCCGAAGAAACTGCGGGGGGCGGCCTATGCGGAGCGGGCTTTGGAGGCGTTGGAGGAGTGGATGAGGAGGGAGGAATTGTAAGGCGGGAAGGGATGAAATCTAGGTCTATATCAAGTTCATTTTGTGGCGGATAACGCCATGAATTTATGGGTTGTGCCGGACTTTGACTCCCCTTTTTCTTTAAAATGTTCCAATTATAATTAAACGCTTATGACCTTAGCTCCGAGAATGTAATACCCGAGGTATTCACCCAAGCATGGTATAATAATAGTATATTGGCCGGAGCAGAAGCAATCAGCGCTTTTTCAAAAAATAAGCGGCTCTTGCAGAACTGCTTGGTAGGTCATCCTGAGCGCAGCGAATGATCTATATTTTTCGGTCGGTTCGGCCCCTCAGAATGACAATTGTTAACGAAAAGTGCATTTTCCCAGGGACTTATAAGAAATTTAGACAAGAGTGCTGGGCGATAACCTACAGAGAAATTGCTGCATCCACTTTATTCTTAGCGAGAAGCTGAAAGCTGACCGCTGAAAGATGATAACTTTTTAACCATGCCCTACACCTTCAAACCCGTAGCCCCCGAGCCGGTGCACCACATCGACTACGAAAAGGACCTCAATCCGGCCCAGTATGAGGCGGTGACCACCCTCGAGGGTCCGGTGCTGGTCATTGCCGGGGCCGGCAGCGGCAAGACCCGCACCCTGGTCTATCGCCTGGCCTACCTGGTGGAGCACGGAGTGGACCCCAGCGCCATTCTGCTGCTTACCTTCACCCGCAAGGCCTCCCGGGAGATGCTCACCCGCGCGGTCCACCTGGTCGATCAGCCCCTGGGCCAGGTCGTGGGCGGCACCTTTCACGGCATCTGTTACCTCTGGCTGCGCCAATACGGCGAGCGCCTGGGTTATCCCAAGGGCTTTACCTGCATGGACCGCGCCGACCAGGGCGACCTCCTCAGTATGCTCAAGGAGCGCCTGGGTTTTAAGAAGCTCTCCGGACCGTTTCCCCGGAAAGAGACCATGGCCGAGATTTTGAGCGCGGTGGTCAACAAGGACCTGTCCCTGGATAACCTCCTGGCCCGTGACTATCCCCAATTTGTGGAGCAGCGGGACCACCTGGCCGAAATGGCCGCGGCCTACCAGGACGAGAAGCGGCGCCACGCCCTGTTGGACTATGACGACCTGCTCCTGGAGGGCCGGCGGCTTTTGACCGAGCACGAGGACGTGCGCAGCCATCTGTCGCGGCGCTTCCAGTACCTGATGGTGGACGAATACCAGGACACCAACCGCCTCCAGGCCGAACTGGTGCAGCTTCTGGCCTACACCCATCAAAACGTCATGGCCGTGGGCGACGACTCCCAGTCCATCTATTCCTTTCGGGGGGCCAACTTCCGCAACATCATGGATTTCCCGAAGCTTTTTCCCGGCACCCGGATCATCAAACTTGAGGAGAATTACCGCAGCACCCAGCCTATCCTGGATCTGGCCAACGCGGTCATCGCCGGGGCCCGGGACAAGTACACCAAGTGCCTGTTCACCCGCCGGGCCGACGGCGTTCGCCCCCGCCTTTTCCGGGCCGCCACGGAAAACGAGCAGTCCAAACTGGTGGTGGCTCAGGTGCAGGCCCTCCAGGAAGAGGGCACCCCCTTGAGCGAGATCGCGGTGCTCATCCGGGCCGGCTACCATTCCTTCGACCTGGAGATCGAACTGGTGAAGGCCGGCATCCCCTTCATGAAGTTCGGCGGCTTCAAGTTCATGGAGAGCGCCCACATCAAGGACCTGCTGGCCCACCTCAAGGTGGTGGCCAACCCCAGGGACGCCATGAGCTGGACCCGGGTGCTGCTCCTGCTCCCGGGCGTGGGCCGGCAAACCTGCAACAAGTTCAACGCGCAGATCGGGCGCGATTTCGATCTGGCCGCGGCCGGCAAATGGCTGCGCAATCAACGCCGCCCCAAAGAATTGAAGGACCTGGCCGACCTCCTGGCGCGCCTGGACGCCCCGGGCCAGACTCTGATGACCCGCATGAATGAGGTCCTGTCCTATTACGAGCCTCTGGCCAAAGAGCGCTATGATGACTACCCTAAACGTATGAAGGACCTGGAACACCTCCTGACCATCACCGCCCGTTACCGGGAACTGCAAACCTTCTTGAACGACCTGACCCTGGAACCCCCCAGCAGCCTGGCCGACGTGGTCACCCCCACCGATGAATACCTGACCCTGTCCACGGTGCATTCGGCCAAGGGCCTGGAATGGGACGCGGTCTTTATTATCTGGGCCGCGGATGGCCGTTTTCCCGCCTTTTACTCGCAGGAGCGGGACGACGAAATGGAGGAGGAGCGCCGCCTCATGTACGTGGCCGCCACCCGGGCCCGCAACTACCTGGCGCTCATTTTCCCCAGCATCGGGTATAGCAGGCAATTCGGCATGACCGTTAATTCGCCCTCCCGGTTCATCGCCGATATCCCCCGCACCCTGCTGGAACCCTGGCGGGCCGAAGTGGAGGAATATTGAGGGAAGTGAGCGGTAAGCCGTGAGCAGTTCCTCACGTTGATGAGGCTCACCCGCAAAATGGGAGATGTTGGTAGGGCGGGCGTCCCCGCCCGCCTCACCCTGTTGAATTGGTGTAGGACGCGCTCTACGAAGCTGAGTAATAGCCATGGATAAATGGGAGCCGGTCTATCTAGCGACACATCGCCGGGGGTTATTACAGGCGAAGATCGACGCGGCCTACGATATCCTCAATCAGTGCCACCTCTGTCCCCGCAACTGTCTGGTGGACCGGCATCACGGCGAGCGGGGACTGTGCCGCACCGGCGACCGGCCGGTAGTGTCGTCGTATTCACCCCATTTCGGCGAAGAAGACCCCCTGGTGGGAAAGCACGGTTCCGGTACCATCTTTTTCACCCACTGCAACTTGTACTGCATCTTCTGCCAGAATTACGAGATCAGCCACGGGGGCGAAGGCGAAGAGATCAGCGTCGAGGATCTGGCCGCCATGATGCTCATTCTCCAGAAGCGGGGCTGCCACAATATTAATTTCGTCACCCCGAGCCACCAGGTTTACCAGATTTTGGCGGCCCTCCCCCTGGCCATTGCGGGCGGGCTCCATGTTCCCCTGGTGTACAATACCGGCGGCTATGATGCCCTGGAGACCCTGCGCCTCCTGGACGGGGTGATCGACATCTACATGCCCGATTTTAAGTTTTGGGACCCTCAGGTGGCCAAGGATTTGTGCCAGGCCGAGGACTACCCCGGGGTCGCCCGCGTGGCCCTGAAAGAGATGCACCGCCAGGTGGGCGACCTGGTGATGGATGAGGCCGGCGTCGCCCGGCGGGGCCTGTTGGTGCGGCACCTAGTGCTGCCCCGGGGGCTGGCCGGCACCAAAGAATGCCTGGAATTTTTGGCCCGGGAAATTTCCCCCCACACTTACGTCAACGTCATGGGGCAGTACCGCCCCTGCGGCCGCGCTTATGAGCACCCGGCCTTGCGAGAATTTCTCACCGCAGAAGAGCACGCCGCGGCCCAACGCCTGGCCCGGGACGCGGGCCTCACCCGGCTGGACCGGCGGGAGAAGCTGTTCCGGTGGCTATGAAGGCCACGGCATTGTAGGGGCGGACCTGCGTGTCCGCCCTTTGAGGGCACTTATTGACTGGTATGGGCGACAACCTGTACGCTATCGGCGACATCCACGGGAGTCTGGAATCCCTGGAACGCCTCATGGACAAGATCAGTCCCGATCTTACCCGGGACCGCCTGGTCTTCGTGGGGGACTATATCGACCGGGGCCCCCAGGCCCGGGGGGTGGTGGATTACGTTATCCGCCTGCAAAATCTGGCGCCGCCGGGGCACGTCATCTGCCTCAAAGGCAATCATGAGGCCATGTTGCTGGACTTCTTGAAGGGCAACCCCGCCGAAATGTTTATCTTTAACGGCGGCATGGCCACCCTGGAAGACTACTGGGACGATGATTGGGTGGGGGACCGGGAAAGCCTGGTCCTGCCGCCGGACCATGCCAGGTTTTATCAGGATTTGCAGCTCTACTATGAAACCCCGGATTTTATCTTCGTCCACGGCGGCCTCAAACCCGGCCTGCCCCTCGAGGAGCAGGTGGAGGACGACCTGTTGTGGATCCGGGGTGAATTCATCGCCTCTACGGAAGATTTTGGCCGCCGGGTGATCTTCGGGCATACCCCCTTTAAGCAGCCCCTGGTCTTGCCCAACAAGATCGGCATCGACACCGGCGCGGTCTATGGCAATTTCCTCACCTGCGTAAAATTGCCCGAAGAGGAATTTATTTTCGACCGGATGTGAACATGTCGCGGCCCCAGGCGCACCTTTCCATCCTTGTGCTTCAGGCGGATTATTCGATTTCAGGTAAGAAAGGGCAGCCTTGACTCCTCCAGCCACAGAACGTCATTTCCCCTTTATTTCTCCCCGCTGGTCCTATCATTTTCGCTGGGTCGTATTAAGTATCGCGGTAGGCGTGGTCTCCGGCCTCGGTGCCATCGTCTTCGACGAACTGCTGCTCTATATCCTGAGGCATACCGTCACCTTCCTGACCGGATACCTGGAGCCGGCCCGGGGCGCGCCGGCGGCTCAGGTGCTGGGCTTTGTCTCCCCCTATAACTACCTGATTATTCTGATTCCGACTGTCGGCGGGCTCATTTCCGGCCTGATCGTCTATACCCTGGCTCCCGAGACCGCCGGGGACGGCACCGACGCCATGATCGAGGCCTTTCACCAGAAAGGCGGTTATAGCCGCCCCCGAGCCCCCTTTATCAAGATCATTACGTCGGCTATCACCATCGGCAGCGGGGGCTCGGCGGGGAAAGAAGGTCCCATCTCCCAGATCGGCGCCGGCTTCGGGTCCTTCCTGGCGTCGGCCTTGAAGCTCAGACCCCGGGAACGCCGCATCCTGGTCCTGGCCGGGGCCGCCGCAGGTGTTGGCGCCATCTTCCGGGCCCCCCTGGGCGCGGCGCTCTTCGCTCCGGAAGTGCTCTACCGGGAAACGGAATTTGAGTTCGAGGCCATCTTGCCCTGCGTGGTCTCCTCCATCGTGGCCTACTCCATCTTTTCCCAGGTCTATGGCCGGGTGCCCATCTTCTTCCCCGGCCCGGTGGACTTTGCCCTCCCTAAGGAGCTCCTGCCCTACGCCATCTTCGGGGTGCTCTGCGCCGCGGTGGGTTATGTGTGGATCGAGACCTTCCATGGCATGACGCATCGGTTCTTCGAGAAGTTGAACCTTCCCCGGATTTTCAAGCCGGCCCTCGGCGGCCTGATGTGCGGCCTCATTCTCTTCTTCTATCCCCACGTCATGGACGGCGGTTACGGCTGGGTGCAGATGGCCCTGGAAGGCAAGATGCTGTGGTACACCATGTTCCTCCTGGCCGCCATGAAGATCGTTGCCACCTCCTGCACTCTCGGCTCCGGCGGCAGCGGCGGCGTCTTCGGCCCCTCCATCTTCATCGGGGCCATGTTGGGCGGTGGCTTCGGCTATCTGGGCCACCAACTGGCCCCGGGCTGGGTCATCTATCCCTACTCCTTCGTTCTGGTGGGGATGGGCGGCTTTTTTGCGGGAGTTTCCAAGACTCCCCTGGCCGCCATCATCATGGCCTGCGAAATGAGCGCCAGTTACACCCTGCTGGTCCCCCTGATGCTGGTCTCCGCCATCGCCTTTCTGCTGTTGGGCCGCACGGGCCTCTATGAAAAACAGGTCTTCACCCGGCTGGCCTCCCCGGCCCATGTCCGGGAATTTGCCCGGGGCCTGCTGGAAGACATGTATGTCCGGGATGCCTTGCAACCCCGGGGCGTCACCACCATCCCGGAAAATATGCGTTTCGGCGATCTCGTGCAGGCCGTCACTAAATCCCTCAATATCTATTTCCCCGTGATCGACGCCAGGGGAGAGATGACCGGCATCCTCTCCATCAATGACATCCGGGAGCTCATGTTTGAGGAGGGGGTCTCGCAGTTGATCCTGGCCAAAGATGTGGCCACTCCCAACGTGCTGCGGGTCTTCTTGAACGACTCCCTCCAGGAGGCCCTGGATAAGATGAACTCCATCCAGGTGGACGAACTGCCGGTGGTGCAGCCCGACGCCCCCAACGACATCGTGGGCCTGCTGGCCAAACGGGATATCATCAGTTATTACTACTCCCGCACCGGCCTTTAACCCGCGGCGCAATGGCCATTAACCTTGACAGTCAGGCCGGTCTGAGATAACTTTTGCTGATTAGAAAAATTCACGGGGTAGGAGATTGCCTTTACCCCTCCTGGTCATAAGATCTCAAGATTACAGAAAAATCGTTTACCCGAGGCCATCTGTGACCGGGTGCTAAGGAGATAGGTGCATGTTGCGAGCCGTTCGCCTGAAGTTCCTCTTCTTATTTATCCTCACGATCATTGCCATTGTCTTTGTCCTGCCTTCCGTCACCGGGGGGTTGCCCGGCTGGTGGGAAAAGCATGTCAGCCGCGGCTTGAAGTTAGGCTTAGACTTGAAGGGCGGCATGCACCTGATTCTCCAGGTGGACATGGAGAGTGCCATCAGTAATGCCTTGAACCGCGATGAAACCGATATGAAGGAGATGGCGTCCAAACGGGGCCTGTCTGCCAAAGTGGGCGAGGTCACGAAAGCAGGGCTCGCCGTTACCCTGGCCAATCGGGACGAACAGGCGGCTTTCCAGAAATTCCTGAAAGAAGAATTCCCTCATTTGCAATATGAGGAACCTCAGCGCCAGGATGGCAGCCTGGTCTATAATCTTACCCTCAAGCCTGAAGAAATCAGTCAACTCCAGGAACGCACTCTGTCCCAGAGCCTGGAGGTGCTGCGCAACCGTATCGACCAGTTTGGGGTGACCGAGCCGGTCCTGGTGCGCCAGGGCTCCGACCAGATCGTGGTCCAACTCCCAGGCGTTCAGGACCCCCAGCGGGCCCTGGACCTTATCGGCCAGACCGCCCAGTTGGAATTCAAGCTGGTGGACGACCAGACCCCGGTCAATCTGCCCGAATTGATTGACCAGGCCCTCAAAAGCGGCCGTCTGAAACCGGGCTACGACCGGGAACAGCTCAACCAGGCCCTGGCGGACAAGATCCCTGCCGACGACGAAGTCTATATCGAAAAGAGCATTAACCGGGAAACCGGCCGCCTCGAAAGCAAGCCGCTGCTGCTCAAAAAGAAGGTCCTGCTCACTGGCGCCGCGGTGAAAAACGCCAGGGTAAGCATCGGCGACTACAATGAGCCTTACGTCTCCGTGGACTTCAACAGCCGGGGGGCCCAGGAGTTCGGCCGCATCACCGGCGAAAATGTCAAACGTCGCCTGGCCATCATCCTCGACGGCGTGGTGCGCTCGGCTCCGGTGATCCAGGAACGCATCGGCGGCGGCAAGGCCCAGATCACCGGCTCCTACACCCCGGCCGAGGCCCATGACCTGGCCATCGTACTCAGGGCCGGGGCCCTGCCGGCCACCGTCAAGATCGTCCAAAATATCACCGTCGGCCCCACCCTGGGCGCCGACTCCATTAAGAAAGGCCTCACCGCGGGCCTCTTGGGCACCCTCCTGGTCATCGGCTTCATGATCTTCTATTACCGTTTCTCCGGGCTGGTGGCCGACTACGCCATGATCCTCAACGTCATCCTGCTCCTGGGGGCCCTATCCCTGTTCGGCGCCACCCTCACCCTGCCGGGTATCGCCGGTATCATCCTGTCCATCGGCATGGCGGTGGACTCCAACGTGCTCATCTACGAACGCATGCGGGAGGAATTTCATGCCGGCAAGCCTCTCAAGGCCAGCATTGACGGGGGCTATGACAAGGCCTTCTGGACCATCATCGACTCCCACGTCACCACCCTGATCACCGCCTGCGCGCTGTTCCTCTTCGGCACCGGACCCATCAAAGGCTTTGCGGTCACCTTGAGCCTGGGCGTCATCCTCAACCTGTTCACCGCCCTGTTCGGCACCCGGGTGGTCTACGACTGGATGCTCATCAAGCGCTGGCTCACCAAGCTCAGCTTTTTTGAATTCTTCAAGCAGCCCAACGTCGACTTCATCGGCTGGCGGCATTACGCCTTTATGCTTTCCGGGGCTCTCTGCATCCTGGGCCTCGTAGCCTTCGTGCAGCTCTCCCGGGGGCACGGCAACCTCGGGGTGGAGTTCAGCGGCGGCGCCCTGGTGGAAATGACTGCGGCCAAGCCCTTTACCGTCGGTGACGTCCGGAACATCCTCAATAAGGAAGGCTGGGGTCACGCCGAGATTCAACAGATCGAAGGCGGCAAAGAGCTGATGGTCAAGCTCAAGAAGTCCGAGACTACCGTGGGCCAGATGTCCGAACACCTGGTCGAAATCCTCAACAAGGCCATGCCCGGCAATCAGTTCAAGGTGGTCGGCAAACAGGAAATCGGCGCCTCCATCAGCCACGATCTGCGCAACAAGGCCATTGTCGCCATCATCATCTCCATGTTGGGGATCATCATCTACATCGCCTGGCGTTTCGAATTCATCTTCGGCATCGGCGCCACCATCGCTACTTTCCACGACGTCCTGGCCGTCCTGGGCATCTTCTATCTGTTCCACGTTGAAATCACCCTCCTGGTGGTAACTGCGCTGCTCACCCTGGCGGGGTACTCGCTCACCGACACCGTGGTGGTCTTCGACCGCATCCGGGAAAATCTGGGCCGGAAACGGGGCAAACTGGGCGACATCATCAATTTGAGCGTCAACGAAGTGCTCTCCCGGACGATCATCACCAGTTCCACCGTGTTCCTGGTGGTGGTGGCCCTGTTCTTCTTCGGCGGCGTGGTCCTCCGGGACTTCGCCCTGGCCATGATCCTGGGCGTCCTGGTGGGTACCTACTCCTCGATCTTTGTGGCCAGCCCCATCGTCTACGCCTGGCGTAAAGAGGCCAAACGGGTAACGGTGAAGCAGGAGAAGGTCGTGGAACTGGCCGCGGCCAAGAAACGCAGCGAAGAAAAGAAGGCCGCGACCCCCAAAAAGAAAAAGAGTGGAAAGAAGTAGAGGCCGGTTTTCAGTTTTCGGTTTTCGGTGGCAGACAACGTAGGGTGCGCACTGCGCACCATTTACCTGGTTCTCAAGCTCTTATGAGGCCCCCAAGCACAGCTTGGGAACTAGTCACGGTGGCGACAACATGGGCACCGCCCAGAACCCAAAACCCAAAACCCAGAACCCGACGCCAAAGCCGAAGGCTTTGGTCCTCTACGGCTACGGCCTCAATTGCGATTACGAGACCGCTTATGCCCTGGAGAGGGCGGGGGCCGACGCGCTGCGGGTCCACACCACCGACCTCTTGGAGAATCCCCGGCTCCTGTGGGACTACCATCTTCTGGCCGTGCCCGGCGGGTTTTCCTGGGGCGACGACCACGGCGCCGGGGTTATCCTGGCTCTGAGGCTGAAGCTGGCCCTGGGCTCAGCCCTGCAGGAATTCATCGCGGCGGGCCGACTGGTCATGGGCATCTGCAACGGCTTCCAGGTCCTGGTCAACCTGGGGCTGCTGCCGGGCCTGCCGGGGCGGCCGGATAAACGCGAGGCCGCGCTGATCCCCAACGACTGCGGCAACTTCCGGGACGCCTGGGTCCATCTCAAGGCCATGGACTCCAAATGCGTCTTCACCCGGGGACTGGACCGCCTGGAACTGCCCATCCGCCACGGCGAGGGCAAATTCTACGCCACCGCCGATGTCCTGGCCGAGCTCTGGGACCGGGGCCAGATCGCCCTGAAGTATGCTACCGCTGAGGGCCACCCCGCCGCGGGCCGCTTCCCCGCCAATCCCAACGGCTCCCTGATGGATATCGCCGGCATCTGCGACGCCACCGGCCGGGTCCTGGGCCTCATGCCCCACCCCGAAGCCCACATCTCCTCCCTCCAGCACCCCACCTGGACCCGGACCAAGGAAACCTGGCGCCGCCGGGGCGAGCCCTACCCGGAGCAGGTCGGGGATGGCCTGGCGATCTTTAAAAACGCGGTGGATTACCTCCAAACGACTGTTTAAAGCCGATCATCTGAGTTCTATCAAGCAGGATTCATAAGCTTTCAGGAAATTCGGTCCCCGGGGTTTTTAATTTTCCCGGTTATCGTGTCGATAACGATCTTTGTCAGTCCCCACCCCCCCTGGCCCCTCACCAAAGGAGATGGTAATGAGCAGAGTCAAGCGGTTATGGTTGATGACGGTTCTGGCAACTTTGCTGCTTTTCACCTTGAGCGGCGGGGTCGCAGGCGCTCCCAAGCTGATCAAAGGGCAAACGGTTTATATTCCTTGTTATTCCAATGTGATCAGCGGGCCGCCGATATACATGGTGGTGCCCCTGCGGGCCAACCTGGTGATCCATAATACCGACCCTTCGCAGCCCATCACCATCCTGCGGATCGACGACTATGATTCCGACGGCAAAAAAGTCAGCAGCTACCTCAAGCAGCCGGTCAAACTCAATCCTCTGGCCGCCACCCGGGTGGTCATCAAGGAGACCAAGAAAGAGGCCGAAGGCTTGGGGGCCAACTTTATTATCCAGTGGCAGGCGGACAAGCGAGTTAACGAGCCCATCATTGAATGCTTAATGCTGGGCACCTTGGGGAATCAGGGGTTTTCGTTCACCGCGCAGGGCAGGATCATTCAGGAAGAGAGTGAATAAAGGCAGATATATAGCGTTTGCCATAAGTTCTTTCCACTTGCTGATTTTTAAATCCCCCTAAATCCCCCTTTTTCAAAGGGGGACTTTTAGAGCGATTCCTTGTAGTTCCCCCCTTTGGCAAAGGGGGGGTAGGGGGGATTTTGGTTTTTTGAGCATGTGCCCTAACGGAAAAAACTTTTGGCATTCGCTATCGCTCCCCGCCGGGTGCGGGACGGGCCAGGGGCAACGGCGGCGGGATGGGGGGCAGGCCGGAGCCTGCCCCCGGGACTGATCAGCGCGCGTATTGCCGGGCTTTCTTAAAGGCCTCCTGGGCTTCCTGGGTTTTGCCCCGGTCTTTGAGAAAGTCTCCCAAAAAATTCCAGCCTTCGGCGTAATCGGGCTTCAGCTTGACGGCCTTGCGTAATTCGGCTTCCGCCTCCGCGTACTTGCCGGATCGAGCCAGGCTGCTGCCCAGCAGGCTGTGGGCCTCAGCCCAGTCCGGTCTGACCCCGATGGCCTTGCGAAAGGCTTGGGCCGCCTGGTCATCCCGGCCTTCGCCCGCCTGAATAAGGCCCTCTTTGAGATAATCCTGGGCCGCCCGCAAATTGGCGGCCTGGACTTTTTCCGCCACATCGCTGGCGAATAAGTGGGTACCGGCCCCCAAAGCCAGACTAACCGTAACCAGCACTGCAACCATCCACCGCTTCATAGGTTATCCTCCCTGGCAAGTTGAAAACTCTGGAAAAATTTCAGTTGAGGGATCAGGCGCCCCTGACCTCCTGTCTTGGAATTTTTGCGACACTCTTATATCCGCGCTCCCACGGACGCCAGGTATAGAGCCACCTCGTCCTGTTGATCCACCCCCACCAGGCGTTCCACTTCGTCGTCGAAAAAGGCCCCCACCGGACAGACCCCCAGATTCAGGGCGGTAGCGGCCAGCATCAGGTTTTGGCAGATATGGCCGGCGTCCAGAAACAGGTAGCGGACGGCCCGCTCCCGGTATTTCCACCGGGCCCGGTTCAACACGCCGGTCCAGATAAACACCGCCCCGGCTTCTCCCAGGAAGCTCTGGGAGAGGCCGGCAGCCGCCAGATCCTGGCGAAAATCGCCGGCGGCCACCAATTCCAGCGCGAAATCCACTACCTGGAAATGCCAGATACCCGGCGTCACCCCTTCGACCCGATGCACCGCCAGGTAGGTCTCCACCGGATACAGGGCCCCGGCCGAAGGTGCGGCCCGGAAATGATACCCGCCCATGCAGCCGGTCATCCCCTGGGTGGCCCAGAGCAGGGCCGCCAGTTCCGCCGGGGTCAGGGGCCGATCGACATAATTCCGTTGCGACCGCCGCGCCGCTACGGCCTGCCACAGATCAGCCGGCAGCCGGCCGGCCTCGGGAGCCAGACTGAGTCGCTGGGCGGCCTCGGGGTACTCTTTATAGAGCGGCGCCCGGGGATAGGCCAGGCTCCTCTCCCCCATACTGCGCCGCCGGTAGCGCGTCTCTTCGAGATAGCGGCGGCCAATGCCCGTCTCTTCGGAGTTCATGATCACCTCCCTGGCCTGACGATCACCACGGCGGATAACCGTATCTCACGCCAAAGCCGCCAGGCTGACCGCTGATAGCTGCACACCCTGCCCGTTCTTACCGGCGGGGGCGGTTTCTCTCGTAGATGATCTTTAAGCCCTTCAGGGTCAGGTAATCGTCCACCCGGTCGATGCTTTTGGTTTCCGAGGCGATGATGCAGGCCAGCCCCCCGGTGGCGATTACCTGGGGCCTGATCCCCATGCCGTCCTTGATCCGGCTGACGATGCCGTCCACCAATCCGGCGTAGCCATAGATGATCCCCGCGTTCATGCTGCTGATGGTGTCTTTGGCGATGATACTCTTGGGCTTGGCGAAGATTTCGACCCGGGGCAGCTTGGAGGCCCTCTGGAAGAGCGCCTCGCACGAAATCATCACGCCCGGGGCGATGACTCCGCCCAGATATTCGCCCTGGCGGGAGACCACGTCAAAGGTAGTGGCGGTGCCGAAATCCACTACCACCACGGCCCCGTGGACCTGCTCGAAGGCCGCCACCGCGTTGACGATGCGGTCGGCCCCTACTTCCCGGGGATTGTCATAGTAAATGGGCATGCCGGTCTTGATCCCGGGACCCACCCACAAGGGCCGGACCTTTAAATACCGCTGGGCGAAGCCTTCCAGGGTGTTGTTCATCGGCGGCACGACGCAGGAAATAATCAGGTCGGTGCCCGGTTCCAGGGTCAGATCCTGAGCCTGAAAGAGGTTGCGCAGCAGGATGCCGAACTCGTCGACGGTGGCTTCTTTTTCAGTCCTGATCCGCCAGTCGCTCAAGAGCTGGTCATCCTGATAGACCCCGATCACCGTGTTGGTATTGCCCACATCCATCACCAGCAGCATGGCGTCTCCCTCTCAGTTCAACATGGCTTGCAGCCCGTTCGCCAGATCCTGGGCCACCTGCTGGATCAGGGATTCATTTTCACCTTCAGCCATAACGCGCAGCTTGGGCTCGGTCCCGGAGTAGCGCACCAGGAGCCTGCCTTTGGGCCCCAGACGCTTTTCCGCCTCATGGATGGCGTGGCGGGCCTGGGGCAAGGTCTTCAAATCTTTTTTCTCCTTGACCATCACGTTGATGAGGACCTGGGGAGACTTCGGCACGAACGCGGCCAGGTCCGCCAGCGGCTTGTTCTTCCTGAGCATCACGGCCAACACCCGGAGGGCCGTGAGAATGCCGTCGCCCGTGCTGGTATGATTCAGGAAGACCACGTGACCGGACTGTTCGCCGCCCAGGTTATAACCGCCCTTGAGCATGGCCTCCACCACGTAGCGGTCGCCCACCGGGGTGCGGAGGAGCCGGGCCCCCTTATCCTTCAACGCCAGTTCCAGGCCCAGGTTGGACATGACGGTGCCCACCACGGTTTTACGGCGCAACTTCTCCCGTTCTAGTAGATCAAGGGCGCAGATCCCCATCATGTGGTCGCCGTCCACGATCCCCCCCCGATCGTCCACCATGATGACCCGATCGCCGTCGCCGTCCAGGGCAATGCCCAGATCGGCCCCGTGGCGCTTGACCAGGGTGGTCATGGACTCGGGAGCGGTGGCGCCGCACTTTAAATTGATGTTCTTGCCGTTAGGCCTCACCCCCATAGGAATCACTTCGGCCCCCAATTCGGTGAAGACCTCGGGCGCCACCCGATAGGTGGCCCCGTGGGCGCAGTCCACCACGATCTTCAGATCATCCAGCTCCATCTCTTTGGGGAAGGTGCTCTTCAGAAATGAAATGTAGCGGCCCCGGGCGTCGTCAATGCGGAAGGCCTGGCCCACTTCGGTGGCGGTGGGACAGGCCCCCTCCACCTCCGGCTGGGTCATCAGGACCTCGATGCGGGCCTCCAACTCGTCCGGGAGCTTGAAGCCGTTGCCGGAAAAAAACTTGATGCCGTTGTCCTGGTAAGGGTTATGAGAGGCGGAAATGACCACCCCGGCGTCGGCCCGCATGGAAGAGGTGATATGGGCAATCCCCGGGGTGGGGAAGGGGCCCAGCAGCAAGGCGTCCACCCCCATGGAGCAGATCCCCGCCACCGTGGCGTATTCCAGGAGATAGCCCGATATCCGGGTGTCTTTGCCCACCACGATGCGGTGCCGGCCCGGCCCGTACTTGATCACGTAGGCCAGGGCCCGGCCCAATTGCAGGGCCACGTCCGCGGTCATGGGATAGACATTGGCCACCCCTCGCACCCCATCGGTGCCGAAAAGTTTACGCGTGTCCGTCATCCTTGAGCAACTCCAATCAGGCAAAATTTCTACTCATCCAATTCCCTATTTTTACCATAATTCAGGGTAAATATCACTATTTGCGGCCCGGTTTCATCCCGGGCGCTAACCAGGCTCCTGGCCGAAAAATTCTTTAGGGGCGGTTAACAGCCGCCCCTACGCATCAGTTTTCTGCCAGAAGGTTCTCTGGTTTACCTAACCCTGCCTGGTAAAGATAGATGGGGTTCGCCTGCCTTTCGTTAAGCCCCGCGTCGAGAAGACGGCAGACCTCCCAGCGGCCCGGCCTCAGTCCTCTTCTTCCTGCCAGTGGATGCACTGCACCGGACACTGGTCGATGGCCAGTTGAATCTCGTCGTCCGAGGCCCCTGTGGGGTTGATGACCTCGGAATGCCCCAACGCCTCATTGAGTCGGAATACGCCGGGGCACACCGCCTGGCAATTGCCGCAGGCGATGCACTCCTCGGTATTGATCACGGGAACTTCTTTGGCCATGATTCACCCTTTCTTTATAGTGGGACAGGCCTCCGGCCTGTG
Organism: Syntrophobacterales bacterium; assembly: GCA_023229795.1. GTDB lineage: Bacteria > Desulfobacterota > Desulfobaccia > Desulfobaccales > 0-14-0-80-60-11 > 0-14-0-80-60-11. The sequence continues at coordinate 19,606 of JALNYP010000049.1, forward strand.
GGAGGCCAGGTATAACCGCGCAGTTTCTTCACAGGCCAGAGACCTGTGCCACTACCTCAGGTCTTTAGATTACTCACCAACTCACAATATTTTCAAATTTATAGGGCAGGCTGTGCCCGCCGAATTTGGCTGAGGTGTGGAAGCGGTGCAATCACCTTGCCCTAGGAGAAATCTTGCCCCAGGCGTTATGCCGACCCATTCTCTTATTCTCCATAACCGAAAACGGCGTTAAATCGGGGGCGCGATGGTGACCAGCAGCCGCAAATCGGTCTTGGCTCTGAGCCCGTGGGGTTCAGCGATGTCCGAGATCACTACGTCGCCCGGTTTGGCCGGAAACGCGGCGCCATCCTTCCCCAGAAACTCCCCTTCTCCTTCGATGACCACTAAACTCACCTGGCCTTCGATGTCATGCGCATGCACCGGCAGTTCCTGACCGGCTTTGAAATTAAAATTAATGATCTTAAAATAGGCGGAATCATGTACCAGTAACCTCTTGAAGGACTGGTCGCCGAATTCACCGGATTCGTACAGATTGACCTTTTTCATGGGACTCCTCTCTCGTCGCTGGCCCTGAGTTTAGCCCTGCGCCAACTCGTGGGCCAGGTGATGATATTTCTCGTGCACCCCCGGACCGATCTCCTCGGCCTCGTGTTTGGCAAAGGCCCGGAGCAAAGTCTCCTGGTCCGCCGGCGACAACACCCGATCGGCCAGGGGGAACAGCACGTTATTCTCTTTATCGATATGAGCCCTTAAGAGCGCTGCATAGGCTCTCAGTTCCGCCGCCAAGGCTGCGGCGGCGCCGCCACCTCCAGTCCCTGCCTGCGGCAGAGATGCGGCCACAGCTTTTAGCCGCTGCCGGCCGGCGTCATGTTCATGGAGCATCACCCCCACGGGGCCATGCTCCCGACCTACGCCTCTTTGCTCCAGCAGGGGGAAGAGGTACTCTTCTTCCTTACCATGGTGGCAGCGGTCAAGAAAAACCCGGCAGAAATCCACGATCTTTTCCAGCGTCGCCACGTCCACCTGGCGGGTGTCGGTGATGGAGCTGGCTTCTCGGTCAGCCGCGTCCATAATTACCAGAATGATCTCATGCTCATGTCTGAGGTCGTCGGTGGCGGTCATGTTATCTTCCTCTTGAGGGTGAGGATAGCGATTTACTCCATCTCATCCGCCCAGTGAATGCAGGTGACCGGGCAGGCGTCGATGGCCTCCTGAATCTTCTCCTCCGGCGCCCCCGTCGGGTTCATGACTTGGGCAAATCCCAGGGTTTCGTTCACCTTAAAGACCTCCGGGCAGAGTTCTTCACAGGTGCCGCAGGCAATGCATTCATCTTCCACCACAAACGGTACATGGTCTGCCATGTTGCTCTCTTCCCCCTTTGGCCGTCGCCCTCCCGGGTCCTCGGCCTGCTTATAATCATCCCGTGACTGCCTCGACCTCCCGGCGGTCGGCGTCCTGAAGGGCCAACTCCACCCGATAGGTCCCCCCCTCGGTATCTTTGCGCAAGGAAAACCCCAGGCGCTTCACCATCTCCAGCATCGGCTGGTTCTGGGCCAGGACGTCGCCGGTGAGGAGTTTCACCCCCTGCTCCCGGGCGATTTCGCTGAGCCGCTCCACCAGCTTGGGGCCCAGCCCCTTGCCCTGCCAGGGGTCCGCCACGATCACCGCAAACTCCGCGGTGGATCGGTCTGCGGCCATCACCATGCGGCTCACCCCCATCATCACTTCCGGCCCCGGCGGCTGGCCGATGGCCATCAGGCCCAGTTCCCGGTCGTAATCGTTCTGGGTAAACCGGATGAGCATCTCATGGGTCCACTTCTTGATCAGCTTGAAGTAGCGGAAATAGATGGTCTCCTCCGAACACTTGCCGAGAAACTCGGACACCAGGGGTTCATCCTCCGGTTTCATGGGCCGCATCAGCACCGGGGTGCCGTCCCTCAGCATCCAGTCGCTTTCGTACTGGTTGGGATAAGGCGCGATGATGAGATGGCGGGGGGCCGGCACCTCGGCGGGTTCGATGATCACCCGCGCGTCCACCGCCACAAAGCGCCCGTTGATCACCAACAGCGGGTTGATATCCAGCTCCACGATCTCGGGAAAATCCGTGACCAGTTGCGAAATGCGCACCAGGATCTCGGCCAACTGGTCCAGGTTGGCCGGCGGCAGGTTGCGATAACCCTCCAGCACCCGGGACACTTTGGTCTTTTCGATCAACCGCCGGGCCAGGAGCAGATTCAGGGGCGGCAGGTCCACGGCCGAATCATCGAGGACCTCGGTGAATACCCCTCCGGCTCCGAAGAGGATGAGAGGGCCGAAATCCGGGTCCCGTTTACTGCCGATGATCAGCTCGCAGGTGGGCTCCCGCTCCTGGGTCTGGACCGTCACCCCCAGGATATTGGCTTCCGGGTTCCTGGCCCTGACTGTGCTGGTGATCTCCTCATAGGCCCTCATCACCTCGCTTTCGTTCTGGAGGTTGAAGCGCATCCCGCCTACTTCGGATTTGTGGCTGATATCCGGGGAATTGATCTTCAGCGCCACCGGAAAGCCGAGCATTTCAGCCACTCCCACCGCGTCGGCGGCGGAGGACGCCGCCACAGTGGGATTCACCGGCACCCCGTAGGCGCTCAAGATAGCTTTGGATTCCAGTTCGGTGAGCACCCCGCCCTGACGGCTGAGACATTGGGCCATGAAGGTCCGGGCCTGCCGGGTGTTCACGCTCAGTTCCTGGGTCAGGCGGGGCGGGGTATCTTGTAAGAGCTCCAGGTAGCGGGTATAGAACCACATTTCCATGAAGGTGTCCACCGCCTGCTCCGGAGTCTCAAAGGTGGGAATGCCCGCGTCATTGAGAATCTGGACCCCTTCCGCCACGTCATCACCGCCCATCCACACCGCGAATATCGGCCGCCCCTTGCCCTTGACCTCCGGCGCCAGGGCCCGGGCCACTCCCGTGGGGTCGGTCATGGCCTGGGGGGAGAGAATGATCACCAGGCCGGCCAACTCCGGGGCCGCCATGGCCACCTGCACCGCCCAGAGATAGCGCTCGGGGGGCGCGTCGCCCAGGATGTCGATGGGGTTGCTCCGGCTCCAGTAAGGCGGCAAGAATTCGTCCAACTGCTCCAGGGTTTCGGCGGACAGGGCTGCAGGCTCCATATCCCAGCGCCCCAGGGCATCCACCGCCATGACCCCGGGCGCCCCGGCATTGGAGATGATCCCCAGGCTCCCGCCGATGGGGCGCTTGACCTTGCCCAGGGCCTCGGCGCAGTCGAAGAGCTGGCCGATGGTGTCCACCCGGATGATCCCGGCTCGCCGGAACGCGGCATTATAGGCTCGGTCCGCCCCGGCCATGGCCCCGGTATGGGAGGCCGCGGCCTGAGCCCCGGCCCGGCTGCGCCCGGCTTTAATCACGATGATCGGTTTGATCCGGGACACGGAGCGGGCCGCGCTCATAAACTTGCGGTGCTGGGTCAGGTTTTCCATGTAAATGACGATGCTTTTGGCCTGCTCTTCGTTGCCCAGGTAATCGATGAGGTCGCCGAAATCCAGGTCCGCCATGGACCCCACGCTGATGAAGTGGCTGAAGCCGATCTTTTTGGGGATGGCCCAGCCCAGGATGGAACTGCACAGCGCGCCGCTCTGGGAGATGAAAGCCAGGTTGCCCGGTTGGGCGCAATGGGGCGCAAAACTGGCGTGCAACTTGGACGACGGACAGAGGACACCCAGACAGTTAGGCCCCAAATAGCGGATCCCCGCCTTCTGGGCCTCGGCTTTGATGGCGGCCTCAATCTCTTTCCCCGGCTTCCCCACTTCTTTGCCGCCTGCCGAAATGATGATGGCCGTGCTGATGCCGGCCTCGCCGCACTCCTGCATGGCGCTGGGGACGTCGCGAATGGGGATGGCGATGATGGCCAGATCGATGGGCGCCTTGACGGCCGTGACCACCGGATAGGCGGGCAATCCCAGGATTTCCTGGTACTTGCGGTTGACCGGATAAATCTTCCCCGGGAACTCATCCTTGAGGAGATTGTGGATCAGGGCCTGCCCGATGGAATGTTCCTTCTCGCTGGCGCCGATCACCGCCACGGATTCCGGCTTGAACAGCAGATCTAAATTTGACCGTCTCATCTCCGCATCCTTCGGTTTTTGGCAATCCGCTTTCCCCTGACGGGGGAAGTTGTAGGGGCGGGGTTTCCCCGCCCTTGTATGATCAGCGCCGTCAATTGGGCGGGGAGACCCCGCCCCTACGGCCGCCGGCTCTTCAGCCCGCCCCCGTGAAACATCGTCACCCGGTGGCGGCTGGCGCCGGTCCGCCCCCGGCCGTACCGGGACAGGGCCGGGGACCCTTTATGCGGCAAGGTCTCCCAATCCTCCCGGGCCCCGGTAACGCCGCCGCCGGCCTCGCCTACGAGCATAAGATAATGCAGAAATGGCGTTTGGCAAATCGCGGCCACCGATTGTCCCGGCGGGGGCCAGGCATAGATGACTACCTGGGGCCGAAACTCCCGGACCGCGGCCAGGGCGTCGCCGGCCTCCACCGCCGGATGCACCGGCAGGCCCGAGACGAACTCGCCTTCGCCCTTATCCACGGCCCGAAACTCGATCCCCGCCGCGGCGCATAAGGGCGCCAGGGCCGCGCTCAAATAGCCCCGCCCGGCCCCCGCCTCCAACAGGCGCTTCACCCGCAGAAGTTTAAGGCAGCGCCTCAGGGCCAGCACCCACTCCCGGGACGGAAAGAAATAGACCCCGGTGGCCTGGGACAGGGCCATGAGCCAGGCGGCCTCGTCCGGCGCCTGGGCCGTCAGCTGGCGCCAGCGCGCCTCCGGCAGCAAATAATCTAGCGGGCCTTCCCCCGGGACCGGCAGGCGCACCAGGGCCCGGGCGAATCTAAGAAACTGCTGGTGTTCCTTAAAACTCCCTTGAATCTCCACCTGATCCCGCCCTTGGGTCCTTAAGCATTTTTGGCCATGGGCCAAAAGCAGGCCCCTCGCGCCTTTCCCTTGTCCATCTTATCAAATTATGCGCGGTAATGAAGGCCGGGCTGCTTTTGCCTTGAAGTTTCTACCATTTTTGGAATAATATGAATGATCCTGCCAGTAGTTCCCAGGGTTAGTTTCTGGCTGTACTTCACGTATCGAAACCATGTCCTATCCTGCTCAGGCATTGATAAAATCCCAGGGCCTCGACCCTGCCAAATCCCGGGGGCCGTCATCAGCGGCCGCCGGGCTCTGCCTTTTCGTGCTGGCCGCCCTCCTCATGATCTGCGGCTGCAACTCCGCGTCCGAACCCGTCAGCCGGCCCCTGTGCCTCGCGGGCTCCACTTCGGTGCAGCCCTTCGCCGAAAAACTGGCCGAGATCTATATGCACCGCCATCCCGGCGCCCGCGTCGATGTCCAGGGCGGGGGCTCCAGCGCCGGCATCTACGCCGCCACTCACGGAGCCGCCGACCTCGGGGCCTCTTCCCGGGAACTCCTCGGCGAGGAAAAAAAGCTGGTGGAGATTCCCATCGCCTATGACGGCATCGCGGTCATCGTTCATCCCAGCAATCCGTTGACCAACATCAGCCTGGCCGATATCCGCAAGATCTTTGGCGGGCAGGAAACCAATTGGCAGGCCCTGGGGTTGCCGCCCCATGCCATCGACCTGATCACCCGGGAAGAAGGCTCCGGCACCCGGGAGGCCTTCGAGCACCTGGTCATGGGGAAAGGCGAAATCACCCCCGCGGCCCTGGTGCAGGACTCCAACGGTTCGGTCCGGGAGATCGTCGCCGGCGATCCCTACTCCATCGGCTACATCTCCGCCGGCCTGGTGGACCACCGGGTCAAGGGCCTGGCCATCGACGGCGTCCTCCCCACCCGGGATAACATCAAAAATCATACGTATAAGCTGGTGCGTCGTTTCCTCCTGGTGGCCCGGGCCGCGCCCGCGGGCCCGTGCAAGGCCTTCGTGGATTTTGTCCTGAGTCCCAACGGCCAGAAGATCCTCGAGAACGAGGGCCTGGTAGGGGTTAAGTGATGCAGCGGGAAAAGTTCATCGAACGAGTCCTCTTGCTCCTGGCCCTGTCTTCCATCAGTTCCCTGGCCCTCATCACCATCTTTATCTTTATCGAAGGCTTTCCCCTCATCCTCTCCGTCGGCCTGAAAGATTTCATTTTCTCCAGCCACTGGGCCCCCACCAAGGGCCATTTCGGCATCCTGGCCATGATCATTTCGTCGATCCTGGTCACCATCGGGGCCATGGTCATCGGCGTGCCCCTGGGCCTGTCCTGCGCCATCGTGCTGGCGGAGTTTTCCCCCAAACGCCTCAAGATGGTCTTGAAACCCACGTTAGAACTCCTGGCCGGCATTCCCTCGGTGGTGTACGGCTTTCTGGGCGTGGTCTGGCTGGTGCCCTTGATCCGCAACTACCTGGGGGGGCCCGGGCTGTCGCTCTTGGCTGCGTCCATTATCCTGGGCATCATGATTCTGCCCACGATCATCAGCATCTCCATCGACGCCCTGACCGCGGTCCCTGACCTCTACCGGGACGGCTCCCTGGCCCTGGGCGCCACCCGCTGGCAGACGGTCAGCCGGGTGGTGCTGCCCGCGGCCTCCTCCGGCATCATCACTGCGATTATCCTGGGCATGGGCCGGGCCATCGGCGAGACCATGGCGGTGATCATGGTGGCGGGCAACGCCCTGAAGATCCCCACCTCCGTGCTGGACCCGGTGCGCACCCTGACCAGCAATATCGCCCTGGAGCTGGGCTATGCCGCGGGCCGCCACCGCGAGGCCCTCTTCGCCACCGGCATCGTGCTCTTCATCATCATCATGGTCCTGAATCTCACCGCCACCCTGGTCACCCGGCGGAGGTAGGAAAGACGGTTTTTAGTTTTCAGTTAAAAAAATTTGGCAGCAGGTGAAAGGCAACCTGGAATAAATCCGTGCGACTCGATCCCCATACTACCCAGCGCCTGGTCAAAGCGCTTCTCTGGACCCTGACGGGCTTCACGCTCCTGATCCTGGTCTTTATCATCGTGGATATCGCGGTGAAGGGCCTGCCCCAGGTCACTCCCGGGTTCCTCTCCCAGGACTCCACGGATATGGGCCGGGCCGGCGGCATCTTCCCCACCATTGTCGCCACCGCGTATATCACCCTCCTGGCCATCCTGCTGGCCTCGCCCCTGGGGGTGGGTACCGCCATCTATCTCACCGAGTACACCCGGGAAGGCTGGGCCACCCGCCTCATCCGCTTCGGGTCCGAATGCCTGGCAGGGGTGCCCTCCATCATCCTGGGACTGTTCGGCTTCGTCCTTTTCGTCATGAAACTGGGCTTCGGCTGGTCGGTGCTCTCCGGCGGCCTCACCCTGGCCATCATGGTGCTGCCCATCATCATCCGCACCAGTGAGGAGGCCATCAAGGCCGTGCCCCAGGACTACCGCACCGCCTGTTATTCCCTGGGCATGAGCCAGTGGCAGACCGTCACCCGCATCGTGCTGCCCAGCGCCCTGCCGGGGATCACCACCGGCATCATGCTCAGCATCGGCCGCTCCCTGGGCGAAACCGCGGTGCTGCTGTTCACCGCCGGCGCGGCGCTGCGCACGCCGGTATCGCTCTTTGATTCCGGCCGCACCATGGCGGTGCACTTCTACATCCTGGCCCGGGAGGGCATCTCCATGCCCAACGCCTACGGCACCGCCGCGGTCCTGGTGATCTCCATTCTGGTCATCAACGTGGGCGCTTACACCTTGATGCAGCGGCTGATGAAAAGGTATAGTTGAATGGTAGCATCAGGCTTTCCCGTGAAAACCAAAATCCCCCTAAATCCCCCTTTCAAAAGGGGGACTTCAGACCCCCCTTTGAAAAAGGGGGGCAGGGGGGATTTCCCATCCTGGGGGGGCTATTTGTGGTTCATGGACATTTATTCTGCGCCACCTCATGGTGCGCAGAGCGCACCCTACGTTTTCCTAATTTATACTCTTTGCTGAAGGCTGAAAGCTGACTGCTGATAGCTACTATGAACGACCAGCCTCAAGACAAAATCCGCATCGAGGACCTGTCCTTCTTCTATGGCGATTTTCAGGCCCTGGATGCGGTCACCTTAGCCATTCGGCCCAATGAGGTTTTCGGTCTTATGGGCCCGGCCAAGAGCGGCAAATCCACCTTGCTCCGGGTCTTGAACCGCATGTGCGACCTCATCCCCGGCATCAAGGTGACCGGCCGGGTCCGGCTGGACAATGACGATATCCTGGCCCCGGACTGCGACCTGGTGGGGCTGCGCCGCCGGGTGGGTCTGGTCCTGAGCCGCCCCACGCCGCTGCCCCGCTCCATCTTCGAAAACCTGGCCCTGGCCCCCCGCCTGGCCGGCAGGAAGAGCCGGGGCGAGCTGGCCGCCCTGGTGGAGACCAGCCTCCAGGCGGCCCGGCTGTGGGACGAAGTCAAGGACCGCCTCCAGGATTCGGCCCTGAAGCTCTCCGGCGGCCAACAGCAGCGTCTCTGCCTGGCCCGCACCCTGGCCATGGAACCCGAGGTTATCCTGCTGGATGAGCCCACCAGCGGCCTGGACCCTATTTCCACCGCCAAGATCGAAGAGACCTTGCTTCAACTGAAAAATCAATATACTATCGTCCTGGTGAGCAACAATACTAAGCAGATCGCCCGGGCTACCGATCGGGTAGCCTTTCTCCTGATGAGCCAGATCATCGAGATCGGGGACACCAGGCGGGTCTTCACCGTCCCGAAAGACAAACGCACCGATGACTATATCTCCGACCGCTTCGGATAATGCCGCCCCGGCGCCGCCCCCGGACCTCATCCTGCTCCGGCGCCTCAACCTCTTTTACGATTCCTTCCACGCTCTGAAGGATATCGACGCGGCCTTTCCCGGCCAGACCATCA
>JALNYP010000050.1 GCA_023229795.1 Syntrophobacterales bacterium
CATATCGTGGCGAAATATTTTCATGGAAAACATGTGCGGTACGCCGTCGCATAAAATGAGAACCATTAATTGGCCTGAGTAATAACATGGCTTCAATAAGCTATCAAGAGGTAACCCATGGCGATAGTGACGGTGATGATCATGGGCCACCAGCAGGCCTTCATGTACTCCACGAAGGAGATGTGGTAGCCCGCCTTTTCCGCCAGGCCCACGGTAATCACGTTGGCCGAAGCCCCGATCATGGTGCCGTTGCCGCCCAAGCAAGCCCCCAGGGCCAGAGACCACCAGAGCACGCCGCTCTCCGCGCCGGGAATGGTCTGGTTCAGAAAGGCGATGATGGGCAGCATGGTGGCGGTGAAGGGGATATTGTCAATGAAGGCCGAGGCAATGGCGCTCACCCAGAGGACGAGGATGATGGCCGCGGTCAGGTTGCCGCCCGAGACGTCCTTCACCCATTCCGCGATGACCTGGATGAGGCCGGTCTCTTCGGCCCCGGCGATGACCATGAAGAGGGCGATGAAAAAGACCAGGGTGGGCCACTCCACTTCGTGCTCCAGCATCTCGACGATGTCCACCCGGGAGATGGCCAACAGCACCATGGCCCCGGTCAGGGCGGCCACGGAGGGCTCCATGTGCAAGACCCCGTGGACCACGAACAGGAAGATGACGAAGGCCAAAATCCCCAACCCCATGACCGTCAGCTTTTTGTTGGTGATTTTGTATTCTTCTTTTAAATATTCTATGGTCCGCTCCACGTCCTTGACTTCGGCGGCCAGGTAGCCCTTCTTGTACCACCAGAGATACCAGAGGGACGTGAGGGTAAGCAAGACGCTGCAGACCAGGGCGAGATTGATAACGAACTGACTGAAAGTTAACCCGGCATAGGAGCCGATGAGGATGTTGGGCGGATCACCGATGAGGGTAGCGGTGCCGCCCACGTTGGAGGCGAAGACCTCGGGGATCAGGAGGGTTATGGGGTTGATCTTCAAGGTCACCGCAATTTCTATGGTGACCGGGATCATGAGCAGCATGGTGGTGACATTGTCCAGGAAGGCCGAGCACACGGCGGTGACCACCTGGAGAATAAAGGCCAGGATAAAAATGTTGCCCCGGGCCAGGGCATAAGACTTGTAGGCCAGCCACTGGAAGAGGCCGGTCTTCTTCAAGACCCCGACAATGATCATCATCCCCATGAGCAGGAAAATGACATTGAGATCTATGGCCCGCATGGCGTCTTCGAACGAGAGGATGAAGTAGTGTTTGTCGAAGGTGCCGGCGGTGTAGGTGATGAACAGAATCAGGGTGGCGCCCAAGAAGGCCGCCAGCGTGCGGTGCATCACCTCGGCCGCGATGAGGATGTACACCACCAGGAGCACCCCGGCGGCGATCCAGAAGGCGGGATTGATCTGGCGTTTCAGGGGCAGGTTGGCCTCAACCTGGAAGAGCCGGTTGCCGGCCTGATCGGTGCCCGCGTCCAGCACCTGGAGCGGTCCGGACTCCTGGACCTGCCAGCTCGGCTTGTCGGCCCGGATCTGCACCCGTGTCTGCGGCAGGGTCCCCGGCGGCAGCGCATAGCGCCCGACAAAGCTGCCCTGGCTGCCGGTTTCGAGCCGGTCGCCTTTGCCCAGGGGTTTAATCTGCCGGCCGTTGACCAATAACTCAATCTCCACCTCTTTGATCCCCTTGCCCTGGGCATCCGCCATGACCCCGGAAACCGTCAGTCTGTCCCCCGTCTCCGGGGGTGCCGCCGCGGCCCCCCAGGGGCCGGCAAGCATCAGCAGGGAAATTATCATCAAGACCTTGACCGCCGGATTTCTTGGCCAACTCATGGTTATTCCTCCATATTTTCTGCATTTTCCGGTTTAGCTGAAAAAAGACAAAGGCCTGCCAGGCTGACAGACTCCACCTGGTAGGCCTTATTAATCCGACCGATTATGTTGCTTGGCCAAGCTTGCCCTGGCCTGCTAGCCGTTCTTGAAACTTGTTTCTATTTTCCTATCTTATAAGCTTTTTGGGTTCGAAACCACAAAATCCAGGCATCAGAAAGCGATCAGCAGATAAACCATGGCGATGGTCACGGTGATCATCATGGGCCACCAGCAGGCCCGCATATAGGACAGAAAGGAGATGTGGTAGCCCGCCTTCTCCGCCAGGCCCACGGTGACTACGTTGGCGCTGGCCCCGATCATGGTGCCGTTGCCCCCCAGGCAGGCTCCCAGGGCCAGGGACCACCAGAGCGCCCCGGATTCCGCCCCGGGAATGGTCTGGTTCAAAAAGAGGATGATGGGCAGCATGGTGGCAGTGAAGGGAATATTGTCGATGAAGGCCGAAGCAATGGCGCTCACCCACAGGACAATGATGATGGCCGCCGTGAGATTGCCGCGCGAGACGTCCTTCACCCAGTTGGCGATCATCTGGATCAGTCCGGTTTCCTCCGCCCCGGCGATGACCATGAAGAGGCCGATGAAGAAGATCAGGGTGGGCCATTCCACTTCATGTTCCAGCATCTCCACGATATCCTCTCTGGAGATAGCCAGCAGGATTAACGAGCCGATAAGTGCCGCCACCGACACCGGCATATGCAGGAAACCGTGCATGGCGAAGAGCAGGATGGTAAAGCCCAGCAGCAGCAAGCTCTGAATCATCAGCTTCTTGTTGGTGATCTGATATTCCTCACGTAAATAAGCGATGGTGCGAGGAATATCCTTCACTTCGGCCTTGAGGTAGTCCTTTTTGTGCCACCAGAGATAGAACACTGAGGAGACCCCCAGGCACACGATACAGACCAGGGACAGGTTCTTCACGAACTGCCCGAAAGTCAGCCCGGCATAGGAGCCGATCAGGATGTTGGGCGGGTCGCCGATGAGGGTGGCGGTACCGCCCACGTTACTGGCAAAGACCTCGGGGATCAACAGGACCAGGGGGTTGATCTTCAGGGTGACGGCGATCTCGATGGTCACCGGCAACACCAGGAGCATGGTGGTGACGTTGTCCAGAAAAGCCGAGACCACCGCGGTGATAACTTGAAGAATTAAAGAGAGCACAAAGACGTTGCCCCTGGCCCAGGCATAAGCCTTGTAGGCCAGGAACTGGAACATGCCGGTCTTTTTCATTACCCCCACGAAGAGCATCATACCCATGAGCAGGAAGATGACGTTCAGGTCGATGGCCCCCATGGCGTCGTCGAAGGAGATGATGTAAAAAGACTTGTCCCAGTGTCCCAGGGTGTAAGTGATGAAGATGATGAGGGCCGCGCCCAGAAAGGACACCAGGGTGCGGTGCATCAACTCCAGGGAAATGACCACATATACCAGCAGCAGGACGAGGGCGGCGATCCAGAAGCCCGCGGTCGTGGTGCGGTTTAAAGTAAGGTTCTGGACCGCCTGGAACAACTTGTTGCCCTGGGCGTCCACCCCGGACTCCACCACCTTTACCGGGGTGGCCGGGATGGGTTTCCAGGAGGGCTTGGCGGCCTGGACCTCGACTTTGGAGGCAGGCAGGGTGCCCGGAGGCAGGATGAAATCCGCCACATAGCCGCCAGGCTTGCCGGTGACGATTTCCGCCTCTTTGCCCGCAGGCTTGACGTGCCGGCCGTTTACCAGTACTTCCACTTCCACTTCCTTGAGTCCCTTGCCCATGGGGTTGGTGACCAGCCCGGAGACCGCCAGGTGGTCGCCGGCAGGAGCCGGGGCCGCGAGAGCCGCCGAGACGGCCAAACCCCCGACGATTGATAGACATATCAGGATATTCAGAGAGAAAACCAACCGCTTGCGCATTGCGAATCCCCTTAAACTTTCGCGTGATTTTGCATCAAGCCGAGAAAAACGGGCACCACGGCACCCGGTTTCCAGGCCGGAGGAAATTATTTCGGCGCCAATACCGGCATACCCATAAGGGGCCAGATAAAGTAAACAAATAACGCCAGGAGGGCCATGAGCACCAGGCTGGGAATCCAGCCGTACCCGAAGAACTCCCCGGTGGTGAACTGTTTGCTCTCATAGGCGATGGCGTTGGGCGCGGCGCCGATGAGCAGGTTAAAGGGCATGCCCGCGGTCACCAGGGAGGCAAAGAGAATAACATGGGGTGCGACTCCCAAATACTTGGCGATGACCAGGGATACGGGCAGGGCGATGGCGATGGCCGCGACGTTCATGATGAAGTTGGTCATGATCAGGACGAAGAAGGCGATGCCCAGGACAAACACCAGCCAGGGAGCGTTGAGGAAGAAGGACAGCCAGTGCACCGCCAGCCACTCCGCGGCCTTGGTCTGCCACAGGCAAAAGCCGATGGACATGGCCCCGCCGAACAGGAGAATAATATTCCAGGGGATGGTTTCCAGGTCCTCCACCGTGAGGGTCCGGGTCATGAAGAAGAGCACCGTGCCCACCAGCATGATGCCGGCCCGGTCCAGGTCCGTAAAAGCCCGGATGGGCAGAAAAGCCTTGGCCATGAAGAGTCCCACGATGACGATAACCATGAGCACCACAAATTTTTCCTTGTGGTTCATGGGGCCCAGCTCTCTGCTCAAATCCCCGGCTTTTTCCCGCAGTCCCTCGATAACCGCCCGCTCCGGCTTAAAGCAGGTAATAATAATCAGCCAGATGGCGAAAACCATTAAAAGTCCCATGGGCAGCATGTAATAAATGAGTTCGAAGAAGCCGATATCGTTGCCGGTGAACTGCTTGAACATGCCGGCCGCAGCCACGCCCCGGGCCGCGCCCAGAAAGGTGATGATGGAGCCGGCGCCTGCGGCCCAGGCCATGCCGATGAACAGGCCCTTGCCGAACCGGGTGGGCTGGTCGGATTCACTGTACAGGGCATTAATGGCCATCAGCAGCGGAAAGAGGGCGGCAGCCACCGCGGTATGGGCCATGATCAGGGTCATGGCGGCCGTAACCAGGAAAGTCCCTAACAGAATTAAATTGGTCCTCTCTCCCACAATGTTGAGCATCTTATAAGCCATGCGCTTGGTGAGGCCCGAGGCGGAGAAGGCGGTGCCGATAACCACGGAGCCGAAGATGAACCAAACGGAGGGGTCCAGGAAATCTCCCAGGGCCTCCTTGGCCGGACGGATGTAAAAGAGCACCTGGAACAGGCCGATGGCAATGGCGGTGACGCCGATGGGCATGACCTCAAAGACCCACCAGATCCCGGCCATCAGGAAGAGTCCGATGGCCATCTTGCCGGCCCAGGGTAGCTTAAATACCTTACCCCCGGGGTCCACCGCATCCGGCAAGGAGGGAAGTGCATAGAAAAGAAAGAATACTCCCAAGCCCAGGAGAATAAAGAATATGCGCCTCCAATCGATGGTGATCTTCTTGGGCGCAAGTTTGATTACTTCGGGCATCTCCGGCAGGCCCTCGCCCACCGGCATTTTTCTAATGTCTTCAGCCATGGCAACCAACTCCTTCTAGGTTAGAGGTCTGGGAAGATTAGTCACCCAGCACCAGGTCGGAGATCACTTTAAAGAGATCGCTCAGGCGAATCATACCGGCCACCTTGCTATCCTGGATCACCGGCATCATGCCCACGTTTTCCTTGATCATCACGAAGACGGCCTTGGCGATGGGGTCGTTACCCTGGATGGTGGCTTTGATGGGGCTCATGACTTCGCTCACCGCTTTTTGGGAGGCCTCTTTCAAGCCGGGCCCGAACAGGTCCCCCATCAGGACGGCAAGGCTGGGATCGGCCTTAACTAACGCGGTTTCATGCAGGAACCGGGGTTCCAGCCCCTTGATGATGTCCCGCAGGGTCAGAATGCCCATAAGCTGATATTTTTCGTCAAACACCAGCACGGCCCGGGGCTCGAATTGCCCTTCGAATTTAATGCATGTTTCCCGGACGATGGCCATGGCCTGGCGCAGGGAGAACCAGTAAGGGATGTGGGGGTAATCCTCCAAGGGGATCATTAAATCTTTAACTCTTTTGGTGTCTGACATGGAAACCTCCAATCAATTGATCGTTCAAAAGGATTTTTCCAGAGATTCCTGAAGGTCAGCCGGGAGCCGGATTGCAGCGTTGGAAAATAAAACCGGTGCAGGCCCGGGCTTGATGCCTTGAATCGCTGGGTGTCCATGCTGCCAAAGCAGTGGACCTCAATAGTGAGAGAGACAGGATGGGAAAAATTAGCCCACCATAGTCCGACTCCTCCAGGGTATGGCTGAAGGAAGAGCAATCGGGAACGGCCCTTTCCAGGTGCTAGGTTCCCGCATGTACTCCCAGTTCATAACGAGAGGAAACTTCTCGGCCTTCCGCTTCCCACCTTGCAGGGAGTGGTCAGGTTTGGGTCATGCGTTTCTGTTTGTGTTTAGGCGTGCGGCAGGAAGGTAGGGTCGTGAGCGAGGTACTTAAGATAGGAATGGACCAACATCCATGCGGACTTGATCAATTGATGAATTGGTTTGGGCAGCATAGTAATCCCTAAAAAAAAACCGGGCGCTTTATCCCAAGGAACCCAGATATCTGAGATCACGGAGACCTGTGCCTCTGTGTTCCCGCCTCACGACAGGTTCGGCTTTATCTGGGAATTTCTGTCGGTGCCTTGAATCGGTGCGTTGTCCATGCTGCCGGAGCAGTGGACCTCGACAGCTCGACAGTTAGAGAGATAGCATGAGGAAAATTAAATCGCCGTTAAGATATGGGGCGGTCCCGTTAATTTTTTGTTAAGAAGGGACGTTTTAGACCTAAAAAAGGGAGGGGAGGCGTTGGTCGTTAATTTTGAAACCCCTTAGCTGATCAGGGTTTTTTTGCATTTGTAGATTCTCAACGTGGCTTAACCCGGGAGGCCTTTTAGGTCTTGGAAAGAAGATTATAAATCTCAGAATCACCCAAAAGTTCGCGCAGTCATCCAATTTTGCACTATCATAGATAGCACTGGTGCTCTGCCCGGGTAGAGAGATCTTCAGGCAGCTTTTTCCAGTTTTCGGAGATTTTTGCCAGGTTGGCCTTTTCCCCTTGACTTACCTGAGGAGGATAAAATACTTTTGCTTAAATTTGATCAAAATAGGCATTCATAGGAGGATTTCATGTCTTATGAGAAGATAGTGAAAGATTTGATGATCCCCTTAGAGGATTATCCGCATGTCCCTTATTGGTTCACCCTGAACCAGGCGGTGATTATGGTCCGGGAAGCGGCGATAAAATTTGAAGGCTCCTTCGAACCCCGGGCCGTGCTGGTTTTTGATGAGAAATATGGGCTTCTCGGCATCTTAACCCTCAAAGACATCGTCCGGGGGCTGGAAGGCGACATCTTAGGAGGACCAGGCGGAGCAGCGCTATCCTGGAAGGACCTTGTAGGGCCTGAGTTAACGAAACAAGCCCAAAAGCAGGTCAGCGAGGTCATGAGTCCCTTTAAGGTCACGGTGGCTCTCAATGATCCCTTGGTAAAAGCTCTTTCTTTGATGCTTCAAGAAAACGTGGAAAGGATACCGGTGCTGGAGGACAACAAAGTGGCCGGATTGATTCGCCTGGCCGATTTGTTCAAGGAGATTTCCGGGGCTCTGCTCTTGTAGGCCTGCCTATCAAGGGGGATTCGGCAGCCAGGGGGATTTCAACCATGATAAAGCGTTCCTGGGCAGCGTCTTCTCCCGTCATTTGCCAACACGGGGCCGTCCCCGGGATAGAGCCGCATGTGGAGATCAGGGTAAAAAAATCTTCCAGGCTCTACTAAGGGCGATGATGGAGCCCCCTTTTCCCATGTTTGCCAATCAGGGTCGATTTTTCTTGATTTTCTGGTTTAAGTTATGATATGAATAAGTTACCTTTTCCGCAATCATGGTTTATGATCACAATTGATCTTTTTTGCAACCCCCACCGTTTCTCCTTACCCCTGTCAGAGGTGAGATAACTATCCAGGGTAACATAATATGAAAGTCATTCTCGGTAATGAAGTCCAACCGTTCAAACGTGACCCCTGGAAGATCGCCTGAACCTTTCCTATCCTTTTATCACAATTCCTAACTATTTGATCTCCATGTAGATATAACAAGTTTTCCTCCTGAAGCTGGCGCAAGGTGCTCGTTCCTTGGGTTATTTACAGACAACCCTTAGGGGCCTTCGATCTCTTGAAAGTCATGGAGACCCCCGATAATCTCAGCAACGCCACCTGGTTATTTAAAAATTCAGAGGTCAGGCCATGAACCCCTGCATTTTTATGATGCTTGGCACCATCCTGGGATTAAAGCGCATCTGTCCCCGATGCAAAAAAGTTCAAATTGTCTCTCCAGATAAAAGGCAGGATACGGTGCCCTGCAAGTTCTGTGGAGCTGATCTTTCGCCGAAAAACTGAACAGAGAAGCCAACGCAAGTACGGGATACTCAAAGACCGGCGAACATATTCGGAGATCATGCCGGCGATAAAGGTCCGATAGTTTGTCGGTTTGGGAACTAACCGGACTAAAACTGCTCCTTTGGAGCATTGCCAGGAGGGTGGAACATGATGACGCGGCCTTATCCTTTCACCCGCATTCTTATCCCCTATGACGGCAGCCCGTCGGCGAAAAAGGCTCTGGAGTGGGCGGCCCATTTGACCTGTGCCGGAGGGGATGAGGTTGAGCAGGTCACTCTGCTCAGGGTCATCGGCGGCGGCTACCTGGCCCGGCACATCCAAAATGTGGACCTGCGCGTGACCCGCATGGACCAGGTTGCAGCCTGGCGCCGGATGCGACAGCACCATCTCGATCACGAGATTTTGCCGCTCTTGGAGGAAGGCAAGCGATCCTTACAGGAGAAAGGAGTAGTCGCTCCCATCGAGACCCGGGTTGCCGAGGGTAAGATCGGGGAAGAAATCATCGGCCTGGCCAGGGAGGAGGGGTATAACACCATCGTGATCGGTCGCCGGGGATTGTCCCCGGTAAAGGGGCTGCTCCTGGGAAGCGTGACCCGCCAGGTCTTGTCTCTGGCCCAGAAAATGACTATTTTTGTGTTGGGCCTGGAAACAGCCTTTAATCCGAAATGCCCCATTTCTCCACTCCTTCTCCCAGTAGACGGCTCTGAGCCGAGCCTGGAGGCGGTTCGCCGGGGAGCCGCACTGGCTCAGAGCTTCAAGGACGGCGAACCGCGGCTGACACTGCTCCATGTTATCGATTTTGTCTTACTGGATACGGCCTATGCTGAAGGAAACACCCTTTTAATAGAAGAAGGGGAGAAAATCCTGGCAACCAGCCGTCGCAGCCTCGAAGAGGCTGGGCTTCAGGATACGGTTGCCGAAAAACTGCTGGCCGGGCATCCCCCGAGAGTGATCGCCGAGGAAGCGGAGGAGGGCCAATATGCCCTAATCCTGATGGGGGCTCGGGGGCTATCTCCCCTAAAACAGTTGATCCTTGGCAGTGTCTCCAACGATGTGGTGTATTGTGTCTCCCGGTCCATTGTCGGAATTGTTTATCCCTGAGGCTCGTTGAGGATAAGAAGGAACTGAAAATTCTCCTCCACCAGTTCACGAGTCCCTTGATAACGGTATAGGGAAAATATGACTGACTTTTACGCATCCCTCAGGTCAGAAATACAGGCAAGGCGTCGGGGGCGGCCTCTGCTTCTCTCGCTGGACTATGACGGCACCCTGGTGGAAATCGCTCCGCGCCCGGAGTTGGCCCGGCCTACTCCGGAACTGCTGGAGTTGGTGAGGCGGCTTACGGCTCAGGGGGACCTGAAGGTGCTAGTGGTTTCGGGGCGTCCCTTGAGAGACTTGCAGGAACTGCTACCCGTCCCAGGTCTCAACTTTCTGGGGTCTCACGGCGGCGAGGCCTATATTTCCGGACGTCTCCATCCCTTGCAGGTTGGCGCAGCAGACGATGAAGAACTTTGCCGTTGGCGTAACCGGCTGGGGGAGAGACTGCAGCCATTCCGGGGATGGTGGATTGAGGACAAGCCTTTCGGTTTCGCGCTCCACTATCGGCAGGTGTCAGCAGAACATGCGTATGAATTCATTGGAATTTTAGGAGGGTGGCGGGAGCAGCTCCGGCACGAGGGACGCTTTCAGCTCCTGGCGGGGAAAAAAGTGCTGGAAATACTGCCGCTCGGAGTTAGTAAGGGAGCGGCAATACAGGAAATATTGTTATTGCCTGGATTTTTCGGGGTTTTTCCGATATATTTAGGCGACGATATTACTGACGAAAGTGCTTTTCGCATTCTGCAAGGCCAGGGGCTGACCATCAAAGTGGGCCGCCCCGGAACTGAAACCGCGGCGTTCCACTTCCTTCCCGATCCCGAAGCAGTGCAGCATTTCCTGGCCCTTCTTGCCGAACCCCTGGAGGACTCTTAATGGGAAAGATATTGGATAAAGTGGCCGAAAATCCCTTCTGGTTCCATGAATGCTTCCTGATGGCCATGCCCTTGGGCAAAAAGGTGCTGAATCTGAGGGAATTGATGGAAGGCCTGCGGGAGATGGAAGAATCAGTACTTTTCTATCATCTGATTCAATCCCGTCTGGCCCTGGACCAACCTGCGGTGGAATATCCCAACGACTTCGCCCTGTGGGCGGCCAGAGCTCTACAGGACAGCAAGTTAGCTGAAAAACTTAGCTCTTTTGATCCCTTTGAATATCAGAATCTGGGGCTAGTGCGCCAGGCGGTGGTGGACATCCTGGAGGAGTACCTCTGGGACCTGCCCTTCGTCCCTTGGGCCCGGCCCGGGTTTGAGTTTCACTTTTGTCAGGCCTCGTCCGTGGTCATGCATTCCCTGATTGCGGCTCAAACCTTGAAAGAATTCTGCGGGGCACTCACCCAGGTGGGCCTGGATTCCATCTATTACCATTTCTTTGAAGCCCGCTGGCGGCTGGGGGAGTTGAAAAGTGACGATTTTTCTTTCTGGATTGAGACTAACTTCGGCTTGCCTGAGTTGGTCAAGGCCATCCGCGACGTTGATATCTATTTTTACAACCTGAAAGAATTGCGGGAGACCCTCTTGGGGTTAATTCACCAGCACCTGGGAGAACTCTGTGATCACCCTGGATGATTACGCCCCCATCGTGGGAGAGGAAGTGGTGGGCCAGCTTCGCCGTCTGGCCGAGCATCTGCAGGGTGGCGGTTTGTCCATATCAACTCCACCGCCATCGGCGGGGGGGTGGCGGAGATTCTGTCCTGGGCCGTGCCGCTGATGAACCAGTTGGGTCTGCAGACCACCTGGGAAGTCATTATGGGTGATCCCGCCTTTTTTGAGGTCACCAAGGCTTTCCACAACGGCCTGCAAGGCTTCAAAGTCAACTTGACTCGCGCCATGCTAGACCATTACCGCCAGGTCAACCTGGAGAATGCCCGGCGGTTTTCCTGGGAGGCGGATGTGGTGCTGGTGCACGACCCGCAGCCGGCCAGCTTGATTGAAGTGCTGCGTCCTCAAGCCCGGCGTTGGGTCTGGCGCTGTCACATAGACGCCTCCCGCCCCCAGTTGCCAGTGTGGCGGTTCTTGCGGGAGATCGTGAAACAATACGACGCCTCGGTCTTTTCCATGTCCCAGTTCGCCCAGAACCTGCCTCACCCCCAGTATCTCATCCGCCCTTCTATCGATCCTTTGAGTGAGAAAAACCGGGATTTGACGGAAGAAGAAATCCAGGCGGTGCTGCACCGTCTGGGGGTAGAGAAAGACAGGCCCTTGATCCTGCAAGTATCACGGTTTGACTCCTTCAAGGACCCGGTAGGGGTGATCCAGGCCTTCCGCATGGTGCGGCGCCATACGCCCTGCAAACTGGTGCTGGCCGGAGGCGAAGCCACGGACGATCCGGAAGGCCCCGAGATTTTGGCCCGAGTGCAGGAGGCCGCCCAGGACGAACCGGACATCCAGATCCTGTTGCTGCCCCCGGATGCGCACCATGACATCAACGCTCTGCAACGGGCCGCGGACGTCATCGTGCAAAAATCCACCCGGGAGGGCTTCGGCCTCACGGTCACCGAGGCCATGTGGAAGGGGAAACCCGTCATCGGCGGCGCGGTAGGGGGCATTGTCCTGCAACTGCGAGATTACAGCACCGGCTTTCTGGTGCACTCCCCCGAAGGCTGCGCCTTCCGCATCCGCTACCTGCTGCACCGCCCGGAGATGGCCCGCCGTATGGGGCAGACAGCTCAGGAGTTCGTCCGGACCCATTTTCTTATCACCCGCCATATCCGGGATTATCTCACCCTGATGATCCTGCAAGACAATCCCGGCAGCCGGCTCATCGAACTTTAACCTTAAGTAATGGGGAGTCCATGGTTTGGAATAAGCAACGATTAAAGTCTCTGGTGGAGGAAAAGCTAAGCGATTACCAGATAATTATAGTGTCAAACCGCGAACCCTACATGCACATCTATCGAGGGGGTGAGATGGAGGTCATCATGCCCGCCAGCGGCATGGCCATCGCCCTGGACTCCATGATGCAGGCTTGCGGTGGCACCTGGGTTGCCGCGGGCAGCGGCGAAGCCGACCGGGAGGCCTGCACCGATGGGGACGCGCTCATGGTGCCACCCGAGGCTCCTAAGTACAGATTGCGCCGTCTGTGGCTGACCCGCCAGGAAGAGAGAGATTATTATTACGGCTTCTCTAATGAGGCCATGTGGCCCCTGTGCCACACGGCTTATACCCGGCCGCGCTTTGACTCCGGCCAGTGGGAGACCTACAAGTCCGTCAACCGCAAGTTTGCCGAGGTGGTCCTTTCCGAGGTGACCGATCCCCGGCGCACCATCGTCTTCATCCAGGACTACCATTTCGCCCTGTTGCCCCGGATGCTCAAAGAAGCGGAGCCCAATTTGGTGGTGTCGCAGTTCTGGCACATTCCCTGGCCAAACTATGAAATATTCCGCATCTGCCCCTGGGATCCGGAAATCCTGGATGGCCTCCTGGGAAACGACTTGTTGGGCTTCCACCTGCAATACCACTGCAACAATTTCTTCGATACCGTGGACCGCACCCTGGAAGCCCGGGTAGACCTGGAGAGTTTTTCCATCTTTCGCCAGGAAAAAGAAACCCGGGTGCGGCCGTTCCCCATCAGCATCGACTTTGATCGCTTCGAGGGCTGGGCGCAAGCGCCCCAAACTGAGCAGCGCCTGCAGGAACTGCGGCATAACCTTAGGCTGAGCAACGTCAAAGTGGGTCTGGGAGTGGACCGTCTGGACTACACCAAGGGGATTCCGGAGCGCCTGGAAGGTCTCGACATCTTTTTCCGCAAATACCCCCAGTACCAGCAACGCTTCACCTTCGTTCAACTGGGGCCCCAGTCCCGCCTTCATATCCCCAGCTACAAGCAGCTCAACGCCCTGGTGGATTCCAAGCAGGAGGAGCTCAATTCGCAGTATGCCCAGGGGCGTTGGAAGCCGGTGATCGTCCTGAAGGGACACTATTCCCAAGAAGAGGTGGTGGCCTTCTACCGTCTGGCGGACGTCATGGTGATCAATTCCCTCCATGATGGAATGAATTTAGTCGCGAAAGAATACGTAGCCAGCCGGCCGGATGGCGAAGGCGCCCTCCTCCTCAGTCCTTTCACCGGGGCCTCCCGGGAATTGACCAGTGCTTACACCGTTAACCCATATAATCCCGAAGAGATTGCCGATGCCATCTTCCAGGCCCTGGAAGACCCTCCCGAGGACAAGGCGGCGCGGCTGGCCGCCATGCGCTCCTGGGTCCGGGAACACAACATTTTTCAATGGTCCGCGCATTTTCTTCAGGCCCTGGTACACCTGCCCAAAGAAGACTAACAGGCTACCGGCTTCCGGGATAAATCGATGGGGCGAGGGTTTATCATCCAGCAAATATCGTGATTACCTGTTAAAACGGTAGCTTATCTTTCCATGGAAGTCGGCTGGGCCCCTGACATCCCTTCCCATAGAGGGGGGCTGGGCATCCTGGCCGGGGACACCCTGCGCTAGGTTCCTCCAAAAGGCCCAATCTCAGCTATAGTTTCAATTAAACTATAACGCTGATCCGGCTGATGGGACGCCAGAAAAGCGGCATCTCCATGCTGTCGAGGCAACGGATGTTGGAGATCAAGACCTACAAAACCGTGTGGACCATGGGCCACAAGATTCGCAAAGCACCTTAAAGCCCCAATCGATACCCAGGGGGGTATAGGGCCGGCTGGTGACGCGATCCAGATTCTTCTGGGCCGGCTCATAAGAGGCCTTGAGGGCTAATGCGACCCGGTAATTTTTCTCGGCTTCCAGGCGATTGCTACGCGCTTCAAATAACCCCCCCAGGAGATTGAAGGCCTCCGGGCGGTCCGGATCTATCGATATGGCCTTGTGGGAATAGACCCGGGCCGCGTCGAATTCCCCTTTGCCGATGCGCTTTGAGGCCAGCTCGAGATAATTGTCATATTCCCGGTCTCGAGAGATTTCCTGGGAGGCTTGATCCAACAGGGAGGAAACCAGGCTGCGCACGTCCTCCGCATCAAAAGGCTTTTGCAGGAAATCCACCGCTCCCAGCTTCATGGCTTCCACCGCGGCCTCAATGGACCCATAGGCGGTGATGATAACCACCTTGACTTCGGGCCTGATCTCGGGGACTCGCCGCAGGACTTCCATGCCGTCGAGGCCGGGCATACGCAAGTCTAGGAGCATCAGGGCGTAAGATTTTTCCGCCAGCTTTTTAAGGGCCTCTTCCCCATTGACCGCGGTCTCTACCGGGAGGTTCAGCTTCTCAAGGGCCAGGGAGAGGGTCAGGCGGATATTTTTTTCGTCATCCACAATCAACACCGACCTGTCACTCATGGTGGGGTCCCCCTTGGTTGGTATCAGGCGGCAATGGGCAAAGTAAAGGTAAAGGTGCTGCCTTGACCGGGGCTCGAATCGACCCAAATGGCGCCCCGATGCGCCTTGACAATTTCTTTGCTGATGGCCAGCCCCAGGCCGCTGCCGCCGCCGTCACTGGGCTTGCCATGGACAAATTTATCAAAGATCCGAGGCTGCAGGTCAAAGGGTATCCCCTCGCCATCATCGGTGACAGCGAGTTGCACCTGGTTGCCGACCCGATCACCGGCAAGTTTGATATGGCCTCCGGCTTTCGTATAGCGCATGGCGTTGGCCAGGAGATTAACCAGGACCCAGACAATTTTATGAGGGTCAGCAGTGACTTCGGGCAAATCTTGGGGCACTGCCGAGTTCAACTCGATGCCTTTGGACTCTGCCTGGGATTTGATGATGGACAGCGCCTGGTCGCAGAGGAAATGGGGCTGGACCGGCTCAAAAGAAAGTTCCAGTTTACCGGCTTCAATCTTGGAGAGGTCGAGAAGATCGTTGACCAGGGCCCGTAGCCGCTGCACGTCTTCGTGACAGGCCTCCAGCAAAGCCTGCTCCTGGTCCGTTAATTTGGGGGCCGCAGATTCCCGGAGCAAGTCCACGGCCATGTTGATACTGGTCAGGGGCGTGCGCAATTCATGGGAGGCGGTCATGACAAATTCACTTTTCAGCCGGTCCAGCTCACGGTGCCGGGTGATGTCCCGCAGCAGCAAGACCACCCCGGGGTTCACCCCTGAGGGGGTACGCATAGGCACAATGGATACTTGATAGTGGCGGCTTTCTTCCCCGGTTTTTATGGTCAGGATATCCTCACCTTCTTCTATCCGGGGTGGTTGGCCGGAGGCCAAGGCTTCCTTGAGGAAGCCGAAGAGCCTTTCATCCCGCATTACTTCCAGAATGTGCTTCTCCAGAGAATCTTCAGGGAAAACCCCGAAAATCTTGGCGGCTTCGGGATTAAAATTCGTGATCAGGAAATTATCGTCCACCACTACGATCCCGTCGTCCACACTTCTGATAATGGCTTCGCTTTTGCGCTTCTCCGCAATGATCCTGCCGATATTCATATCATGGAACTGTTTTAATTTTTCCACCATCAGATTGAACTGGGTGGCCAGAAGGGCCACCTCATCCGAACCCCGCACCGGCACCTGGACATTATAATTGGCTTGGGCGACCTGCAAGGCCGCTTCTTTCAGTTCGGTTACCGGTCGAGAAATGAGGTGGGACACGAACATACTAAACACGATCACCAGGAGGACTGATACCCCGCCAATTACCGAGATGGAGAAAACCGCCTGCACTGAAATTTTATTGGCCCGGTTGCTGGCGGCATACATAGTTTCGTGGTTCAAATCCCGCAGCTTGATGCAGGCATCCCGAATTGATCTGAATAACGGTAGGACAGCCTCATGATAGGCGTTGGCCGCCTGGGTGGGTGCGGATTGATAGAGGAGTTGGAGGTTGGAGATTTCGCTTAAATAGCGGGCGTAGCCTTTTTCAAGAGTGTCGATGATCTCCTTTTCCCCGGAGATGGTGATGTTGTCTTTGGCACGCCCCAACCATTGCAGGAAAAGGGTCTCATTTTCCCGAAACTCGGAGGCGCCCTGTCGTTGGTATCCTAACAGGATCAGGAGGGTGGCCGAATCTTGCCGTTCCACAGCATCGATCATGTTTTCCGCCGCCTGGATGCTCTGGTAATTCTCCCGCAAGATCGACTCCGAGGCCCGCCCCAGGCGCAAAATCAGCACCACGGCCAGGGACAACACCACGATGATCAACAGCAGGCTGGCCCCGTATCCCAGGAGAATTTTTTTCCGAAAAGTCCGCATGGCGAATCTCTCAAGTTCGAGACGCTACGTCATTTCTGCCGCGAGACCGTCCACTTTATGGTTCTTTGGCGCCGTCTCCTGCTCCCTTGGTTAACTCAGTCGCCCGCCTTTTCCCGCAGGCGCACCAAATCCGCCTCTTTGCCGATCATTACCAGGATGTCGCTGGGCTTGATGACGAAATCCGGGGAAGGCAGGAAGACAAAACGCATGGGGACGAGTTCTTTGATTGCCAGGACAAAGACGCCGAATCTTCTCCGCAGGTCCAGGTCGATCAAGGTGTGACCGCAGAAGCTGTCCGGCGGAGCTACATCCATGACCCGATAGTCTTCCTCCAAGGGAATAAAATCCAGCAGGTTGGGGTTGATAAGTTGGGCCGCCAAACGGCGGGCAGTTTCCCTCTCGGGAAAGATGATTTCACTGGCGCCCACGGATTTCAAGATCGCGGCGTGGTCCTCGGTGGTGGCCTTGGCCCAAATTCGTTTCACCCCGATTTTTTTCAGATGCAAGGTAGCCAGGATGCTGGATTCCAGGCTTTCCCCCATGCTGACGATGGCCTCGTCAAAATCCTTGGTAACCAAGGAGCTGAGGCTGTGAAAGTCGCGCACATCCAGGATCAGAGCTCGTTGCACCTTGTCGAGGATGGCCTCCACCATGGCCTCCTCCCGGTCGATGGCCAGCACCTCACATTCCTTGGCCAGTTGCTGGGCCAACTCCCGACCGAACTCCCCCAAACCGATGACGACGATGTGTTTTTTCTCTTTCATCCGATCATTATCCTACCTTCGGGATATTTCACATGGGAGTGGATTGCAGGGACAATTCCCATGGCCAGGGTTAACGGTCCCAGTCGGCCTGCGAACATGGTGGCGGTAATCCAGAGGCGGCCAATTACGGTCAGCTTATCCGTCAACCCGGTAGACAGCCCCACCGTACCGAACGCAGATATTTGTTCAAACAGAACATCGTGGAAGCCCACCCCCGGACGGCCGGTTTCAGTGAACAATAACAGCAGCACGCCCAACAGATTCCAGAGGATCGACAGGCGGATCAATACCATGGTGCGATCCAGGATTGGTTTGGGGACCCGGCGGTCCAGCATGACCACTTGTTCCTGGCCTTTCAGTTTAGCCTTGAACTCAGCCAGGGAAATGGCCAGCGCCGTGGTCTTGACGCCCCCGGCGCAAGAACCGGGAGAGCCCCCGATGAACATCAGCAGTGTTATGAGCAATAGGGAACTCAACGGCATCAGGCCGATGTCCACCGTGTTGAAACCGGCGGTGCGGGCGGTGATGGATTGAAATAAGGCAGAGGATAGTTTCATCCCCCAGGTGGCCTCACCCTTGGTCAAGCCCAGGATGACCAGGCCCAGCCAACCGATCACAATCAACGCCAGGGTCGTTCTCAGCACTATCCTGGAGTGGGTGGAAATAGGGTGAGGACCGGAAGGATTCGATCGCCACAGCCAGTTTTTGCCATGATGCCAGGACTCGAAAACCACCATATGGCCCAACCCGCCCAGCACGATGAGAGACATTACCGTAGTCATGATCACCGGGCTGTCGCGCAGTCCTATGAGGCTGTCCTTGTAGATGGAGAAGCCGGCATTGCAAAACGCGGAGATGGAGTGAAAAAAGGCTGAAAACAAGGCCTCCGGAGGCGGAGTTTGGCGCCATAAGAGGGCCACGAAAATTAAAAGCATTCCTGCCAGTTCAAGACTGACGGTGATGAGCAAGATCTGGAGGAATTTTCTTTTAAATTCAATACCCAGATCCCGTTGGAAGAAGGCGTCTTGCAAGGCGGCCTGGGAAGCCAGGGACATACGCCGGCCCAGCATGAGGTAGGCCAGAGCCGCAAAGGTCATGATGCCCAGACCACCTATTTGGATGAGGGTGACGATCACGACTTGTCCGAACTGCGTGAAAGACGTGCCGGTGTCTACGACAATGAGCCCGGTGACGCAGACCGCCGAAGTGGAAGTGAACAGGGCATCCACAAATCCCACTCCACCCCTGGTTTGGGACCACGGCAGCATGAGCAGCATGGTCCCCGCCAGGATGACCGCGGCAAAGCCCCCGATCAGCAGGGTCTGGGGCATTTGCCCATAGGGCAACAGGCGTCTGAAAATTTCTCTCGCCATTTCAGAATTTGTGCAAAGAGAAGGTTATTTTGGACATAGGAAATTTTGCGCTTTAGCTATAAGATGTGTACCACAAATGCCGAAACCGAGAAAACTATAAACCGCTCTTATTTGGCGCCCATAAACAGATTAACATGAGGTCCCCGCTTTGAAAATCATCATTGTTGGCGCAGGAGAGGTGGGCTTTCACTTTGCCGAGTGGCTGGCCCAGGAAAGAAAGGAAGTGGTGGTCATCGACACCGACCCAGAAGCTCTGAGAAGGGTGAGCGATCACCTGGATGTGCAGATCCTGCACGGGTCCGGTTCTAATCCCCGGGTGCTGGATGAGTCGGGCCTGAAGAATGCCGACATCATCCTGGCAGTCACCGACAGCGACGAAGTCAACCTCATCGCCTGCATCTTCGCCAACGTCATCGCGCCTGCAATCCAGAAGGTCGCCCTGATACGCAATCCGGACTACACAAACTACCGGGAGGCCCTCACCCGGGACATCCTCAACATCGGCCTGGTGATCAACCCCGAGATGGAAGTGGTCAACTCGATCCTGCGGATCATGAGCGCCCCGGAAGTGGAAGAGGTCAACGACTTTGTAGGCGGTCGCATCAAGATGCTGGGCAAAATTCTCCCCCCCGAGAGTCCTTTGAACGGCTTGAAGCTTTCGCAACTCCCGGAGAAGATTGAACGCAGCCGCATGACCATCGCCGCTCTGGTGCGAGATGAAGCCCTCATCATTCCCAAAGGTAAAGACACCCTCCAGGCCGGAGACTTCGTCTATTTCGTCTGTAAGACGCAGGACATCGAAGAAATAATAAGGTTATTCGGCAAGCAGACCACTCCCCTAAAGAACATCCTGGTGGTGGGCGGCGGCAATATCGGCTTCCCCCTGGTCAAGGAACTTGAATCCAGGCGCTTAAACGTCAAGCTCATCGAAAAAGACCCGCAACGCTGTCAAACGCTGTCCGCCAAGCTCAACCGTACCATCGTGCTGCAAGGGTTCGCCACCGATCAGAAATTCCTCGAGCAGGAAAACATCGGTTACATGGACATGGTGGTGGCGGTGACTTGGGACGAAGAGATGAACATTCTCTCCTGTCTGCTGGCCAAACGCCTGGGCGCCAAAAAGACTGTTGCCCGGGTCAACAAAGTCCCCTACATTCCCCTGGTCCAGACCATCGGCATCGACCATATCGTCAGCCCCAGGCTTTCGGCCATTAACACCCTCTTTCCGTATCTGCGCCGCGGCAAGGTCATCTCCACCGTCACCATCCGGGGTAAAGCCGCCGAAGTCCTGGAAGCTGAAGCCCTGCCCACATCAGCTATTGTCGGCAAGCCCATAAAGGATCTCCAGTTTCCCAAAGAGGCCCTATTCCTCTGTATTTTTCGGGGAGACGAAGTCATTATTCCGAGCGGAAGTTCGGTCATTGAGCCCGAGGACCGGGTGCTGATACTCTCCACCGGTGCCGTCATTCCCCAGGTGGAACAGGCCCTCATGGCCAAACGGTGAGCCTGCCATGATCCGCTGGCCTTTCATCCTTCATATCCTTGGTTCTCTGATCGTCTGTATTGGCCTGTGCATGCTCCTCCCCATCGTGTTTTCCCTCTATTACTGGGACGGTAGCGCCTTGCCGCTGCTGTATTCTGCGGCCATCACCGTAAGTGTAGGTCTGTTTCTTTACCTGGTTTTCCGAAGTCACCGGGTCCGAGGAGCTATCAGCCACCGGGAAGGCATGGCCATCACCACCGTGGGGTGGGTAGCAGTCTGTATCTTCGGGGGCCTGCCGTTTTATTTCTCCGGTGTCCTGCCCCACTTGGTGGACTGCATCTTTGAGACCACCTCGGGCTTCACCACCACCGGGGCTTCGGTTATCCGGGATGTGGAAATCGTGGCTCCGGGCATCCTCTTCTGGCGCAGCCTGACCCATTGGCTGGGCGGCCTGGGTATCGTCGTCCTGGGTCTGGCCATCCTCCCCTTCCTGGGGGTAGGCGGCATGCAGCTCTACAAGGCCGAAGTGCCCGGGCCGGTGGTGGACAAGCTCAAGCCCCGGCTCAAAGACACCGCCATGATTCTTTGGAAGGTTTACGTCATCTTTACGGTGGCCGAAACCATCCTGCTCCTGCTGGGCGGCATGAACCTCCTGGATGCCCTCTGTCATACGTTCGGTACCCTGGCCACCGGCGGCTTCTCCACCAAGAACGCCTCCATCGGCTACTACCAGAGCGTTTATATTGACACAGTGGTGACCATCTTCATGCTCATCGGCGGCATTAACTTCGCCCTGCACTTCCAGCTCTTTCGGGGCAAACCCCTGGCCATGTGGCGAGATCCGGAGTTCCGGTTTTTTATGGGGTTTTGGCTGCTTCTCACCCTGATTATCGCCGTCAATTGTTTCGGCCAGACCTATGGCTCCTTCTGGAAAGCCTTGCAGTACGCTTCCTTCGCCGTGGCATCCATCACCACCACCACAGGCTTCGCCACCGGGAATTTCGAGCTCTGGCCGCCCTTATCCCTTTGTCTTCTCCTCCTGTGCATGGTAGTAGGCGCCTCCGTGGGCTCCACCGGCGGCTCCGTGAAGTGCATGCGCGTTATGGTGGTCATCAAGCATGGCTACCGGGAGCTCATCCGCCTTATCCACCCCCGGGCGGTGGTCCGCCTGAAAATGGGCGACCATGTCGTCCCCCCCGAAGTCTTCGACGGCATCTCCGGCTTTATCTTTCTTTATCTGGGCCTGGCCGCCATCTCCATGTTCCTGGTGGCCGCAGTCGGCGTGGACCTGGTTACGACCTTCTCCGCCGTTCTGGCCTGCCTCGGTAATGTGGGCCCCGGACTGGGGGAGGTGGGTCCGATGGACAACTATGCCGCTCTGCCCACCTTCGCCAAATGGGTACTCACGCTGGATATGCTTCTGGGCCGCCTGGAGATCTACACGGTGATCATTTTATTCGTGCCAAGATTCTATAAGAAATAAAAAGCACTAAGAGGGTTGCCATACTTACCAAGAATAAATGAGGAGTGAATAGGTTCTTACAAGCGCAACTACTTGCTATATCTGCGCGGGTTTAATCAAAATAAACAGTATTTGATATGGTTATAATAGCTGGATAAAGGAACATAGGCCGGAGGCCTGTGCCGCTGAATCAGTCTTTCAGAACATGGAGCCCAACGAGAAGCGCAAATTTCAAACCCAACCCCTAACTCCTGACCCCTGCTTTACCCCGCGGCGGCTTTGGGGGGGTGCAGGCATTTGAGGCCGTAGTCGGCGGTTTTGAAGGCGTTGAGGCAGCGTTCCATGACCGCGTCCGAGGCCAGGGCCAGGTCGAGTTGGCGGCAGAAGGCGATCAGCAGGCCCGCCAGTTCGAGGGTCTGCTCGGTTTCCAGGAGGGAGAGCTTGACCAGCCGGCCCTGGACGAGGTCCCCTTTGGTCATAGCCTTGAAACCCAGGTCGTCCAGGATCTGTTTGACCAGGCGGGCCCGGCGCTCCCGGCGTTCGATGCTGGCGGCGC
Source organism: Syntrophobacterales bacterium (assembly GCA_023229795.1). GTDB lineage: Bacteria > Desulfobacterota > Desulfobaccia > Desulfobaccales > 0-14-0-80-60-11 > 0-14-0-80-60-11. The sequence continues at coordinate 22,164 of JALNYP010000050.1, forward strand.
CGCCCTTGAACTGGAAACTGATGTAGTTGTCGTTTTTCTCCTCGGAGATGAAGGCGTCCACGATGCCGAAATGGTAGCCGATCCGGGAGTTGAAATTGAGGTAGGACTCGGTGACGATGGCGAAGCTCTTGCCGCCCAGGCCGCGCTCGGCCTTGGCCGTGTCATACATGGTGTTGGCAAAGACCGAAATGAAGCCCTTGAGGTCAGGGGCCACCTGGCCGGCCCAGGTGACGCCGGGGTGGTGAAAGCCCCGGAGGAGGGCCTTAAAGGGGCGGCTGACGATGTCGTCCTCGGTGACCTGGGCCTGGCCCGAGACCTTGAGGCCGCCCCCGAGGTCGAGGATGAACAGGTTCAAGGGCAGGTCGGTCTTGAGACGGCTGATGCGGCTGGATTCGAGGGCGCGGTCCAGGTCCGGGATGAACATGGCGTCCATGGCCTTTTCGTGGCAGAACCGGGTGATGTCGTGCAGGGTGAGGCAGTTGGCGGCCTTAAAATCCGGGCTCTCGGGGTCGAGGAGATTGAGGCGGCTGACGAACTTCAAGATGCGGCGCAACTTCAGGTAAACCGGGTCAGTGCGCCATTCTTCATCCGGTTCCACCTTGTGCAGCAGCTCGGGAACCAGGCCGGGATAGACCAGGGCGGCGTCGGCGTCCACGGTCACCAGTTGGCCGGAGTGCAGGACCTTGGTGGCGCCGCCGACCTCGACCAGGGTGGGAATGCGGAACTCCCGGGCCAGAATGGTCATGTGGTCCGTGGGGCTGCCCACTTCGGTGATGATGGCGGCAATGCGGTCCATGACCAGCACCAGGCGGGCCGAAGGCTGGCGGGCCACCACCACCGCGCCCGGGGGAATGCCGGCCAGGTCTTCATCGTGGAGGAAGTGGTGGACCCGGCCCGCGGCCGCGCCGCCCACGGCGCGGATGCCATAATGCAGCAGCGGCGGGGCTTCGGGCTCCGGAACGGGCTCCCGGGCCTCTTCGGCAAAGGCCGGCGTATGAATGCGCAGGGGCCGGGACTGGAGGATGATGATATTGCCCGCCTCGCCCACGGTCCACTCGATATCCTGGGGCTGGCCGAAGTGCTCCTCCAGATTGAGGGCGATGTCCGCCAGGGTCTTGACCTGATCGTCGGTGAGGCTGGGGGCCTTAGCCTGGTCCGGGTCTAGGGTGATTTCCCGGACGCCGCCCTCCGGGGCACAGGTGAGGGCCACGGGTTTTTTCGCCACCCGGCGCTTGGTGATGGACAAGGATTCCCGGCGGCTTACCATAAAGAGATCGGGGGAGACGGTGCCGTCCACCGCGTACTTGCCCAGGCCCCAGACCGCGGAAATCATCACGGTCTCGTCCTGGGGACGGTGGGGGTCCAGGGAGAACATGACGCCGCTGGCCCGGGCGGGCACCATGGCGAGGACGCCCACGGCCATGGGGAGTTCATTGACGGAAAACTGCTGGTATTTCCAGTAGAAAATGGCCCGGGAGGTGAACTTGCTGGCCACGATCTCTTTGTAGTGCTCGGGGAGAGAGGCCGCGTCCACGTTGAGGAGGGTGGCGAACTGGCCGGCAAACGAGAATTCGGTGTCTTCGCCCACGGCGCTGGAGCGCACCGCCAGGTGGCGAGTGGGCAGGGTGCGGCCCGCGGCCACGATGGCCTCTTCCAGGTCCGGGGGCAGGGGGGCCTGGCGCACCATGGCCTGGAGCTCCCGGCTGGTGACCTTGAGGCTGTCCAGGTCTTCGATGCGGGCCTGGGACAGCTTGGCTTCCAGGTCGGCGGCCAGGCTGGAGGCTTCCAAAAAGCGCTTGTAGGCGGAGGCCGCGATGGCAAAGCCCTGGGGCACCGGCAGGCCGATGCGGTTGCCGATCTCCCCGAGATTGGCCATCTTGGCGCCCACCGCCGGGGCCGACTCCCAGCTTAAGGCTGACAGCGGCAGGACCAACGGGGTGTCCGGGATGGTGGGGACCGCCTCCAATTCCCGGTAAAGCTCCTCCCGGAGATGCTCGTAGATGGGGGCCAGATCCCGGTAACGGTCCTGGGTGAGGACGTTGAGGGCGGTCACCATGCCGGAGACCTGAGTGCTCAACTTCTCCACCGAGGAATAGAGATAGCTGGAGTCGAAGACGTAGTCGCCGGAAAGCTTTTCTTCCATATCCGCCATGGTTTCCAGGGCGTTGTTGTTATTGTCCAGGAGGCGGCGGAAATGGGTAAATTTCTCCTGCAGGCGGACCTGTTCGTCCGCTTCGGGTTCTTTTAGAAATCGGCGCAGGAATTTAAAGACCACGGGTTTTCCATAAGCAATGAGCAGTGTCATCAATGATGGCGGGCACAGAGGCCCGCCCCACCAAGCTCACTGCTTCTTCAGGGCCGCCAGTTCGCCTTGCATGCGCTTCCACTCGAGGGCCCGCTTGATGGTGATCAAGATGGTCTCTTTGCGGAAGGGCTTGGTGATGAAATCGTAGGCGCCCTTCTGGATGGCCTCCTCGGCGGTCTCAATGGTGCCGTAGGCGGTAATGACAATGATGGGCATAGCGGCTTCGATCTTCTTGATGATGCCGATGAGATCGATACCGTCCACCAGGGGCATTTTGAGATCGGTGATCACCAGATCGTAATGATCGTCCTGGAGGAGTTTGCTCACTTCCAGGGGATTATTGGTCGTGGTGACCTCATAGCCGGTCTTATCCATCAGGATAGTTTTCAACAACCTGAGCATATTGGGCTCATCGTCAACGACCAGTATCCTCTCCGGCATCTTATCCTCCTGCAGTTCCAGCATTAATAAAGAATGGCGTCCGACGGCGGCATGGCCTGCTCCCGGCCGGCCGTCTCGGCCTCCGGGCCTGAAATAATGGGCAGGTAAACGGTAAAGGTGGTGCCGTGCTTCTCGGGATATTCCTGCGCGGGGTAGCTGGTGAAAATGATGTTGCCCCCGAATTTGCTGATGATGCCGTAGCTCATGGACAGGCCCAGGCCGGTGCCCTCGCCGGTCTTCTTGGTAGTGAAGAAGGGGTCGAAGATCTTGGGTTGGACGTCCCGGGGAATGCCGGAACCCGTGTCGATGAATTCAATGGCGACCCGTTTGCCGTCGGGGCTGGAGGCGGTGACGACTTTCAGGATCCCGCCCCCTTTCATGGCGTCGGCGGCATTGTTGATCAGGTTGATGAAGACCTGCTGCAGTTCCTGGGGATCGCCTTTGACCCGGGGCAGGGCCGGAGCCAGGCTGGTGTCCAGGCGGATCTTTTTGGTCAGCAGGGTATTTTTGACCACGGCCAGGGTCTTATCCAGGATGGCGGTGACATCGGCGCTGGTTTCGGCGGTCTCAGGGGAGCGGGCGAAGGTCAGCAGGTTTTCCACGATCTTCTTGCACCGGAGCCCTTCGTCCTCGATGACCTGGAGAGTTTCATGAATCTCGGGCAGGTCCTCTGTCTGTCCCAGGAGGTGTTCGGAAAAGCCCAGGATCACGGCAATGGGGTTGTTGATCTCATGGGCCACCCCGGCGGCCAGGGTGCCGATGGAGGCCAGCTTCTCCATATTGATCATCCGGTCTTCGATGGCCTTGCGGCCGGTGATGTTCCGGGAAATAATCTCATAGGCGAAGGTCTGGCCCTGCTCATCCTTGATGCCCACGATGCTGGTGGAAAACCAAAACTCCTGGTCGCCGATGCCCACCGGGTGGCGCTTGCTCCTGACCTTGCCGGTTTCCTGGACCTCGCGGAGCCACTCCATGTGGAAGTCGGCTGATTTCTGGTTAAAAATATCATAGAAGGTGCGGCCCACAAATTCATGGGGGGCGGCTTCCACCAGGGTCTCGCGTCCCGCCGGCTTCACGGCTGATCGGGCCATGGCGAAGAGGTTGGCGGCATAGCGATTGATGGACAGCAGCCGCCCGTCGCCGTCCACCGTATAGATCAGGTCCGCGGCATTTTCCACCAGTCCCTGGTAACGGGCCTCGGATTTCTGCAGCTTCTCCTTCTGGCGGTTCACCTCTTCTTCGAGGCTGGAGGAAAACTGCTGTTCATACCGGAAATTCAGCATGACGATGGTGCCCGACAGGACCACCAGGCCGATGATGACCTGAAGATAGAACTGCCGGACATAGACGGAATGGATCACTCCCTCTACTTCGCTGGAGGGGGCCACCACCGCCACTGACCAGGAGGTCGGCGGGCTGCCCTCCTGGACCAGGTTTTGGTCCTCCAACTGGACCGGGGCGTAGGCCATGAGCTTTTGAATCTCCCCGGCCATGCCGCCGTGCCACCCGGAGATATAGGCGCCCCAGCCCTCCTTGCCGGCCAGCATTTTCTCCCGTTGAATCTGGTTGATGGCGTCGAAGGAGATGGCGGACATCCGTTCTTTGCGCACCGTAAAGGCGTTTTTGCCGATGAAGTCGCGTTCCGGATGGCTTAAGAATATACCCTTACTGTCCATGATCCAGGCATAGCCGGTCTTGCCGCTGCGGATTCCCTGGGTGAATTTTTTGGCCAATTGGTGAGCGTCGATATAAAACGCCAGGACTCCGGCGAAGGCCCCGGAAGGATGGGGATGGGCATCGTCCACGGACATCTCGTAGGTCGGCATCGCCATCACCATGATGAGCCGGCCCACATAGTGGGGAATCTGAGTGGAAACGGGCATCACCAGGATCTGGCCCTTATGTTCCGGCTGGCGGGCCCATTCGAGATAAGGAGCATCCTTGAAGGAGCCGGTGGTGATCTGATCCACGCCCCGGCTGTCCACCTGGTAGGCCCGGTCGCCGCCCGGGGTAAGGCGCACGATTTCGACCACCCCTTCTTCCCGGACGCTGGCCAGAGTGGCCCGCATGCGGTTGGCCCAAGACAGGGGCTCCACATACTGCATGGAGGGAGAAAAATTGAGGGTGCTCAACTCCCGCTTGAGGAAATGGATATCCTGCTCCAGCAGGCTGGCGGTGTGCCTGGCCAGGACCAACTGCTGCTGGTTGAAATCTTCCTTGACGATCTCCTTCATCTGGTTGGCGGACTTGAGGCCCAGATAGATGCTGATCCCGAGGAGGGCGAAGTTGACCCCCAGCAGCAGGGCCAGGGCGTAACGGGAGGCGAGAAACGGAAAGCGGCGCATGGTCGGTCTAGTTCTCCACGGGTTCCTGCCTAACGTTCTTGGAGGTGCCGAAATTCTATATTACCCGAAATCAAGGCCGGGTTCACCTGATTGTTGCCGGACAATCAGGTCCGGAAATCGGCGCCTGATTCGGCCAATTCTCCCGGCGACCTTCCCGGAAGCAGCTTCTTAGTATGCTATAACATACAGAATACTATCATATTCTTGCTAAGTTAGCGACAAACCTCCGCCAGGCCCAGATAAAATCAACGCACCAAAGTGCGAGATGAAAAACTATTTCCCCTGTTATGGCCGCCTTCAGATCAAGGTTAAGAGCGGAGAGTGGATCAATCAGGGGTGAACCTGGAAAAATCCGGGGGAGGGATGGAGAAGTGAGGGAGGGTCGCGACGCCAGGGTTGCGGCCCTCCCTCTATATAAAAACCGGCGCTTGCTTTAGCTTGGGCGCCAACACCGGCATACACTTTAACAGTCGGAGGACCGGCAGGTCCGAGACTTGTTAAATTATTCACAAGCAAGCAATATGTCACTTTTAATCGAGGCCAGGATAAAAGTCAAGGGAATTTTAAGGCAGGCTGATCAGGTGAGGATTTTCTTTTGGTCAGCAATCTGAAGACGGATAGCAACTCATCAACCCTGTCTCAGTTTGCCAAGGGATTCTTCCTACAGGGGGTTAAAGGAACACGGGCGGGACGCCTGTGCTACTGAATTTGAATTTCTTGTTTTTTGACAAAGAATTATCTTTCATGCTGCTAATTTGATTAAGGAATCAGGGCTGGCATGCAGGGCTGCAATGATGGCGGTGATAGCCTTGGAGCCAGCGGCAGTCAGGTGATAGCGGTGGGTTTTCGGGACCTTTTTAAT
>JALNYP010000051.1 GCA_023229795.1 Syntrophobacterales bacterium
CCGGCGGCAGGCCCGACAGACCATGGCCGAAGTGCGGGACGCCATTGGCTTTAGCCAGAAATTCCAATTATAGGCTGGTAGGGGCGACCCGCTGGGTCGCCCTTAGCCCCCTCTCTCAGGAATCTCATCACCTAAACCATGACCACCGAGCGCTTACAAAAATTTCTCTCTCAGGCCGGGGTGGCCTCGCGCCGGGCCGCGGAAGAAATTATCCGGGCCGGCCGGGTAATGGTCAACGGCCAGGTGGTCACCGAGATGGGGGTCAAGGTCGATCCCGACCGGGATATAGTCAGGGTGGACGGCCGCCCGGTCAAAGTGACGGCCGCGCCCGTGGTCCTCATGTTGCACAAGCCCTCGGGCTACGTCTGCACCACCAGCGACCCCCAGGGCCGCCGGGTGGTCATGGAGCTGTTGAGCCGGGTGCCGGTCCGGCTCTATCCCGTGGGGCGCCTGGATTACGACGCCACCGGTTTGCTGCTCTTTACCAACGACGGGGAGTTGGCCTATCGCCTGACCCATCCCAGTTATCACGTGCCTCGCACTTATCGGGTGACCGTAACCGGCGAGATGACCCGGGAGGCGGTGCGGCGCCTGGCCGCCGGCGTGGACCTGGACGGACGCCTGGTTTACCCGGAAGTCCGGGTGAACAAGCGGGAAGCGGCCAAGACCGTGCTGGAAGTCACCGTGCACGAAGGCAGGTACCACTTGGTCAAGCGTCTGATGGAGCAAGTGGGACACCCGGTGTTGAAATTGAAACGCATCGCCTTCGGTCCGCTCCGGCTGGAGAGGCTGAACCGGGGAACTTACCGGGAGCTCACCGAGCGGGAGGTGGCAGCTTTGAAAGCTGAGGTGGAACTGGCGTGAGCTCTGAGGAGAGACCGTTCGGACCGGCAATGACTCCGGACCCGTTTCTGGAGCCGGAGTTCGTGCCGCCCTGGGGGCCTCCCCAGCCGCAGCGGCTCTGGCTGCATGTGGCGTTATTCCTGGCCACGCTGGCCACCACCATCATTGCCGGAGCGCTTCAGCAGGGAGTCAATCCGCTGGAAACCCCCGAGTTGCTCTATAAAGGCATCCCGTTTTCCTTCACCCTGCTCCTAATCCTGGGCACCCACGAAATGGGCCATTACCTGGTGTCCCGGAAACACCGGTTGGACGTGACGCTGCCTTTCTTCATCCCCGCGCCGCCCATCCCCTTTATCATTGGCACTTTCGGGGCCTTCATCCGCATCCGCTCTCCCATCCGGGACAAGCGGGCGCTGTTGGACGTGGGCTGCGCCGGGCCGCTGATCGGCGTCCTGGTCTCCATCCCGGTCATCCTGGTGGGACTGAAACTGTCCGTGGTCACCGTCATGGGCGGACATGGGGAAGAATTGACCCTGGGCGAACCCCTGTTATTCAAGTTGCTGAGTTGGGTGGTCTTTGGGCATCTGGGGCCAGAGGAAAATGTCATCCTTAATCCGGTGGCCTTTGCCGGTTGGATCGGCCTCTTAGTCACGGCCCTCAACCTGTTGCCCGTGGGGCAACTGGACGGGGGGCATGTGGCCTATGCCCTGTTTCCCGATTACCACCGCTATATCTCCCTGGGCGTTCTCGGCCTCCTGGTGGTCTGCGGCCTGCTGTTCTGGAAAGGTTGGCTGATGTGGGCCGCGCTCCTGGCCTTCCTGGGCTGGCGCCACCCGCCGCCGTATCAGTTTTGGGTCCCCCTGGACCGCCGCCGCCGGATCCTGGGACTTATCACCATCGTCGTGTTCATCTTGACCTTTACCCCCGCGCCTTTTATGCTGGATTAGCCTGCCGCGGCGGGATTTAAGTTTATCAATCCAGCCCGGCTGGCCGATCATGAAACCAGAGGAGTGGATGATGATGAGATGGGCGAGCCTGCTCTTGGTGGGAATTTTGCTGGGCTTTTTCGCGCTGCCGGCTGCGGCGGAGGTGATCGGCGATAGCGACGCCCAGGTGCAGGCGGTGGCCGACCCTATCCTAAATACGGTGCTGAAAGGGTTCGATAGCGGTAATTACGGGTTATATTCTCAAAACTTCGACGACACCTTGAAGGATGCAATAACTGAGAAGAAATTCGCCCAAGTCAGGGGTGGCATCCTGAAAACCCTGGGCAAATACGAGTCCCGCACCTATTTGGGATTTCTGCGCCAGGGCAAAACCACGGTGGTCCTCTGGAAAGGGAAATTCACCCGGAACGACGATGATGTCCTGATCCGGCTGGTGCTGTCCCGCCGGGGCGATAAGGTCCAGGTGCTGGGGTTATGGTTTCAATAGGCGGCTTGGCCGCGATAACTGAGGTTGCTTAATCATGTTGGATGACGCGGCTCTGTATAAATTCTGCCCCCTGTGCGGCGGCAGGCTGGAGAAGCGCCTGATCAAACCCGGAGAGCCCCGGCGTCTGATGTGCACCGCGTGCGGCTTCATCTTCTACCTCGACCCCAAGTTGTCGGTTATTGCTGTGATCCCCATGAACAACGGGGTGGTTATGGTGCGGCGGGCCATCGAACCGGGTTACGGCCTCTGGGTAGTGCCCGGGGGGTTCGTGGACCGGGGGGAACTGGTGGAGGAGGCGGTGGTGCGGGAGACCCAAGAGGAGACCTGCCTGACCGTGCGTCCCTTGCGGCTGCTCAATATCTATTCCTACCCCAATCAACCCACCGTAGTGGCGGCCTACGTCACGGAGTATATCGCCGGAGAACTCGTTGCCGCGGACGAAGTCCTGGAAGCCCGGGTCTTTGGATTGCATGAGATTCCCTGGCCCGAAATTGCCTTTGCCTCCACTAAGGAGGCCCTGCGGGAATATCTCATCAGCAGTAAGCAGGGGGCGAAACGTGGCGAGCCTTTGGCTCACCCTTGAATCATGAAGCGGCAGGTGGGGCGGGCCTCCGCGCCCGCCTCCTCAGAAATAAAGTTGAAAAATGGTGAACTTTTTCTCATGGGGCGCGGTTCGTGCCCTGCCTCAACCTTGAACTTTGAACCTTGAACTTTGAACTTTTCAAAACTCCCGGAGCAAACCATGGACCAGGCACGCCGGCAACTCCTAAAACTCCTTAAAGAAAAATCGTTTCGTTACAGCCCCGAGAAGCCGTTCACGCTGGTCTCGGGGAGAGTGAGCCCGTATTATGTCGATTGCCGGCCCACCACCCACAACGCCCAGGGGCTGGCCCTCATCGGCAAGATCTGCTTCGAGCTGATCCGGGACTTGCAGGTGGACGCCATCGGCGGCCTCACCATGGGTGCGGACCCCATCGCCCATGCCGTGGCCCTTACCAGTTATCTGCAGGGTCGGCCAATCAACGCCTTTTCAGTCCGCCAGCAACCCAAGGCCCACGGCACCGGCGGACTGCTGGTGGGGGATGTGCGCCCCGGGAACCGGGTGGTGGTGGTGGAAGACGTAGTCACCACCGGCGGCTCCACCCTGAGGGCGGTGGCCGCAGCTCGGGACTTCGGCCTCGAGGTGGTCAAGGTGCTCATCCTGGTGGACCGCCAGGAAGGCGGCAAGGAAGCGGTAGCGGAGAAAGTGCCGGACGTAGAAGCGGTATTTACGATCTCGGATTTGCGCTAGCACCCTGTTTTTGACCTAATGGGCAATATTAAGAATTTCTTTGAGAGTGGTAAGTAGTTTATACTAAGCCATATTTCCACAGGATTGATCGAGAGGGCCTTGCAGTTTGAGCCGATTTGGGGTTGACCCGAGAGGAAATATTTGTTAAGGAGTAAAGAAACTCCCATATTTTCTGCCCGTTGTCGAAGCTTCCCCTTTTTTTTAGAATTCTTGCCCAGAGAGAGTATCGATGTTCCTCAAGGGAGTCTGGTTCCTCATCGCCGGGGTTTTATTGTTGGGTCATATTCCTGCCCTGGCTGAGCCATACCGTATGGTAAACAAAGATGGGGTCATCTTCTACTACTTTTCCAGCCGGGAACCCAACCCACCCAGGCGGGCGGGCAACAACACCCCCAAAATTCGGGGGGAGGCCTGGGTCCAAGTATCGCCACCACACCATAAGCCATCCCCCGCCTCGGCCCAAGGGCCGTCCCAGGTAAAATCTAAGGTTAAACCCGCTGCCGTCCCGCCCGCAAGCGCCCCAGCTCTGGCGCCATTGAGGCTGGGAAAGGCCGGGGAGGTGCAAGTTGCCCCGCCGAAAAATGCCGGAAGCATGATATTGGCGGGCACGGACTACCTGATGGGCTTGCTGACGAAATTGGGTTGCCGTTACCCTCTGGTTTCGCCTGCCTATGCCGCTTACCCGCGGGAGAGCCGTCCCCAGAATGTTTCTGCCGCCCAGACGCCTCGGATAGCGGTCCCGGAGGGCTGGCAAAACTTGCTTAAGTACGCTCAGGAACAGCCTGCTTTCTTCATGGAGTCAGGCTCACTCAGCTATAGATTCCCAGTAGCTGGCCCCTTCTCCTTCCGGGACAGCTGGGGCGATAGCCGCAGTAGGGGGCGAATGCATCGAGCGGTGGATATTTTTGCCCCGGAGGGGGCGCCGGTCTATGCCCTAACGACCGGAGTCATCGATAGCCTGGCGTCTCTTCCCGAAGCTGGCATTACCCTGTTCTTGAAAGGTCATGACGGCAGAGGATATGGCTACATGCACCTGCAAGGATATGCTCCGGGCCTGGCCGAGGGCAAATTGGTGCGGACGGGCGAGCTGATCGGCTATGTGGGCCGCACCGGAATGCAGACGTCCGCGGCGCATCTCCACTTTCAGGTTTATGCCGACCATCGCTTAGGTAAAGATGAACTCCTTAATCCCTATAGTTTTCTGGTCCAGTTATGCCATGGCATCGGGGTCACCGACTTATATCAGCATCAAATTGCCCGATTAGAGGATCCGAGGCCGAGAGTCAAAGGGATACAAGTTTATAGAAGTTCTAACCATGCATCTATAGGAAGGCGCGTTCGTCAATTTAACGTCAAGGATTCCTCAGTATTGGTAATAAGAAATTATTAAGCATAAGAAACAGACTCTGACTGGACAAATCCCGCTTCGACACCGGTTGATAAAATAAAGCGTAATCCTGATGGGTTACGCTTTTTTATGGCTGACTGCCCTGGTTTCGCCCTAGCATCAAAGCCCATCTGGGCGCCAGAATCTATGACAATTACCACTGCGCCAAGGGGGTGATCTGCGGCTCTAAAGATGCGGACTCCGTTTTTCCGGTCACTGGGGTCAGTACCACCACTAAACGGAGGTCGATCACCTCGGTCAAATGGATGGTCAGCTTGGACACCCCGCGGTTGTCCGCCTGGCATGGAGGGTGGGGAGATAAGGGCAAGGGGCACGCCGATACAATTCTAAAGATCGCCCCTGGGGGGGAAAGAATCCGGGCGGTTAGACGCGCGGCTCCCTGAGACAGGGACGCCGTCCGTTGATCCTGGCTCAGGTGGACCTCGGCCGCAGTATGCATCGCCCACAGGACTTCGACAGGTTTCTCGGCCTGGATTTCGTCCTGAATCAGGACCTGCCGGCGGTCCCGCAGGGCCAGGCCGCGCCAGGCCCGCTTAACCTGCCGGGCATAGGCAGGGGTCAGATCAGCAATGGCCAGGGAAGAGTCCGGGTTCGAGCGAAAGCGCACAATCCTGGCGGCCGCTTCCGGGTCCTGGTCCGGCCCCGGACCGGGATTGATGACCAGGGTGTTGTGTCCTTCGGCCCGTCGCCGGTAATAATCCCAGCGGTTCTCCTCGAAATAGCCGGGCAGGTGATAGTCGTCTTTGCCCAGGTCCAGGGCCCAGCGCACCCCCTCGGCTTCCAGGATAAAGGTGCCCAGGTCCAGGTGGCTATGGCCGGCCCGGTTGTCTCCTGCTTTAAATCCCACAAAGACCCCTTGGGGGTCGTCCCAACTGCTGCGGAAGGTGGCTACCTCCACCCCGCGGAAATAGCGGTCCAGGGGCAGGCCGGCTTCCCGGGGACCTTCACCCTGGGACTCAAACCAGAGCAGATCCAGAGGGTGGACCTTGGTAGTTTCGCGGGCATACCAGGCAAACACGGGCTGCTGGAATTTGCGGGCCAGCCAGAACATCTGAGTGGTCCAAGGGATATGATCGTCTGCGTCGGCATAGTTGAAGGTGCGACCCCGCGGACCGGTCAGATAAAGGGGAAAATACCCGGTGGCGGCATAGCCGGGAGCTTCCGCCAGGCCGAAAGTTTGCCCCAGGGCGGTATCCAGGGCGGCCATGAACAGGGTGCTGTAAAAAGTGGCATAGCCCCAGTATGACGGACCTTCATAACATCCGCCATCCGGAGCGAACTTGGCCAGGGCTTGGGGCAGGGACCGCAAGGCCTCTTGCAGCACCCTGGTCGCGGGTTCGGGATATTTCTCCCAGACGGCCAGGGCCCCCAGGCCGAGGCCGCCGTTACAGATCAGGTTCCAATTATAAGGAGACTTCACCCACCAGCCGAAGGTTTCAGTTTTCTGGCGGGCTTGCAGGCCGGGTTTCAGTCCTTTGTCTCGAATGGCCCGGGCCAGGATGGCCCGTTGCTGCGGCAACCAGGTGTCGTAGAGCCAATCATAGGCGATGGCAAAGGCATGGGTCATTTCCGCAGTGTCCAAAAAGTGGGCCGGATGCCAGTCCGGAAAACGGGCCGCCGCGGCCAATTCCCGCCAGAGCCGCCGGGCAAAGCGATCCCCTCCTTCCAGACGCTGGAGCAGGGCGAGGACGTAAACCCGGCGCAACACCGTGCGGCTCACTTCCTGGAGTCCTTCGCCTCCCCTGAGGCGATAACTGCAGGGCCGCTCCCCCATGATCTCTAAGGCCTCCCGCCGCAACTCGCCGTACCACCGCCGGGCCAACTTATTTTCCTGGACGAGCTTTTTCACCCGGGCAAAGTCGTCCGGAGTCACCAGGAGGCGGGGATGGGTTTTTTTGAGCAGAGATTCCAGAACAGCCTGATTGGGGTAAACCGGCGCCGGGACCTCCGACGAGTCAGGGAAGATTGGCTGCGCCCAAAATAACAGGGCCAGGAGAAATGCCCCAACAATCAGGTGGCTTTTCGAGTAATTGCCAAACATTTTGAAACCCATCCTCAGCCTACCGGGAAAATGGAGAACCTGCGCATCCTCATTACTTGGGATCAGTCCCTGCAGTCCTGGCCAGCCGTCGGCGTTCTTGCAGGACTCTCAGGAGAAAGATGGTGTTGCCCCACAGGTAGCGCTTCGCCATACGCCGGGGTTCCAACAGTAACCGGAAGAGCCATTCCAAACCATGTTCGGCCATCCATCTGGGGCAACGGGGGATCGCCCCGGCCCAATACTGGAAGCCGGCACCCACGGTCCAGAAGACCCGAGCCTTCACCCGGGCATAATTATCCAAGATCCAACGCTGCTCCAGCGGCATGCCCAGGCCCACCATCAGAACGTCGGGGCTGAGGCGGTTGATTTCGGCAATAACCGCGTCGTTTTCAGGCCCCTCTTTTTGGAAAAACCCGTGGTGGGCGCCGAGAATCTGCAAACCCGGCGACGCGGCGGTCAATTTTCCAGCGGCTTGCTCCGCCACTCCCGGAGGATTGCCCAACAGGTAAAGGCTATGACCTTGTCTGGCCATATGGGCCGCGGCCGGCCAGCCCAAGTCGGCCATAGTCTGGCGCGGCGGGATCTGATACCCCAGGAGCCTGGCCCCCAGCACCACTCCGGCGCCATCCACGTAGACCAGATCGGCCCGCTGGTAGAACTCGGCCAGCCACGGCAGCCGCCAGGCCAGGTTGATCCCGTAAACGTTGGCGTCAATGATGAAACTTTGCCGCGGCAGGCCGATGAGGCGGGTGATTTCCCAGCAGATTTCCTCCGTGGTGCCGGGGGTGATCTTGATTCCCAGGAGTTCGAGACTTTCCATTAACCTGTTCTCCCCCTAATCTCCTGGGCGGCGACTCAGAGAACGCGGCCACCACTCTTCCCGGCTCAGGTGGCGGCCCCGCAAGCGGTCCAACTGCTCGCGCCGTAAAAATTTTGCCAGCGTCGGGTTATCCAGCCGCTTTTCCCGCCGCAACGCAGCCAGCAAGTAACCCAGCGGCATCAACAGACTCATCAGGAAAGGGCGCTCCACGGCCCGGTACAGCGTCTTCGCCAGCATAAACAGCGGATGGGCCCGAATCACATAATAGCAGCGGCCATAGCGCAGGTTGGCCTGGGCCATGCCCGTGGCGGACCCGGTCAGGCGCAGATGGTAGAGGGGCAGATCCCGAAAGCTGCGGGTCTGCCAGCCGAGCCGGCGAGCCTGGGCCACGTCCAGGATGTCCCAACCCAAAATAGGAATCAACCCGCCCATGTCGCGCAGACAGGTATAGCGGTAGGTTTTGCAGGCCCCGGTGACATGGTAGTCGGAGATGCGCTCCAGCACCCATTTCCCCTGCTGTTGGTTGTAGGTCTTGCCCGAAGCGATCCCCAGGCGGGGTTCTTCCTGAAAGCGGGCCAGCAGGGTGGCAAAATACTCGGGTGGCAGGAGCACGTCGGCGTCCATCTTGACTACAAACCGGGGATCTGCTTCGAGCCGGGCGCATCCGGCGTTGAACACACGCACCACGTTGCTCCCCAGGGCCGGACCGGGAACGCCCTGCACTTGCAGGGGCTCGATAAAAGGATACCGGAGGGCTGCGGCCTGAAGCACTTTCCAGGTATCGTCGCTGGACCGGTCATCCACGATCACCCATTTCGCCGGTTTTAAGGTTTGGGCCGCAATGGCGGCCATCACCCGAGGCAGAAAGGCCGCTTCATTATGGGCCGGTGTGATGATGTGGTAGGAAAGCGCCCTCATTCAGGGTTAACTCCGCGGTCTCCTGGCACCCAGGGAAGCTCCCGGGCAAAGACGTTCATCAGTTTTCGGGCATTCCGCCGGAGGTCAAAGAGATTCTCCGCTTGCCGCCGCCCCTCGAGGCCCAGACGGATCAGGTCTGCTGGTTGGGACAGTAACCGGAAGAACTGATCCGCCAGGTCCACGGCATTCCCCGGGGTGAACAGGTAGCCGGTTCGCCCCTCCTCCACCATTTCGGGGATAGCGGTAATGCGGGGTGCGATCACCGCCCGGGCCTTGGCCATAGCTTCGATAATCACCATGGGAGTGCCTTCGCTACGGGAGGACAGGACCAACACCTGGGACCAGTCATAGAGCTGGGCCACCTCCGCTTCGTAGCGTACTCCCAGGAACTGCACACGGTCCTGGAGATTCAAAGAGACTACGAGGTTTTGTAATTCCTCTCTCAGGGGGCCATCGCCGACTATCCGGCACTGAAAACCCTCACCCAGATCCCTGAGACGGGCCAGGGCCAGGATGAGCACTTCCTGGGCCTTGACCGGCACCAGGCGGCCGATATGCAAAATCCGCAGGGGCAAATCCGTCCCGGGGGGCGCCGGCGTGGACCAGGGAGGCGCCTGCAAATCGAGGCCGCCGGGGACCACGTAAAAACGTTGCGTCGCCAGGGAGGGGAATCGCCGGCGCAGGTTTTCGACGTGGAAGTGGCAATTGGAGATGATGAAGCGGGCGCCCCGCAGCTTGTCTTCCAGGAGCGGGTTGTCCAGGAGCACGTCCGACCCATGGATGCTCAGGCTGTACGGCAGGCCGCAGAGCGCTTCCAGGAAGAGGGCGACTGCCGCGGCGCCATAAGCAAAATGGACGTGCACGTGGGGCGCCCGGCAGGCCAGAAGATGCTCGGCCAGGACCGCCGCGCCGGCTAATTGGCCGAAGTTTTTCAGGCGCGGCCCGGGGGACTTATCCCGCAGCCGGAAGGCCAGGTCCAGCGTTGCGGCGTAGCGCCGGGGCCAGCGTTTCCAGGCCCGCAGGTTGGCCTTCAGGTAAACCCGCACCTGTACCGGAGTCAGATAAAAGGTCCGCTGTTGCAGGTCTTGGTCCTGGGGATGGAAATTGTCGGGCGCCGGGCGCCGGTTGGCCAGCAGCAGGAAATTTAGCCCCAGTTTCTCCGTGGCTCGCACCTGATGTTGGGCAAAGGTGGTGGTCAAGGCGGGAAAGATTGAAAAATAATAGGCCAGATGAATGGGCGCCGTGAGCTTAGTCAATGTCGCTCTCCAGGTAGGCCGCACCGATGGCATGGTCACCGGTATAATCGGCAAGGGTGGAGGTTAGGGTGAATAACGTCCAAAGTTGAAGCTTATCAAAGTCCTGGGGCCGACTGAGCACTTCCCGGAGGGCCCGGGGATCGAGGTAATGAGGAATGGCCGGGCAGCCGGTGCTTTGCTCTCGCAGGCAGGCAAGCATCCTGGAGGTGGGCCCAACCCGATCGTAATACCCCATGAGTTTTCTCAAACGCCGCACCATCTCGGGGCGCCGCCGGGTGAGCCCCTTGAGGCGATATAGCAGAGCAAATTTCAGTGACGCCAGAGGCGCCTGCCAGTTGGCATAGTCGACCTGCGCCACCCCTGGATGGAGTTCCGTCAGAAACTCCTGGTAAAAGCGGCATTCCCCTTTGTCCCTATCGGGACAACTCATGGCGTAGGTAAAAAAATCAGGGGAATAGAAGGGAGTGACGCTCCAAAAAAACTGGCGGTTGCGATCCTCGCCTTCGTTGTACATCTTGGTAACCATTTCCAGACAAGAAAAGTGCCGGTATTGCCACTCTGGAGACTTTTCCGGATAGGAGGCCAGGCGCTCGAAGAGTTCGGCCTTAATTTCATTTCCCGCCAGCCCCGTCAGGGCCGCCACCCGGTCCAGGGGCCAGACCTGGTCTCGCTCTATGACATATTCCAACAAGGCCTCCGGAGTGCGTAACCGGCGGTAGGGGCGGGAATCCCTCAGAGTGTCGCCCCCGCCATCGCCGGTAAAGTAGGTGAGCCCCGGTCCGAATTTTTCCAGCAGCAGTTGGAAAAATGGCAAGATAAAGCTCATCCGCAAATCGTTGGTCCCGCTTTTTAGATTAAGGAGCCGCACCAGGTCTTTCCCCCGGGGAGGCGGTAGGTGGAACGACTGCCAATTCACCCCCAAGATCTCGGCCACCTGGGCGGCGGCCCGGACGTCCGCGGCATTGGTCTGCTGGGCATTTAAGAATGTGGCCGCGTCAAAGGGAATCTTTTCCCGCCACAACCCGGCGGCGACCGCCCGGGAATCGAGCCCGCCACTCAGGGATACCAGGTGAGGTCCGTTCCCGGTGGCCCGCACCCGGCAGGCTCCCCGGAATCGGGAGGCCAGATTCCGGGCATTTTCCGCCGGGCTTTGACGGTGCTCCTCACCTTCCAGGTTAAACTCATGCAGTCTGTCCACCTGGATGGAGGAACACCGCGGGTCAATCATTACCAGAGAAGCCCGCTCCAATGCCTGAATAGCGGCAAACCAGGTCCTTTTTCCCAGAGGAAAACCCAGGAGCAGATATTGAGCCAGGGCCATCCGGTCAAAATCGGCCGCCCCCAGCACCCGGGTAACCAGTCTCAGGTCCCGGGACAGGATGAGAACGCCTTCCCGGAGATGGAAATAGGTGGGCAAGCGCCCGAAAACATCGTTAATAACGGCGATGCGCCCGTCGGTTTTATGGACCATGACCAGGAGAAAATCGCCGTCAGCCTCCCGCACCCAACGGGCCAGGTGAGGTCTGGGATCTTTGTGAGCAGTGAATACTCGGTGGGCTAAGCTGAAAAGTTCTGCCGCCAACTTGGCTTCTTCCAAGTGGTAAAGGCGGCCTTCCAGGTGGATCAGTAAATCTTTGTTTTCCCAAGCAGCCACCGGATAATGTGCGGAGATGGTGCAACTCAGGTGCGTCAGTTTATCCTGCCAGACGAGGCGCTGGCTGAAGCCCGGTAGGCCAATGCTTTCCAGTCCTTGGGGGAGGTCGGTGCCGGCAAAATTCAGGCCCCGCCTCAAGTCGCAGATCAGATGGGTCCCCAGCAAGGATTTTTCCTCCTTAAGGAATGGTCAGGCAACATTCCGAGTCAGACCACTTCCAGTTCTTTGCGTTTCCATCTGATTAACTCTCGGGCCGCTCGCAGTTCGTCCCGGGAAAGAGCCCCGGTGATGACCATGAATAATATGAAGCCCACGGCCATTATGGCCAGCCCAAGGAAAAAATTGACCTGCCAGACCGTCAATCCTCGCCCCAGGCCAAAGCACAGAAGGCCGGCCAGCAAGGGCCGCAGCGTCACCTGCCCCAATCCCAAGGTCCACACCTGGTGCCAGCCGATGGCCTGGAGCATCAGGAAAAGCACCAGGACTTCGGAGATCAGACTGCCTCCTGCCGCCCCGTTTTGGCGGTAGATCGGGATCAGGACCAGGTTAAGGCCAAGGTTCAAAAGCGCGGCCGCTACAAAAATCACCGCAATCTTTCGTTCCCGATCCAGGACGATCAGGCAATTGGACAGTGACAGGTTAGTAAAGCTCAGTACCAGAGCCGCGGACAAGATCATCAGCGTCAGGATGGCAGGTTTAAACGCCGGCCCGAAGATGAGCAGGATGAAGCCTTCGGCCATGCCCCCGAGGACTGCGGCCAGCCCCAAGCCGATCAACAGAAGATATTTGAAATACGGACGAAATACGGCGCCGAAGGACTCCCAACCTAAAGTTATCTGTCGGCTCAGTACCGGCAGGAAAGCTCCGGTAAAAGCATCGGGCAAAAATTCGAAGGAGCCGCAAAAGCGCAGGGCCGCGGCATAAAAGCCGGTGGCGACGTCTCCGGCCATGAAAGAGAGCATGAACATGTTGAGAGAAACATACAGGATCAACGCCACCCGGATGAGGAGAAATTGCCAGGTGGACCTGACCAGTTGCCGCAGGTTGTTCCAGGTGACCCGGTGGAAGGGATTGCCGATTTTCTTGATAAACAGGCCCCAGGCCAGGAGGCAGGCGCCTATCTGAGCCGCAAGCTCCAAGCTGGCGAGGGTGACCAGCCCCCGGCCGGCAAGGATGGCGGCTATACCGACCCCGCCGTAGACCAGGCGAAAGCTGATGACCACCAGGGCCTCGTATTTGGCCTGCTGATGGGCGCGGAAAAAGGAGGTGCTGGAGACAATGTTGGCCCGAAAAAACAGGGACAGGCTTAGCAGCCAGATTACCCAGCGTTTCAGGTCACTGTCCACGATGGTCAGGCTCAAGGCCAGGATAACGAGCGCACACCCGGCGTAGATCAGGAGCTTGAGGGCGAAGACCTGGCTGAACAAGGGCCCCGCCAGCTCGGGCTGTTTTCCCACCTCCCGCTGGATATAGCGCTCCAGGCCAAAATTAACCAGGATATCAAAAAGATTTACAAAGGTGAGGGCAAAGGCATAGATGCCCATCATCCCCGGACCGAGACGCCGGGCCACAAAAATTACCAGCACCAGACTGACTAACCGGGTGAGAAGTTCGGTGGCGCTGAGCAGCACGGTATTGAGAGCTATTTTGCGGTGGGTGGCTTCCACGACTTTTCCATAATCCTCAAAATGTCTGCGGCCACGGCTTTCCAGGTCAGGCGGTTCATGACGAAATGGTGCAGATTCCGGGCCCTCCGGGCTGCCTCCGCCGGGTTCTGGTGCAGCCGGAGAATGGCCGCGGCCAGGGCGTCAGGGTCCCCAGGCGGGACCAAAACCACTCCGCGCCGCACCTCTGCCGGGTAGCCCTCCAGGGAGTAGCCCGCGGTGATCGACGGCAAGTTGAAGCTGGCATAGGTGGCCATCTTGGTATGGATAGGACCATGTTCCAAGACCGCCGCCGGCGTCAGGGACATGAGCCCCACATCCATGGCGGGCAATACCCGGGCGTAGGCCGCCTCGGGCAGGTAGCCGGTGAGCACTAGCCGGTCCGTTAACCCCAGGGCCGCAGCCTGCTCTTTAACCCTATCCATCCCTGAGCCGCTGCCCACCATAATAAAATAGAGGTGGGGAATCCGGTCCAGACACTTGACCATGGCGGCCAACATGGCGCCAAAATCATATCTTGGCCAAATGGTGCCAAGGTATCCCAGGCAAAACGAGTCGGCCGGCAGCCCCAGCCTTTTCTTGGCCTCGGCCTTGGTGGGTATCCCGCTCAGGTCCAATTCCTCGGTGCCGTTTAAGATCACCTGAATCTTCGGCCGCGGGATGCCATAGTCACGGTGGATCATCTCGGCCCGGGGCACCGAGGGGACAATAAAACCCGCGGCCCGGCGATAATCCATCCCCAGGCTGATTTTCACCAATCTTTTGACGAGCGCGGGATAGCAGCCTGACAAGGGGCTGTCGTTGACTTCCAGATAAAGGGGAATGCCGAAGAGCTGCGAACATAGCCGAGGCCCGATAAAGACGTCCATATCCCGGGCGTAAATGGCATCATATCGGCCATGCCGGCTTAACGACCAGAGGAGGAAGGTACTATACGGCACCTCCCGCAAAAAAAAACTCCGGCCGCCATGGTAGGAGCTGATGAAATGGAAACGTACCCCGGAGCACGGCCGAGGCGGGCAAGACGGCCGGGGCACGATGGCGTCAACCTGGCAGCCGTTGGCCGCAAAACCGCCGATGATGCCCAGGGTATGCGTCTGGCAGGCGCTGGGGGTGTCCAGGTCAACATAGGAAAAGTAAAGAATTTTCATTGAATTATGTTGTTAAGGGCATTACTCTCCAAGTTAATCGATCTCCCGGAGAGCGCTCGCATGCGCCTGATTATTAATGCCGATGACCTGGGGAGCAACCCTCAGGTTAATACCGCCATTTTTGACTTCATGGCCGGGCGGCTGGTGACTTCGGCCACCATCATGGCCAATGGCCCGGCTTTGGAGGAGTGCCTGGCGCAGATACCTGCTTATCCCTCCTGCTCGTTCGGTATCCATCTCAATATCACCGAGTTCCGGCCCCTGGCCGCTCACCCCGCCTTAAAGGCGTTGCTGGACTCCCGGGGAAATCTGAGCCTGGCAAATTACCGCCGGGCTCGCCTGGGGCCGGCTCTGAGAGAAGCTATCTTCTGGGAATGGTCGGCCCAGGTCCGCCGGCTTCGCTCTGCCGGCCTGGAGATCAGTCACCTCGACTCCCACCAGGGAGTGCACACTGATCCCCGGCTTTTCCTGGTTCTAAAGCGGCTCCAGAGGGCCTTCGGGATCAGGAAGGTCAGGATCGCCCCCAACATTTCCCTGGACCCCCGGATTGCTTACCGGCAAAACCGCCTCTGGAACCTGCTCCTGCGTTATTTCTATGCCACCACCACCACCTCGGGGTTTACGGATTTGGCCACCTTCCTGGAAGCGCCGGAGCAGATCCGGCGGCAACACCGCAGCCTAGAACTCATGGTGCATCCAGGGCATTCTGAGTTTGCCGCAGAGACTTTGGCCTTGCAAACCCCCTGGACCGAGGCCTTGCCCTTTGCCGTCCGGCTCATCAGTTACCGGGAATTGTAAGCGGCCTGCTTCGTTGGCGAGTTCGCCGCCTTCTGGCGGCTTACCTGGACCAGGGCCAGGGAAAACCCGGCCAGAAGCCAGAAGGGGTCCCCCAGTAAAACATAGTTGTAGTCGGTGACCCGAAAAATACACCATGCCACGAAATTGCCCAACAGCCCTATAGCCAGATAAGGCAGCAAGGGATCATCCCGAGACTGACTCAGGCGAAAGAGCCGGATCATAATATAAAAAATTATCGTGAGAAATAGGCCCAGGGCCGGCAGGCCTTGCTCGGCGGCGATGAGGAGAAATTCGTTGTGCACCGGGCGAGGGAACTCATAGGAAATTCCTTCCGGGGTAATGTCGTAGTCGGGAGCCGCGAAGATGTAATTGCCCAGTCCGATCCCTAACCAGGGGTGCTGGTAAATAGTATTCAGGGCCACCCAGGTCATGGGAATGCGGGACTCGGCAGCCCCATAGTCCTCCAGAAAAAGGCGTTGCCTGAGCGGAGTAATGAATGCCACCGTAGTGATGACAAAGACTATCAGCACCACCAGAGAAAAAAGGAGGGAAAGGACCTGTTGCCTGCTCCAGCGCAGGAAACCAAGATACAAGGTGAACATGCCGGCAAAGCTCAGGGCTAACCAGCCCCCCCGGGAAAAGGTCAGGATCAGGGCGGTACCGATCAACACTAAGGTCAGGCCGAGCACCAGCTTCGTTTCCCGCACGATGGGAGCCAACAAAAGAGCTAAATTGAGCAGTACCAGCATGACAAGATAGCCCGCCAGGTTATTGGGGTGGCCAAAGGTCCCCGATACCCGGCTGACGATCTCGCTCCCCGCCTCCATAACGTTGTAGGATTTGGGTTCTCCAAAGATCTGCAGGCCGAGGAGGCCCCCCGAAACATACTGGGCCATGCCCAGGAGCGCCTGGAGGACACCGGTGAGCACCAGCACCGCAGTAATATTGAAAACCGTCCGACGGTCCCGGATGTTATTGGCAAAATAGAGGCAGATCAGCCAGCTCTCGAAAAGCAGCCAGAGGTTGCTGAACTTGATGATTCCCGGCATGGGGGCGCGGCTTAGACCGGCCAGGCTTAGACACCAGATCAGCAGGAAAGGAATCGAGATCCAGGGAAAAAGGTTGGTCTTGAGGCTGGAATCTGCGGCCAGCCGGACCAGCCAGGAGATCATGAGGCAGAAGAATACTACCTCAAAGATGGTAATGCGGAAGCCTCTGACGGGCCAGATAAAGGTGGCGGACTCCAGATAAATAGGGTGAAAGCTGAGAAAGACACTGGTCAATACTACGCTCACGTACAGGAGCAGCTTTTCCCTCTGGCGCACGATGGCAAAGCAGGCAGCCACTACTATCATGAAGAGAGTAAAAACCGTCCACTTGGGGGGCAGATATACTGCGACGCACAGGCTGAGGCCGATAACCAGTCCGATTAAGAGAACCAGACCGGCATCGAGGCGGCGGTAGCTGGAAATGGGGGCAACCGAATAGTTCATGGCCGTTCGTGGTTAATTGGGCGGTCCGGTGTTTGCCGTTAGCCTCCCAAGGCTTTCCGGGGGATGGTAAACATTTCCCTCTCCCAGGTCCAGACTAAGATTATGACTGCTATGATAAGAAAGATACCAAGTAAGATGAAGGAGATGGTCCAGACATAGTCCCCAAATCTGAAGGTTTTCTTTTCCGGGGCCTGGTTCCCGTTATGAGCCGTCATGGAGAGATTCCTGCAGAAACGTCTGAAACGCGCAAATTCAGTCATAGCGCCTACCCACGAACACTGGGGACCATAAGCCTTAACGGCCAGAAACGGTGGTGTCGATGCCAACCTGGCCGGCGCCGCCCGGCCCCATCGGATAAATGGCCAGCGTTCGGGCTTGGGGCACCACCTTGTTGATATATTGGTCAACCCAGTCATCCACCTTGGTGATGGCCGTGGGCGGCACATACACCACGTCCCGAGCCTGGAGGTAAAAAGTCTCGGTCTCTTTGCCCTTCAAAACGTCGTTGAGATTGATGACGCAGCCGTAATTGCGACCATCCCGCTGGCGCACCACCAGGACCTGCTTCAAATCCGCAGTCGGCCGGGTGCCGCCGCCCACCTCCATGACCGCCTCCAAAACCGTCAGGCGTCCGGGCATTTGCACCGGGCCGGGCCGTTTTACTTCGCCGCTGACCCACACGCGGCTGTCATTGAGCCGCCGGACCATGATCGTCAGATTGGGCTCTTTCAACTGGGCAGAATAGAGTTTCACCAAAGTCCGGTGCAGATTGGCGGGAGTCTTCCCCTGCACCGGCACATCTCCGATAAGCTGCAGGGTGATAAAGCCATCAGGCCGGACGATCTGGCTTTCGTCCAATTCAGGCAAATAAAAGAACTTAATATCGAGGACATCTCCCGCACCTAAAGTCAAGGGGGGGATGGGTTCGGCAGCCATCGTGGCCTCAGACCGGGCCGGCGCCATGGAACTGCAGCCGGACAGGCAACTTCCCAGAGACAGGAGGAGTAAAAGCATCAGGATGACTTGGCGGTCAGATCTATCGGTTAACATCTCGCAATCTCCCGCTGCAGACGCCGGGCAACTGCCGGGCGAGGGCCAAATCAACTTTCCCAGGGCTCCAACCGCGGCTAAGGGGCCTTAAATGATGTTGTACAGCATCTTGGGAATGACAAAACGCCGCTTGTTCAAAACGATACCCAGCAATCTGGCGTTGTTCTTCAAATTGTGCTCAATACTGGCGATGCTCTCGAAGCGGGTACGATTGGCTTCGGCAACGAGAATGACGCCGTCAACCTTGGTGGAGATATTGAGGCTGTCACTTGAAACGAGAATCGGAGCAGAATCGATCACCACGTAGGTGTACCGCTGACGGACCTCGTCCAGGAAGGCCGTGAATTTAAGGAGATCAAAGGGTGACATAACCTGGGTGGCGGCCTTGCCGACTGCCATCACCTCCAGGTTAGGCTTGAAAGTCGGCTGCACCACCTGCTGCAGCTCCAGTTCCTCGGTCAGGCAATTGAGCAAGCCCGGTTCTTTGGACAAGCCAAAGGTTTGGTGCACCGCCGGGTTGGCCAGGTTGGCGTCCACCAGCAGGATGCGATGGTCTAGGAGGTCACAGGCCATTTCCAGGGCCAGATTGCAGGCGGTAGTGCTGGCGCCGGCCTGCCGGTTGGCCGCGGTGACCTGGATAATCGCCATGGGATGAAACCTTTCCAGGAATCGTATGTGGGTCTTCAGGGTGCGGTAACTCTCCAGCAGTTCCGGGTAGCGTCGGGGTTCCGCCATCCATAAGGGCACGTCAACTTGGCCGGATCGATAAGGAATGCCCCCGCCCGAGGGTAATTTGGAGAAGATTCTGTCCTGCGACTCAGATTGGGGGGCTGAGCCCTGGGTGCTTTCAGAAGCGGCCCGGACCTCCTCCGGGATGAAGGTTAGGACCGCGGAACGGCAAGTCCGGATAATGTCTTCCGGCGTCTTCACGGTATGATCCATGTAATAGGCACTGAAGGCTCCGGCAACGCCGACAAAGGCGCCGATGACCAGGGAGAGAAAAGCCATCAGGAATTTTCTCGGAAAGATCGGCACCGAAGGGATCTTGGCCCAGTTGGTCACGGTGACATTGGAAGCCCGGGAAGCGTCCTGCTGCTCTTCGATGCGGGCCTCTTCGGTCTTATTCAGGTAGAGAAGATAATTCCTTTCAAACTGTTTTAATTCCCGCATGAGGCGGTCGTATTCCACCTGTTTTTCCGAGAGCAGCAGTGACTTGGTTTCGACTTCGCTGATATCCTGCTGCAATACCCTGCCATAGGAGTTTAAGCCGGAAAGATCCAGACTGTTGCCCTGCACGATATCCTTAATTTGCCTGTTATAGGCCCGCTTCAATTCCTCCACCTGACGGTTAATGGCCTGGTACTTGAGGCTCGATTTCTGATAGTGGACGGCAATGCGCTCCCGGTCGACGAGCAAGGGACTTATGTTCCGCACCAATTCCTCCAGAATGCCGCTTTGCATATCTTTGGTAAAGGCGCCCACTTCGCCGGTTTTTTTCAGATTACGTTTTTGGGCGCCGACTTTGGTCTGACGGTCGCTGATATTGGCCTGCACCAGGGCGAGGTTCTCCCGCAGCATGCGCAGCAA
This sequence comes from Syntrophobacterales bacterium, assembly GCA_023229795.1. Classification (GTDB taxonomy): domain Bacteria; phylum Desulfobacterota; class Desulfobaccia; order Desulfobaccales; family 0-14-0-80-60-11; genus 0-14-0-80-60-11. Next base: position 19,409 of record JALNYP010000051.1, read on the forward strand.
TTCAATGTTGGCGTCATTCTGGGCCGTGATTTCGATAATGGACCATTCTTTCTTGAACTTTTCGAGATCATCTTCCGCCCCCTTCAGCCTGTCAGCAAAGAGTTGGGCCTGCTCAGCATAAAACTCCCTGGCTCCTTTGGGCCGATACAGGGCCACATGATATTCCACGTAATTACGCATTAGGCTATTGACGATCTTGGTGATCATCTCCGGGGACTCGCCTGACAGGGAGATCTCAATGACGTTGGACAGGGGGATGGGCTTGATAGACAATTTCTTTTTCAGGGCCAAGATCGCCTGATCTTCGGGAGAAGGCTGTACTGACAATCCCAAGGCCACCATCAGCTTGTGGACCTGGCCGAAAATATATTGCACCGCGCGGGAAAACCAGCTTTTCGGCTTCCCCGGTTTGGTCAGGTCCAGTTCCTTGACCACCGTACTCAACAACTGGGTGGATTGGAGAATGCTGACTTCCGAGGTAATCTCCTGCACCCTCACCGGTAGGGTGCTCAAATGCGCGGCTGGCGGGGCCATGAGCTTGACGGCCTGTTCCAGCATGGGCTTGACCAGAATATTGCCGGTGACCTTATAAATGGGTTCGGATAAAAAGGCCACCGCCAAGGTCACTACGATGATTGTGACCAGAACCCCTAAGAACACATGCACCTTGGTAAAAAAGATAGTCAGGAGGTCCCTGAAAGAGATTCTCCGGATGTTGTCTGGGGGCGATTCCTTCTATGCCTCATTCACCTTTCTGCTCCGGATATCCCGTCATTTGGAGCACTTTAGCCGCGGAGCAGGTTATTCTTGCCCTTCCTTGAGAATGCGCTGACTGGCCCGGCGCTGGTAACCCGCCTCTTTCGGTCTCTGGTAGCCCGCCTCATCCGGGTCGCGGTACCCCATGATGGGCCCCTGCTGATACCCTTGATCGGGAGGCAGTTCCGGACCGGCGACCGCCTCGTAATACTCATTCATGGCGGCGTTGCCCCGGGCCCAGTGGTTATAGAGAAGCCTGGCCAGATGTTGGTTGTGGGGGTAAATGTACCTGATGAGGCGCAGCGTCACTTCCTTATCCATCCTTAACTCCAGGTGGATGCCATAAGTAGTGTTGTCGTAATAAGTCTCGGCCCAGCCGGGATCACAGGTATACGCCTTGAGCAGGGCCTCCGCGGCTTCTTCATATCTCGCCAGGTCTATCTTCACCAGTCCCAGGAATTGATAGGCCCGGGCATAATCCGACTTGAGGAGCACCGCCCGCTCCAAAGCTACGGCTGCCTCCTGGTATCGGTTCAGTTCCCGATAAGCCTTACCCAGGGAAAAGAAGGCCTGAGGCCAGCCGGGGTCCAGCACGGTGGCCTGGTGAAAAGCCTCGGCCGCCAGTGGGATACGCCGGGTAAATTCATAATGGCGCCCCAGGTGGTAGTAGGCCCGGCTGTCTCTGGGGTTACGCTGGATCATTTGCTTCCAATGATCCTCTTCCTGGGGGGAATACTGCTCAAACCTTTGTTCCTGCGTGAGGCCGGGGGCGGCCCAGACGCTCAGGCATATCCACAAGATGAGACTGATCGAGATGACGCGGCCATAACCTTCATAACTTCCCTTGACTTGGCGGTAGAGCAAAGTGATTCGCACTCAGTAAGCTCCGGTCCTTTTAAAAACCGCAATGACGGTCTTGGCCAGGATTTTCAGATCTAACCACAATGACCACTCATCGATGTACTTCATATCCAAATGCATCCAAATCTCAAAGGGCAGGCAGCTTCTGCCTTCAGCCTGCCAGAGACAGGTGATGCCGGGGCGAACGCTGAACCGGCGCCGGTGCCAGTCCTGGCTGAACCCCTGATAATCCCGTACCGGCAGGGGTCTGGGGCCCACCAGGCTCATATCTCCTTTCAATACATTGAAGAGTTGCGGCATTTCATCGAGACTGGTGCGCCGCAAGAAACGGCCCACCGTAGTGACCCGGGGATCTTCTTTGAGTTTAAATACCGGGCCGCTGGCTTCGTTCAGGGCCTCCAACTCTGCCTGCCTTTGTTCAGAATCCTTATACATCGTGCGGAATTTGATCATGCGGAAACGGCGCTTTTCGAGCCCCACCCGCTCCTGCACGAAAAAGACCGGCCCCGGGGAGTTGATTTTAATGGCCAGGGCAATCAGCAAGAAGGCCGGGGAGAGGAAGGCAATAAGCAGCAACGACAGGAAGAAATCGAAACCCGCCTTGACCCAGACCGGCCATCCCTTCATCGCTCCGGTCTGCACGGTAACCAGGATAGAATCTTCAAAGAGGTCTAATCTGGCCGGGGCCTGGACTTTCCGGAGGAATAAATAGCTGTCGGATATGCACCGGACCACGATCCCCTGCTCCACACATTGAGCAATAATATGGGTCATCTGATCGCGTAGGGATTCGATGGGTAGGTCGATTACCACTTCGTTGACGACGTTATTGCGCAAAAAACTCGGCAAGGAGGCAAAATTAGCTACCAGGGGGTATCCGGACTCCAAGAACTTTTCAGTGCCACTCCAGGTATCGTCCACAAACCCGATGATGCGGTACCCCAATTCCATCCGGGATTCTATCTGCCTGGCAAAATTCAAGGCTCGGAGATTGGTGCCCACGATTAATAAATTCTGCAGGTTTATCCCTCTGGAGCGCAGGCGTTCCAGGAAATACCTGAGAAGCAGCCGGGCGCAGATGGTGGTGCTGCTCGCGTAGGCCCAAAATAAGAAAACGACTCGCGGCGTCGCCAGTTGAATACGGAAGACAACACTCATGAGGAACAGCACCAAGGCGCCGAGAGCGGTGGCATTGATTATATCTATGATCTCAGCCTTCCAGGTGGTGAGGCGTTTGGAACGGTACAGACCGAAAATGGTAAAAATTTTGTGCCAGATTAATGCGAAACCGAGAAATAGAATGAGGTCGGTGACCAGAATGGGCCTGGCCAAGAGCTGAGGCAGAGAGACCAGGTTAATTTTTTTTGCAGACGATGCCACTGCCAGGAACAGGCAGAAAACCAAGTTTCCGAGGTCGAAGAACTTCAACCCCCAAAACAAGATGCTCGGATGTAGATTGCCCACGGTCCGCCGCTCTCCCCCTGGCCACAAAACGCGACTAAAGTTGCCTTTGCCTAAAATCCGGGAAGCCAAGCCGGATATCTAAGGTGCTGGCCGCTCGCTGTCGTGCTTCAGAGATTTCATGAAACAAATTGCCTTTTCCGCAGCTGGATCTTGCCGCCTGGCTCAGAGGGGACCCAGTGACCCCAATAAAAATAGTTTTGCCACATTTCCTGAGTTGGAAACCACATACGGGCTATTTCGGAAAAAGAAGCAGGCAACTTTAACTATTTGCGGCACTATATGGCCTTGCTGCCTCAGCCTCCCAAAATTCATGAGGGTGGGAATGAAAAAGCTCAAGGGTTAGCTTTTCAGCTAACCCCTTGAGTTAAATCATCGGCGTATGTCAAGTTCTGCAAATTGCTCGGGCCCGAGCTTTTTTATTAGTTTTCCCGAGCCTGGGAGTCAACGGAAGGCCGCCTGGAATGAGCCCCAAATTGCCGTGCCGGGTCTCTCGGTCATGGCATAACCTCGGCCGGTGCAGATTTAGGTGATCTGGATTGATACCCCGCGCCGGCCATGACATTCGGTTGACCTCATCTCTTATTGGAGAACCTCCTGAACCTTGCCGATAAAAAGAGGAAGACTTGCGGCCTTGTCTTGGAACGCCGCCGTAATCCCGAACTTAGGAGGGGTTTTTTGTCCAGGGGAGGAACTCGGAGTGGAAAGTTTCTCTATCGGCCGCACCATCATCTTGGGGCTGGCTATAGTCCTCGCGGGTGTAGCCTGCCTCTGAAGGATGCTTGCCAGGGCAATCCCTTTCTCTCGACACCAGAAACTTCCCGGGGGAGCGAAAACGAAGTTTCTCTACGGAGTCAAGTTCTATGAGTCTTAGGCTGAAGATGATTCTTTGGTTTGCGGCCATTGCGCTGATGGTGGGAACCTTAGGAGCCGTGGCCGTGAACCGTCAGAAGGCAGCCGCCGAAGCGTTGGCGCTGAAGGATGCGGAGCACCTTGTCGCCAGTCTCGGGGTTTCCATTACCTACGAAGACGACCCCAAAACAAATCCGGCCCTTTATAGAAATCGGCACGCTCTCCAGAAGTATGTCGAATTGCTCCACAATGTCTATCACCGGGATTTGGAAATTGTTGATTTAAACCAAATTATCCAAGCCGATGTCGTCACGAAAGATATCGGCAAAGCATTGACCCACGATACTAATAATGAAGTCGGACAAACCCTGAAGGATGGGATTATTCGATCTTATAAAGAGATAAGTGAAGAATATCCTCAAGGTATCAAACAAGTCGTTGCGCCTCTAAAAAATTTGAAAGGAGAAATAATCGGCGCACTTATATTTGAATATACGCCGATTATTAATGAATTAAATGGATTAAATAAATCAACTATTAAACAACTGATAATTGCAACTATTATTTGTGTCTTATTTGCGATAATTTTAGGATTTATCTTTTCTGAAAATATTATCAGGCCGATCAAGAGATTGAGAAACACCGCCTTAGAGATTGCCAACGGTGATATCTCAGCCCAAGCCGATATCGTATCAAAAGATGAAATTGGCGAATTAGCTGCCACCTTTAACACCATGACCAGCAACCTGGCGCTATCCACCCAACGGTTGCAGGCCGAGATTAACGAACGGCAACGCACCTCGGAGGAAAGGGATTTGGTGGTGGCTCTCCTGGACACCATGGCCGTATTGGTGATGGTCCTGGATCATGAAGGGCATATCATCAGATTCAACCAGGCCTGTGAACAGGCCATCGGCTACTCTCAAGAGGAAGTCCAGGATCGCCCGGTCTGGGAGACATTTATCGCCTCGGAAGAGGTGGCTCGGTTCAGACCCATGTTTCAGGAGATCCTGCGCGGACGAATTCCAGAGGCGTTCGAGGTCTGTTTTGTCACTAAAGAAGGCGAACGGCGTTTGTTCGTTTGGTATTTCGCTTTATTGCCGGCGCAATCCACCCCCTTGTCCTACGTCATCGGAGCCGGGTTGGACATTACCGACCGCAAGCGGGCTGAGGAGGCCCTGCAGGCGAGCGAATCCAAGTATCGCACCCTGGTGGAGAACATCGATCTGGGTATTACCCTCATCGGTTCCGACTACAAGATCATCACGGCTAACGCCGGCATGGGTAAAATGTTCGGAAAGCCCCCCCAGGAATTTATCGGCAAGGATTGTTTCCGTGAATTTGAAAAACGGGAAGGAATCTGCGCGCATTGCCCGGCCGCCAAGGCCATGGCCTCTGGACAGCCGGAGGAGGTGGACACCATCGGTGTGCATGACGACGGCACCTTTCATTATGCCCATGTGCGGACCTATCCTACCTATGACTCACTTGGAAGGGTAACCGGATTCGTCGAAGTAGTTGAAGACACCACGGCGCGTCGACAGGTGGAAGAGCAGTTGGCTTGGGAGGGCCGGGTCAACTCTTCGCTAGCTGAACTGTCCCGGGCCCTCCTGGCTTCCCGGTCCATAGAAGACATCTCTCAAATGGTGTTGGATAGCGCCACTGCCCTGACGAGCAGCGCGGTAGGGTATTGTGGCTACCTTGATCCCCAGACCGGCTATTTTATCGTCCCCACCTTGAGCCGGGAAGTTTGGGAGGTCTGCAAGGTCCCGGCCAAGAATATTATTTTTAAGGAGTTCCGCGGTCTGTGGGGCTACGGTTTGGAGCATCGCCAGGCGGTGATGAGCAACGATCCGGCCGCCGATCCCAGGTCCGCGGGCACCCCCCAGGGACATATTGCCATTAACAATTTCATCTCCGTGCCGGCCATGCTTGGAGAGCAATTATTGGGGCAGTTGGGTATTGCCAACGCGCCTCGAGACTATTCCGTCAGAGACCAGGAAGTCTGCGAGCGTTTGGCCACGATCTATGCCATGTCCGTCCAGCGCCAGAGGGCCGAAGAGGCGGTGCGCCAAAGCGAGGCGCGATTCAGGGATATTGCCGTTAATGTAGCAGAATGGGTTTGGGAAGTGGACTCGGAGGGAAAATACACCTTTGCCAGCCCGGTGCTGGAGAGATTGTTGGGCTACAAACCTGCAGAAGTGCTAGGCAAGCGTTTTTATGATTTCTTTGTCCAGGAGGAGCGGGAAGAACTTAAGAAGCGGGCCTTCGCGGTATTCGCCGCCAAACAGCCGTTCCGGGAGTTAACCAATCGCAACGTGCATAAAAATGGGTCCATCATCTGGCTCTCCTCCAGCGGGGTGCCCGTGCTCGATGATCAGGGCAACCTCCTGGGTTACCGGGGCGCCGATATTGACATCAGCCAGCGCCGGCAGTGGGAGGAATCACTGGAAGCGGCCAACGAAAAATTAAAAAATCTGGTGCAGGACGCGGAAGACAGAAACCGCCAGATGGCGGCATTCAATGAGATGAGTGAGTCCCTGCAAAGCTGCCTGACCTCAGACGAGGCTTTTGAGGCTATCGGCCACTTTGTGCCGAAGTTTTTCCCGTCCGATACCGGGGCGTTGTATCTCTTCAAAAATTCCAAGAATCTTTTGAGCCCGGTGACGACCTGGGGCCACTTTCCCCCCCTCGAGGAATTGTTTCCTCCTCAAGACTGTTGGGCCATCCGCAGTGGACGGCCCCATCTGGTGACCACACCTGATTCGGGAATAAACTGCCGCCATGTCCCCCCTACCCTAAACTCCGGCTATTTCTGCGTTCCCCTGGTAGCCCAAGGTGAATCCTTGGGTTTCCTCCATATCCGGCTACTCAGCTGTCCCCTTTCGGAAGGGAAAGGAGAAATTGAAAACAAACAAAGTCTAGCCGTAACCGTGGCGGAGAACCTGGCCCTGGCTAACTTAAGATTGCGGGAGACCCTGCAAAACCAGGCCATCCGTGATCCCCTCACGGGATTATACAACCGGCGTTACCTGGAAGAGACCATGGACCGGGAACTACACCGGGCCAGGCGGCATGAGACGCAAATAGGCGTGGTGATGATGGACCTGGACCACTTCAAAATCTTCAACGATACCTTCGGTCATGCCGCCGGGGACCTTCTTTTGAGCGCCGTGGCTAACTGCATCAAAAGCAGCATTAGAGAAGAAGACATCGCCTGCCGCTATGGAGGAGAAGAATTCTTACTCCTCATGCCGGGAGCATCACTTTCCATCGCCAAGGAGCGGGCGGAAACCTTGCGCCAGGCGGTAAAAGGCCTCCAGGTGAAGTTTGGTGGCCGGTTTCTCAAAGGCACCACTATCTCTCAAGGGGTGGCCCTCTTTCCGGAGCACGGGTCCACTGGTAGCGAGCTCATTGCCACCGCGGACGCCGCCCTGTACCGGGCCAAACAAGCCGGGCGCGATCGGGTGGAAACCGCCGGCTCCAGTCCTCCGAAGGCGGCAGCGCCCTGAGGCCGGTTGAGCGCCCATACGCGGTCGGAGGCCTTGCCGGTCTCAGTCGCGGGGTTACCCCAGATTGTTTTTGGGCATCCTGCTCCAAGGAAAGGATCTCATATCACCTTTTTAACCGGATGGTCATCGCCGGTGGGGCACAAGCGTTTTAGGAAAATTAGCTGAATCATTAATTATATTCAGCGCTAATCAACAATATAAAAATCTTTGTAAATCTATCTTGACATATCAATTTAACTATGCTTTGAATCAATCTATCTCGCTTGGCAATCTCTTTAAGTGGGGGGCGGGAAAACATTATCTTTAAAGGAGGATTCGTATGAGGCGGCTAACCTTTATAGGCATAGCCATCCTGGCCCTGATGGCGGGCCTGGCCCAAATCGGCTTGGCCATTACCATCAGCGATGTTTACACAGACGACGCCAACACTATTGTTCCGAACCCGACCTATGGCACTGGCAATACCCTCACTGTCTATGAGAATTATGGCGAAACCTACCTGATCCCTTATCCTTCCCACGACGGCTACGCCATCGTGGCTGCTGACCCTACCTATAATCATAATTTTTTTGATAAGCAGGTCACTCCGGATAGTGCGGGTGCCGTGCAGATTACCTTTGTCGTGACGAATACCGGCCCCTATACCTGGTCGGACTACCATTTTGAAATCTTCGGTAATGCGGTTATCAACGATGCCAGCGACGATGTCTTCCTAAACAAATCCGTCGATTCTGCAGCCGCTCAATTTTGGGCCCCCAACTGGGTTGCACCTTCAGACACGGTAACTTTTGTCCTTAACCTCACCTCCTCCGATGGTGGTGTCTTCGGCGTCCGGCAGATCGCCACTACTACCCCCATACCCGGGGCGGTGTGGTTGCTGGGGGGCGGCCTGGCCGGCCTCCTGGGCTTCCGGGGATTCCGGCGCCGTCAGTAAACTCTCGCAAGATTCCGGCATCATCCGGCGGCAGGGCGGCAGCGCCCTGCCGCCCCTTTTTGGTCAAATGCGCTTATTGGCATGCCAGATTGGTAGCACATCGCGGCCTTCAGGCCGCAACCAAACTAAAAAATTGCGGGCGTTTTCCTCTTGTAGTAAGTTTCGGGTTTACGACAACCAAAAAACTTGCCAACA
>JALNYP010000052.1 GCA_023229795.1 Syntrophobacterales bacterium
ATACCCGGATTTTGATCCAGGACCTGGGAAATGGCCTCCAGTTCCCGGGCTACTTTATTCCTCGGCATGAGATGCAAAAGGTTCCGTTGTGGGTCCCGTTTTTGGCGCATATACCAACCTCGGAAAGCTATCTTTCTAAATTAAATCAACCTGTTACTTCACCTAAGATAACACTTTCCGAGTTAAAACGTGATTGAAAAATTACCCTTTATTAAATTATTTCAGCCAGATATCCTTTCTGGATGAGAACTAAATAACTAAATTCCCAGGTTCCGGGCCGCTTGGCAAAATTGGATAACGTGGCGGAAAAATCCAGGGCAGCCGCCAATGGATTTTTCAACTTCTCCATCTTGACCTGACCCACTTTCTGGAATACATCTCGATATGATTGAAAAATATTACTGACTAAAAAGAAAGCCACAACTAACGCCAACCCAACCTTTACATATTTTAATTGAAATATATTCTCCTCTTTGGCCACAAACCAAAATATAGCTCCTGATATCAAAATATTGATAAAAAACCTGCGGCCATAAATTGCCACAATAGGGACAAAAATTATGGTCAGAATAATCCATAGATATCGTTGATACCCTCTGGATTTGACCAGGTTGGCAAACAGCCCCAGAAAAACCCCGAAAGCCAAAAAATTTTGGATGGTGCGCATAGAGGTAAACCAATAGGGCAGACTCTTGCCCATCCGGGCGAAATCCTCGGGCAGTATATAGGTCTTGACGCCGTATTTATAGTAACTAATGATCTGAAATGCTATCAGCCAGAGGTAAATTGGCAACAACAAAAACTTATTTACGTCACCCCACTGCTTGAGGAGATACCTCACTTTCAGGTACTGGAGCGTATCTTTGAGAAAATACAATGAAACCCCTCTGACCAAGACTAATATTATTAATACTTGAAGGAATACTAAGCCAATTGCCCGGGGGTCGGCGTTTTGAAATGTAAAGATTACATCTCCACCTAAATATAACCCTCTGATAAAAGGAGAAACGCCAAAATGCAATCCCGTAAATATAAGATATACATCAACAATATCTAAATCCGGCCATTTATAATAAAAATAGGTCACCATTAGACCGATAAAAATAGATGAGAAGATGAGGATTGAGATATTGCCCATTAATTATTAATCCTTACTGAGCTCAATAGCATGATCGCTTTCTGCCCAACAAATATCCGGCTAAAATTCGATTTTATTTATGCCAAATCCTTGAGGACTGTCAAGCCAAATCATATATATTACCAATATTCAGATAGTTACGTCTTAAACCCCGATTACTTCCCCTAATAAGTGAAACAGTTCCAAGGTATTGATCCTCGAAAATTTTTTCCTTCCCGGGTTTTTATCGGGGCTTTGAGGCCAAGCGTCATCATTAGCCCTGGAAATCCACCTCTCCCCTGCTTACTTTAGGAATACGCCAGCTCTCCCGTGAGGTTTAGACTATGCCGCGCGACATCCCCGTGGGCAACGGCAAACTGCTTGTCTGCTTTGACCAAAACTACTGCATCCGGGAGCTCTATTTCCCCCATGTCGGTTTGGAAAATCATGTCGGTGGCAAGTATTGCCGGATGGGCGTCTGGGCCGACCGGCAATTCTCCTGGGTGGGAGCCGATTGGGAGCGGGAGTTGGGTTACCTGCCGGATACCTTGGTGACCGATGTCAAGCTCTCCCATCAAGGCCTGGGAGTAGTCCTGTCCTGCCATGACACCGTGGATTTTCATGAAGACGTTTTTCTCCGGGAAATCGTCCTGACCAACGTGAGCCCGCAGCCCCGGGAAATCCGCCTGTTTTTCAGCCTCGATCTCGGTATCTACGGCAACGAACTGGGAGACACCGCCGGCTACGACCCCAAAACCGGCGCCGTCGTCCACTACAAGGGGGCCCGTTACTTCCTGGCCGGCGGCTGGGTCCGGGAAGGAGAAGGGCCAAGCCAGTTTGCCGTAGGGCAAAAGGACTTCGAGGGTCTGGAGGGTACCTTCAAGGACGCTGAGGACGGCACGCTCTCCGGCAATGCCATCGCCCAGGGATCGGTGGATTCGGTCTTCGGTTTAAGCCTGACCCTGCCGCCCTATGAATCGGGCCAGGCCTACTACTGGCTGGCCGCAGGACAAAACTGGGAAGAGGTCTTGCGCCTGGATTCCCTGGTCAAGCACAAGCACCCCCGAAACCTGATTAAGCGCACCGCGGACTTCTGGCGTCTCTGGGTCCGGAAGGAATCCCCGGGGCTGGACCTGCTGCCGGAGCCGGTGGCGGCCTTGTACCGCCGCAGCCTCCTGGTGGTGCGGACCCAGATCGACTGGCAGGGCGGCATTTTGGCGGCCAATGATTCCGACGTGGTCTACTTCAACCGGGACACCTACTCCTACGTCTGGCCCCGGGACGGCGCCCTGGTGGCCTACGCCCTGGACCAGGCCGGCCACCCCTCCTCCACCCGGAATTTCTTCCAGTTCATATCCGGCCTGCTGCAGCCCGAAGGCTGCCTGCTGCACAAATTCAATCCCGACGGCACCCTGGCCTCCTCCTGGCATCCCTGGTACCACGAGGGCCAGCCGCAATTGCCCATCCAGGAGGACTCCACCGCCCTGGTGCTCTGGGCCCTCTGGCAGCACTTCGTCCTCTACCGCGACCTGGATTTCATTAAGCCTTTGTATCGTCCCTTGGTGAAAAAAGCCGCGAATTTCATGTGCCAGTACCGGGACCCCGAATCCGGCCTGCCGGCTCCTTCCTATGACCTCTGGGAAGAACGCCGGGGCATCCTGAGCTTCACGGTGGGCGCGGTGTTCGGCGGCCTCACCGCCGCCTCCCTGTTCTGCAAAGTCTTCGGCGAAGAAGACCGCGCGGCCTATTATCAGCAAGTCGCCGCGGAGATCCGGGACGCCGCCTCCCTGCACCTCTGGCGTCCGGAACTGAACCGTTTCTGCCGCATGCTGCACCGCAATCATGGGGGGCCGTGGGAAGTGGATGACGCCTGTGACGCCAGCTTGTGGGGCCTGTTTGCCTTCGGCCTCTACCGGGCCGATGACCCTCGTCTGATCGCCACCATGACGGCCCTGCGGGAGAAATTGTGGGTCAACACCCCCATCGGCGGCCTGGCCCGCTATGAAAATGACCCCTATCACCGGGTCAGCCGGGAGGTCCCGGGCAACCCCTGGTTCATCTGCACCCTGTGGCTGGCTGATTATCTGCTGGAGAAAGACGGCAGCAACGACGAACTGCAACAAGCCTCGGACCTCCTGTCCTGGGCGGCCGCCCACGCCCTGCCGTCAGGGGTGCTGCCGGAGCAGATCAACCCTCTGACCGGAACGCCCCTTTCCGTGTCGCCCTTAACCTGGAGCCACGCCACCTTTATTGCCACCGCCCACCGCCTCTTGCGGCGGCTGGCCAAGCAGGCCGCGGCTTCGGGCGCGGCGGTCATCCCCTTCCGCCGCGCCGAAGACTGGATCGAACGCCTCTACACCGAGGCCTGTGACTCTATCCACGGCATCTGCAAAATTTAACCGGCCTGATCGCGCCTACTTTCCTTTTACTGCCGTCCCTGCCTGTTGCAACTCCTGGAAACAACTCCAAAATCCTGACGAGTTCGGCGCGTCCACCCGCTGGCACAGGTTTCTGCCCTGGGCCAGGGCGACATAGTTTTGATACGCATTCGCATCCCCGACATAGAGGACTCTGGACTGCTTATCCGGATAGGCATGATAAGCGACGCCGTTAGCATTGAAGGTCGTGATTTGCCCGCCGGGCAGGGCGTCCAGGAGCGCCTCGCTCTTGGGGGTTTCCATATTCGGCTTATACTGGACAAATCCGGCCTTGCTCAGCAAATATTCCGTGGTTACCTGGTCCCGAATGGCCGCCTGCCTCTCGGCGCAGCCGAAAAACAGGATTGCGGCGCCAACCATCCAAACCGCGCTCAATCCAACCTTCCTCCAGTTTACCATCCTCTCCTCCTCTTGATTTGAACTCGCTGTTCCCGGGAATCGCCTTACCCCCCGGCTTACGAAGGGATCTGGACCTCCCTGACCTCCTGGAATCGGGTGACCACGATGTATTTATCCACCTTGACCCGCAGCAGGGCGCAGTCGGGATTGGCCACAAAGGCCTCGAGATTAGGGTGCTTTTCCAGGTAAATTTTTAAGAATTGCTGGCGTTCCAGACCCTGCAATTCCCAGGCCTTCCCCAGGGCGGTCAACCCCGCGGCGTCGGTAAAATCCGCCACCTCGTTCTTCCGGTTATCCACTAACAGCGCCACCCGGGGGTCGGCCATCAGGTTGGCGTATTTGCGCGTGGCCCGGGTAGTGGCAAAGAGAAGATATTTCAGGTCCGCGGTGGCAGCCAAGGCGATGAGATTGCAGTATGGCTGGCCATGATTCTGGGTGGACAGCACCGCCAGCTTTTGGGAGTGCAGCAGGTCCCCGATGAGTTCAAGCGTCTCCGGCATCCGGTCCTCCCCTGGCCGCTCCGCCTCAGCGGCCGGATGTCTGGCGGGTCTGGTTGATAAAAGCCTCCACGTTGAACTTGGCCCGGCAGCCATTGTAGCTCATATACCTGATCTTGCCAAACACGGGCCGCTCAAACCACGCCCGGTCATGGACCCCGCCGATACTCCAGGCAATGCCGGCATAGCCGTTGGGGTCCCGCCCGTCCAGTTCATACTTATCATTAAGATAAATGGCCAAGGCCTGGGCCTCTTCGGGAGAGGCGGTCCACTCCAAGATCTTCTTGGCCCAGTACATGCGCAGATAGCCGTGCATCTTGCCCCGGGCCACCAGGTCCTGCTGAGCCGCGTTCCACAGCTCATCATGGGTCCGGCCCGCTTCCAGTTCCTCCGCAGGATACAACCGGGGCCGCTGATCCCCCCGATGCTCGTTCAGGGTCTTCTGGGCCCAGGCGGGAAAGCCCGCGAACGTCTCATAGTGGGGCTGGTATAAGCAATAATTGTCCGCCAGCTCCCGGCGCACGATGAGTTCCTCCAGAAAACTCTCCCGGGCGGCATCATGCCCCTGCCGGCCTTCCACTTCCAGGGCCACCCGCTGGGCTGAGATCTGGCCGAAATGGAGGTACGGCGACAGCTCCGACTGGCCTTCGAGAGTGGGATTGTTGCGCCTCTCCTGGTAGAAAGCCAGCCGGTGTTCCAGGAACTCGTCCAGGCGGGCCCGGGCCTGGCGCTCCCCCGGCCTGAGCCAGTCCACCTCCGCCACCGAAAAATCGATGGCCAAGATGTCCCGGAGTTTCCCCCAGGGAATCTCCGGCCGGGCCCCCTCCCAATCCACCGGATGCCGGACCGGCGGCGGAAATTCCTCCAGAAATTCCGGCAACAACCGCTTCAGCTTGGGCCTTAAGGTATAGGCCCCGTATTCCGCCTTGGGGGAGGCCGCCCAGCAGGGCACCAGATTGTGGGCGTCCACTTCCGAAAGCGAAACCCCGAGACGCTCCGCCACTGCGGTTTTCCAGCCCCGCACCAGGCGCAGGGGCGAAAAATCGCTCACCACGGCCCCGACCCGGTAGTCGGCCGCAAAGCGAGGCAATGCCTGGGCCGGGTCCCCCGACAGGAGTATCATGGGGATGTTCAACGCGGCCAGGTCTTCGGCAACTTCCTGCAGGCCCTGGAGCATGAAGCCGTACTGCCGCCAGGTGGCCCCGAGAAACGCCGGCGCCAGGCAGAACACCACCCCCAGCGGCCGCTGCCGGCCCAGGGCCAGTTCCTGCGCGTACAGCAAGGCCCAGTTATCCCGGACCCGTTGGTCCCGGCTCATCCAATAGACCACCGCCCCTGCCCCGATGGACGCCCGGTTCAAGGGTCGGATACGGGTGCGCTTCACCATGAGCCTACAATTCCCCGGCCCCCGGACCCGCTAACAAATTTAAGCGGACGGCCGCCTTGGCACTCTCGGCCTTCTGCTCTCGAGCCACGACCCGGGAGGCCAACTGATCATCCGGCTTTGGACTACCGCCGGCCCCGCCGCCGCTATTTTACGTCGGCGGGGGCGGCAAAGGCAAAATAAATTACTATCTTATAACGGTGCATTGAAAACCTTGAGGAGGGTAACGATCACCATGGGAAATACTCTGGTTGCCATCATCGTGATCTTCCTGGCGTGGGATGCCGTCTGGTGGCTTCTGGGGGTGAAACCGCTGTTTCCCTGGCAACTCCGAAAAAAGTTGAGGGCCGGGGCCGCCGGCCTGGTCTTGCTGGATGTGCGTACGCCGCCCGAATATGCCTGGTTCCATCTGCCCGGCGCCCTCAATCTCCCTGATGTGCTGGCGAGACCCGATAAACTGCCCCTGGTGCCGCCTTCCCAAACCGTGGTGGTAATCTGCATGACGGGCCATCGCTCGCCTTTCGTGTCCCTGGCCTTGAAAAAACGAGGATTTCCCCGGGTGCGCAATCTTACCGGGGGGATGGTGGGCTGGAAGATCTATGAGTGGTGTTCCCGGGTGGTGAAAGGCTGAAAGGTCGCTCCGGCAACCCGCCTCCACAGGCCAGTCTCTCCGACTGGAGCGGCCGAGCTGCTGGCAGGAGCTTCCCCGGAAATTCCCCTGCTCTATCTTGCAGTCACGTCAAGGGTATCGGAAATTTCCTTCAACACCTTTAATGGTTGATTGATTTTCGATGAGTGAATCTTGAGCGGCAGAATTTCCTGGAGCATCTCGGAACCCGGGGAAGTATCCCCTGGCGGCCAGAGACGGCCCTCCGTACCTTGCCGATGGGACGAAGATTAAGCCCCTCCACCCGGAGTTTCGGGCCCGGGCCGGGCCGGGCCGGCCCCGCTTACTCCGCCGCGGGCGGATTAAGGCGGGCAATCTGCCGGCAGACTCTCACGATCTCGTCGCAGTCCGAACCCCAGGTCAAATCGGGCACATGCGAGCGAAAATGGAACTCATGGTCAGCCGGCTGGGGGCCGTGAAACCGGACGGGAGCGATCTCCAGGATGCCTGGAAGGAGCCGATGCTCCGAAATAATCGCCCCATAGCCATTGTGAAACCGGATGATCATCTCGTCCTTGCCCCGGTCATGGCGGCGGTGGACCGCGGCGATGGCCTGGTGTATGGGAGCGAGACTGCGGAGCGCCAAGAGCCGGCTCAGGCTCTCCGGCTCGGGCGGGGTGTGGCTGAAGTGAGCGCTGCTCACCGTCACCCCGCTATCGATAAGATTATGCTCAAGCATGGGAACTCTCCCTGAATAGAATTCTCTCTTCTGTGTCCATGATCTTATCGGCAGTTGATTAAATTAAGGTTATGAAACTATTAAGTTTCGGTTGTCATACCAATTTCCGGCCCCGCCTGACCAATGCCGGTGTCAACACGATATAATGAAGAAAAATTAGCCTGCGAGGACAGCTATGGACATCCACCAGATCACGTACCGGGAAAAGTTGGCGCATCATCTGATCAAAGCCTTGACCAGGCGGCGGCTGGAGGCGAGCTACGCCCCCACCGCGGCCCAGGCCCGGGATGAAATCCTGGCCATGATTCCCGCCGGGGCCACTGTTAGCCGGGGCGGGTCCATGTCGTTGGTGGAGATGGGTCTGTGGGAGGCCCTGGGCCACAAACCCGGGGTGGAGGTGCTTGACCCCTTCGAAGCGGGGCTGCCCCCGGAGGTGGCGCAGGAGCGGCGCCGCCAGTCGCTGCTGGTGGACTTCTTTCTCACCGGCTCCAACGCCATCACCATGGACGGCAAACTGGTGAACCTGGATGGCCTGGGCAACCGGGTGGCGGGCATGTGCTTCGGACCCAAGAAGGTCATCCTGGTGGTGGGCCTGAACAAAGTGGCCCCGGACCTGGAAAGCGCCATGGCCCGGGTGAAACACCACGCCGCGCCCATCAACTGCATCCGCCTGGGCCGGGCCACCCCCTGCGCCGAAACGGGCCTGTGTATCGACTGCAAGAGCCCGGAGCGCATCTGTTACCTGTGGTCCATCATCGAGGGCCACATGATCGAGAACCGCATCCACGTCAAGCTGGTGGGGGAGGATTTGGGGTACTGAACCAAATCGCCCAAGCGCCAATCTTAGCGTAGGGGCGGACCTGCGTGTCCGCCCTGGACGCGGCTTTGTCTTAACCCGCCGCCGCCTGGCCGCCGCCTTCCACCTGGACGCTAAAGCTTTGATAACTGTGGTCCACCAATAAGGTGGTCAGCACGTGCACCCCTTCCCGGCGGGTGGAGATCACTTCAATGAAGTGGGGTACCCCGTATTCGTCCGCGAAGGTGATGCGCTGCCCGTCTTTAAATCCGCCGCGCTTGAACCAGACTTCCGGCGGCAGCAGCCAGACCTTGCCGTACCGGTCCTCGAATTTGAAGAATGACAGGGCGTCGAAGGGGAACTGGAGGTACAGCGCCAGTTCTTCATCCGCGGCCCGCCGGTCCAGCTCGCCTTCCAGCCGCCGGCGCTCCAACTCCAGGTCGGCGTCCGGGGACTTCTGGATGCCGCCTTCCTCCGCCAGGATCTGCGTCCACTTCTTCCCGTCGTAGCGCTGGTATTCCAGGACCTTTTCCCAGATCCAGGCCTCCGGCCTTTGAAACGGCAGGCGGCCGTAACGTCCCAGGAGAAGATTCTTCAAATCCAGGGACGGTCTCTCATAGCGCCCGTAGAGGACGTTGTTGACCGCGGTGGTCCAGAGAATCTGGGAGCCCGGGGTCACCGACCACCAGTTGCCCAACTCCGCCTGCACCCGGGCCATTTCCGTGAGGATCTCGGGCATGCGGTCGAGAAAGCCCCCTTTATCCGCCTGCTCAAAGGCGCTGCCCACCGCGCCGCCGGTGAGCTTATAGGCCGCCACCGTAGGGTCATGGCCCCTGAAGGGACTTTCGAACGGCTCATAGATTTTGCGTTCCTGCCGCAAAAGATCCGAGCACTTGATGAGGGAGGGAATATCCACTCCCACCGCCTTCTTGTCGTAGTCATCCAGGGCCTGGATCAGGGTGAGGGCCGGGGCCTGGCCGTAGATGGCCCCGTAGCCGTGGTCCGCCACGTCGCAGATCTTGACCCCCGCCAGGACCGCGGCGCTCATGCGTCCGATGTCGTTGCCGTCGGTGTTGCAGCCGTGGTAGTGGAGCACCAGCCCCGGAAAAGCCGCACAGATGGACTCCACCAACTGGCTGATGCGCTTGGGGGTTCCCAGGCCCGCATAGTTCTTGATGGAAATGATGACGTCGGGACCGGTGACCTCGAGGATTTCCTTCACCTTGTCCACGTAATAGCGGTCGGTATGCTCCGGCCCCGTGGAGAAGCAAATGCTGGGCATGAGCAGCCGTTCCGCCTTCTGTACCTCCTCAAACACCGGCGCCAGGTTGGGCACATGGTTGAGAAAATCATAGACCCGCCAGACGTCCACATACCGGGCGAACTCCCGCACCGTCAGGCGGATGACGTTTTCGGGATAGTGGCGGTAGCCAAAAAGGCTGGACCCCCGGCACACGGTTTGCAGCAGGGTCCGGGGCATGGCCTTATGCGCGATCCTGAGCCGTTCAAAGGGATTGACCTGCTTGCGCATCAGGTCCACGTGGACGGAGGCGCCACCGCTCACCTCCACCGAGAAAAATCCCGCCGCCTCCCGGTATGGGGCCACCCGCACCGTGGTCATGGGCATGAGCCGGTTTTTGAAGTCCGATTGGGACACGTCCCGTTCGTTATTGCACAGGTAGTAGCCTTCGGACTCCCGCAGAATGCCGAGAATCTCGGCGGGGCTCATTCCCCGGGTTATTCGCCCTGACATGGTTCCTTCTCCCTACAGGTGAAGCCTGCTCATCCCACGACTCGCGTACACCCGCCGTAACGCCTCACTGCGTATGCGGATTCCGTTCATGCGCGTTGATTTCGGCGATCAAGCGGGCCAGTTTGTCCACCTCCCGTTCCTGCTCCCGATAATCCAGGAGTTGGGGGTGGTCATCGATATACCCGGTATCGAGTTTCATTCGGATAAAATCCGGCTCCTTCACGATCTGCTGGAAGTAGGGGATGGTGCTCTTCACCCCGATAATCAAAAAACCGTTGAGGGCCCGGGCCATCCGGTCTACCGCCTCCTGCCAGGTAAAGCCGTACACCGTGAGTTTCACGATCAGAGAATCATAGAACGGCGGAATTTTGTAACCCTGATAGATGGCGCCGTCGAGCCTGACCCCGGGTCCGGCGGAAGACCGGTAAACTTCCACCACCCCGGGGCTGGCTAAAAAATCGTTTTTGGGGTCTTCGGCATTGATCCTGAGCTCGATGGCGTAGCCCCGTTCATGAACCTGCTCCTGGGAAAAACTGATAGGTGCGCCCATGGCGATCAAGAGCTGCTCCCGCACGATATCGATGCCGGTCAAGACCTCGGTGACGGTATGCTCTACCTGGAGGCGGGTATTCACTTCGAGGAAGTAATATTTGCCGGAATGGTCCACCAGAAACTCCACCGTGCCGGCGCTGAGATAGTTGGCGGCCCGGGCGGCCCGCACCGCGGCCTCGCAGATTTCCCGGCTCAGGGCCGGGTCCAGGCCGGAGGGGGCGATCTCGATCAGCTTCTGATGACGCCGTTGAATAGAGCAGTTCCGGGTCCCCAGATGCACTACGTTGCCATAGGAGTCCGCCAGAATCTGAACCTCCACATGCCGGGGCCGGGGCATACATTTTTCCAGGTAGATGCTGTCGTCCCCGAAGGACATCAGGGCTTCGGCCCGGGAGCGCTTGAGGCCGTTCAGCAGACTGCTCTCATCATTGATCTGGCGAATCCCCCGGCCGCCGCCGCCCGAGACCGCCTTGATCATGACCGGGTAGCCGCAGTCTGCGGTAAAGGCCAGGGCTGCCGCTTCGCCCGCGGCCCCCTGGGGTAGAACCTCGGTGGCCGGGATTACCTGGAGACCGGTGGCCTGGACGATCTTGCGGGCGATGACTTTGCTTCCCAGGTCCCGGATCACCTCCGGCGGTGGCCCGATAAACACCAGGCCCGCATTGGTGCAGGCTTCGGGAAAATCGGGATTTTCCGCCAAAAACCCGTAGCCGGGATGAATCGCCTGGGCCCCCGTCTGTTGGGCCGCGGTGATGATCTTATCAATATTCAGATAGTCTTTTCGGGGGCCGGGTCCGATGCAAACCGCTTCATCGGCCCGCATGATATGGAAGGCGTCCTTGTCGGTCTCTTCATAGATGGCCACCGCCTTAATGCCCAATTCCTGGGCGCTCCGCATGACCCGCACCGCGATCTCGCCCCGGTTGGCCACCAGAATCTTCCCAAACACGTGTTTATCTACCATGGCTGCCCATCTCTTTCAGACATTCCCACCCTTCCGTCGGGACCCGGTTGCCGCCTCCTGCCTTCGCCGGTCCCCTTTTCAATTGAGCGGTCTTCCAGCCGCATTGTCAAGTGGAAATCTCACCTTGGGCCATCCAGCCGGACTTTCTCCCGGGCAGCCCCCGGATCACCTCACTCCGACACAAAGCTTTCCGCGGGCAGATTCAGGATGGCCTGAATCTTTTGGACCAATTGTATGGGTTTAAAGGGCTTCTGGAGGAAAGGCATCGATAAATACGCTACCCCATGATGGACCACCGCGTCCTCGGTGTACCCCGACATAAAGAGGACCTTCATTTCCGGGTGCAGGGGGAGGAGGCGATCGGCCAGTTCCCGGCCGCTCATCTGGGGCATCACGACATCGGTCACCATAAGGTGGATCTTCCCTTGATACCGTTCGCAGAGTAAGAGGGCCTCGCCGCCGTGGCGGGCTTCGAGCACCGTGTAACCGCAAAGCCGCAGGAACTTGCCGAGCAGGGTCCGCAGCACGTCCTCGTCTTCCACCAACAAGATCGTCTCCGACCCCCGCAGCCTTTCCGTGATGGGCTTCGCGGATTTGGGCACTTGCACCGCAGCCTCGAGGCGCGGCAAATAGATGGTGAAGACGCTGCCCACCCCGGGTTCGCTTTCCAGATCGATGTACCCCTGGCTCTGCTTGACGATCCCGTAGACGGTGGAAAGTCCCAGGCCGGTGCCCTTGCCCGGCTCTTTGGTGGTGAAGAAAGGTTCGAAGATGTGGGTCCGGGTTTCCTCATCCATGCCGAGCCCGGTATCCCGGACCGTCAGCCTCACGTAAGGCCCCGGCGAGGCTACGGCAAAGCGCGTGTGGCGGCTCTCTTTGAAATCGACTTTGGCGGTTTCGACGGTAATCTGGCCCCCCCGGGGCATGGCGTCCCGGGCGTTGACCACCAGATTCATCAGGATTTGGGTGAGGTGCCCGGGGTCAGCCTTGACGGGAGCAGTCCCCGAGTCAGTCATGATTTCCAGGTCAACGTCCTCACCCAGGACCCGCTCCAGCATCTTTTTCAGGTCCAGGACCACCCGGTTGAGATCGATGACCTGGGGTTTCATGATCTGCTGCCGGCTGAAGGTCAACAACTGGCGGGTCAGGCCCGCGGCCCTATCGGTGGCCTTCTGGATTTCTTCGAGATAACCGTGGAGGGGGTCTCCTTTGAGGACTTTGGCCCCCATGAGTTCAACGTAACCCATAATGGCCATAATCAGGTTGTTGAAATCATGGGCCACTCCTCCTGCCAACCGCCCCGCCACTTCCATCTTTTGGGCCTGGAGAAGCTGCTGTTCCAGGGCCTTGCGCTCGGTAATGTCCGTGGCCACTCCGGTAAACATGATAAGGTGGTTATGGTCATCCCGCACCGGGAAACCCCGGTCTTGAATCCAGCGCACCTCGCCGCCGGGTTTGATAATCCGATATTCCTGACTCCAGGGGGCCTCTCGTTCGCGCCCCTTAACCATCTCAGAGAGGACCCGCTCCCGGTCCTCCGGATGGATGCTTTCTCTAAAAGATCTATATTTTTGATATAACTGTTCCCGGGGCCTGCCCCATACCTGCACATATCCCGGGCTCAAATAGGTGACCTGCCTCATATCCGGGGTCGCTATCCAAAAGACGTCCTGGATGGTCTCGGCCAGGAGACGAAACCGTTTCTCGGATTTCCGTAATTCCTCTTCGGCCTGCTTCTGGGCGGTAATGTCGAGAACCGTACCGACAAAATATTCGGGCTCTCCCCGGACGTCCCGTAGTAAGGTCACGGTGACATGCCCCCAGACGAGCTCGCCATCCTTCCGGAGAAGGCGACTGTTCGTGGAAAAATGTCGCTGATTCCCCGCCAGCAATTCCAGCCCCAAACGCGCGCTCTCCGGCTGATCCTCGGGATGGATGATCTCCGAAGAATCCCTGCCTCTGAGTTCCTCGGCTGTATAACCCAGGAGGGCTTGCAGGACCCGATTGGTTTGCAGTATCCGGCCCGCCAGATCGGTCATGGAGATCCCCACCGGCGCATGCTCGAAGATGGCCCGGAAACGTGCTTCGCTCTGCCGCAACGCCTCTTGCGCCCGGTGGCGCTCCGTGATATCCCGCAAATCCTCCGCCACCATGACCACCTGGCCGGATTCATCCAGAATGGGGAGCGCATGGATTTCCCAGAATCTGCCGGTTATAGGACTGACCCATTCCCGCGCACACGGTTTGCCGGTGGCGAAGACTTCTTGGGCCTGACAAGGCTCACAGGGACTCTCCCGGCGGACATAAGCCCGGTAGCATTTGGGCTGGCCGCGCCTCTCCTCCTCCGGGATAAAATCAACCCCATGCCAGTTGCTCATGACCACGTTGAAATCCCGATCCACCACGGTAAGAAGATCGGGGATTGCCGCAAAGATTTGACTCAGAATGGTCTGAAAGTGGGTGGCGTCGTCCGCAGTCCCTGGGCTGCTTGGGTCGTGCGGCTCCGGAGCCGGCCCGGCTTCCCGCCAGGCCGCGAGGTCTTGGGAGATTTCCTGCAGCTCGGCCTCCAACTCCTGCCGGCAGGTCTCGGGCCAGGCGCCGGCCCGGTCCCGGAGTTTCTGGAAAAAACGCTGCTCCAGGTCATCCAAAAGTTGCTTGGTTGGCTCCGGTGTCACTTCAGTGGTCCCTCACTCGTCATCTCTCCTTAGGGATTGCGCCATAATCCGTGACGGGAAGTGGTAAAACCCGTGCGCCCTACAATTTCTTTTCGGCCATAATCTGAGCAGGATAAATTCCCGATTGCCCCAAACCACTAGGTTCTCAGCGCTTCCTGGCCTGCTGGAGCTTGGCCCAGGCGTCCCTCAAGGTCACCGTCCGGTTGAAAACCGGGACCCCGGGGGCGCTGTCTTTGATATCTGCACAGAAGTACCCCTGGCGCTCGAACTGGTAGAAGCTTCCGGGTGCAGCCTGGGCCAGGCTCGGCTCCAGGCGGCAGGAAGTCAGGACCGTAAGTGAGGCCGGGTTGAGGTCGGCTTTAAAATCCCCGCCGTGTGCCTCTCCCGGGACAGGCTGGGTAAAGAGGCGATCATAGAGGCGCACCTCGGCGGGCACCGCCTGGCTGGCCGAGACCCAGTGCAGGGTGGCCTTGACCTGGCGGCCGTCCGGCGCATACCCGCCCCGGGTGCCGGGATCATAGGTGCAGCGCAACTCCGCCACCTCGCCGGTCACAGGGTCCTTGACCACCTCTTCACACTTGATGAAATAAGCATAGCGCAACCGCACCTCCCGCCCGGGGGCCAGACGGTAAAATTTCTTGGGCGGCTCTTCCATAAAGTCGTCCCGTTCGATGTACAGCTCCCGGGAAAATGGCACCGGCCGGGTGCCCTGGCCGGGGTCTTCCGGGTTGTTGATGGCCTCCAACTCCTCCACCTGATCCTCGGGATAGTTGACCAGAACCACCTTCAGAGGCTTGAGCACCCCCATCACCCGGGGGGCCCGGAAATTTAAATCCTCGCGCACGCAGAACTCCAGCAGGGCTAAGTCCACCAGGTTTTCCCTTTTCCCCACCCCGATGCGGTCGCAAAACGTGCGGATGGCCTCCGGGGTGTAGCCCCGGCGGCGCATCCCCGCCAGGGTGGGCATGCGGGGATCGTCCCAGCCGGAAACGTGGCCTTCATTCACCAGTTGCAGGAGCTTGCGTTTGCTCATGACCGTGTAGCCCAGGTTGAGGCGGGCGAACTCATACTGGTGGGGCCGAAACGGCACCGGGCAGTGGTCAATAGCCCAGTCGTACAGCACCCGGTGGTCTTCGTACTCCATGGTGCAGATGGAATGCGTGATGCCTTCCAGGGCGTCGGACAGGGGATGGGCATAATCATACATGGGATAGATGCACCAGGCGTCGCCGGTGCGGTGGTGGCTCTCATGCTTGATGCGGTACAGGACCGGGTCCCGCATATTCAGGTTGGGAGAGGCCATGTCGATCTTGGCCCGCAAAGTCCGGGCCCCGTCGGGAAACTCCCCGGCCCGCATGCGCTGAAACAGGTCCAGATTCTCTTCTATCGACCGGCCCCGATCGGGGCTGTCCTGGCCCGGTTCCGTCAGGGTGCCCCGAAACGATCGGACCTGCTCCGCGGTCAGATCGCAGACATAGGCGTGGCCCGTCTTGATGAGGTGCAGCCCATACTGATACAACTGCTCGAAGTAGTCCGAAGCGAAGAACAGCCGGTCCCCCCAGTCGAAGCCCAGCCAGCGCACGTCGGCCATGATGGACTCCACGTATTCCATTTCCTCTTTGCTGGGGTTGGTGTCGTCGAACCGAAAGTTGCAGACCCCGTGAAAATCGGCGGCCAGGCCGAAGTTGAGACAGATGGACTTGGCGTGGCCGATGTGGAGATAGCCGTTGGGCTCCGGGGGAAAACGGGTAACCACTCGGCCGTCATTCTTACCGTGCTTCAGATCTTCTTCGACTATATGGCGAATAAAGTTGGGCGCCGGCCCGGAATCGGTAGTGGCCATATAAACTGCTCCTTACGATGCTTGACGTGATTGGGTCATGCGGCATGGCGCTATTGAGAGCTGGTCTAGGCAGAGGTACGTCCTTTGGAAACCCCTGAATTACGCATTATATACTTGATATGTGGAGATATTGCAATCACCGCGGCCCTCCCGGCGCCGGGCCTCGCCATGGTCCCGGGGTTTTTCCCGGCTCGGGGCAATTAACCATACCGCAGCGAGCCAAAATGAGATAAAATTCTTTAATAGTAAACTCCCCCCGCGGGTCTGAAGGACAGGTCGGCCATGCTTGAATCGAGTCCATGGGAAATTTGTTACACCTGCGCCTCCTTTCTCATCTTAATAATTTACCATATTCACTGGATTTACCTGATCTACCACAAGCCTTTAACCACCTCCGTAGGCATCACTAATCACCTGCGCGGCCACTGGGTCGAACACATCATGGAGGAGAAGCTCGATATCTTAGCCGTCCAAACCCTGCGGAACTGGGTCATGGCCTCCAGCTTCCTGGCGTCCACGGGCATCCTCATCTGCCTCGGTCTGCTCAGCGTCGCGGCCAGCCCCGAAAAGATGGCCGAGATCACCCCCAGTCTCAGCATGCTGGTGCGGGAACATCGGGTCTTATGGTTATTCAAATTGATGGTGTTGATTGTTGATTTCTTCTTCATTTTCTTTAGCTTCTGTATGGCCATCCGTTATTTCAACCACGTTAATTTTATGATCAACGTTCCCTCCAGCCTGGCCCATAAAATCACGCCCGATTACATCACGGATATTCTCAACAATGGTACGATGCATTATACCATGGGCATGCGCGGTTATTACTTTGCAGTCTTACTATTTCTTTGGTTGTTCGGACCTATCTGGATGTTGATCGGCACCATCGTTATGGTAATTGTCTTATATCACCTGGACCGCAAAGCCTAACTCATTGCTATGATTAGTAGTTCTTCCTTCGAGACCAATAATCCGACGTTGCCAAATCCCAAGAGGGATTGATCCGGCCAACTATCCGGGCCCAGTATGACTTCTCCTGCCCCATGTTAGGCAAAAATCGAGCCCCCTGGCCATTTCTTTTTTTAAAAAATGGGGAATTCGGAACCCTATTATCAGGGTTGCCCTGATTGTTCAAAAGTTCATCCTCCGCTAAATATATCTCCAAAACATCATCAATTTTAGCCGGAAAGACGCCAGGCCGGGCGTCGTAGCCCGGGTGCCTGGTTTCACCGGAATGGTTACCCGGTTCTTTTCCCTTCAGCGCGAGAATTTGCCCCATTCCCGGTTGTTGGGGGCAATTTTCTGCGGCGTCCGCCACATTGAGGACTGAAACTTGGCTATCAAAGATTTTGCCGTCAGGGTCGGCCACGAAGAAATCGGCCGCATCTTAAACCTGAAAGAGAACCTGAACCAGAAGGAGCTCTTGCTGAGCTACGCCCCGCATTACGAGCAGCTCGGCTGGGCCCTGGTAGCGATGAAGGCGCCGGAAGGCACTCCCCTGGATCTGGATCTCAACCGGCCGGCGGAGGACTGGGCCCAGCAGCTCTCAGACGCGGGCGCGGACCAATTCCAGGTGAATATCGGCATTCGTACGGGCAAGGCCTCCAGGCTGCTCGTCTTGGAAGTCAATAAAGGTGAAGGAGCTCTCTCCCTGGACCAGTGCGGCGATTGGCGTGCCGACTGCGTCGCCGAAACGGGCGGCTGCCGTGAGCAGCACTACTATTTTCTGCCCCCCGAGGGGCAAAATCCTCCTTCCTTCTTTCTGGCGCCCCAAGTGCTGATTTATGGCGAAGGCGGCATGGTGCTGACGCCGCCCTCCCTGGAGCCCCAGGCCCGTGAGCCCTGGCGCTGGCTCCGCCCCCCTTGGGAAAACCCGCCTCAACCTCCCAAACCCGCAGTCTGGCAGTTCCTCAAAGATTATCTCCCCGCGGCCATGGTGACGCCCGAGGTCCCCTCCTGGACCGAAATTTACCGGGTGATCGCGTCCCACGGCGCCGTGCTGCAATCCTTGTTAGTGCCCCCCACTTCCCAGGACGACTATTATCAGACGATCTTAAAGACCGCCTTGGCGGTCGGCCTCCGGGAATCGTCTGTGCTCTTGGGCCTCCTGTGGCATGCCCCGCATGGGGGGGGCCGCCATAATCCCGACAAGTGGGATTATTTCCAGCAACTAGTCACCCAGGCCCGGGCCAAACCCGACGGCTATCCCTGGCTGCCGGCGCTGCCGGCCAGGCTGGACGGGTCGGACCCGCACCAGATAGCTCCTGCGCCGGGGAACCCTTCTCCGGCCGCCATGCCGCCGGGCATGGATGCCCTGGACATGCTTGCCGGCGGGGGCCCTGCCGATCTGGGTCTCCAGGACAAAGACGGGGCCTCGGCCCCACGCTTCGATCAATCGGTTTCGGGGCAATTCTTTCAGTTGCTGGCCGGGCTGGGTGAAAAGGTCATCATGGAGAGTTGCCGCTATGAAGCGATGCTGGGGGGCTTGAACACCAAGGCCGGCGATATCGGCCGCCTGGTCTCTCAATGGGAACAGTGCTTTGCCGGCTCGTCCCCCCCCACCGCGGAATCGGAGCCCAAACCCCCGGCCGGTACCGTAGAGTTTGGCTGGGATTCTGTGGTCAATGTCAATGCCTATAAGAAGCAGCAGGCCACGGAAATCCAGGCGGCGGCGGCTGATTTTCTCACCCGGAACCCCGATCTGGCCGGCGACCGTCACAAAGTTCAGATGGTAATTTTCTGTCTCAAGAACTATATCACTATCAATCCCGAATATGCCGCGCTGCCGTTCCGGGAAAAGTTGGACCGGGCCGGCGGTATGGCCCGAGGGTTTTTGCAGATGAAGGGTACCGCTTCATGAGACCCCCACGGCTCGGCGGCGAGCGGGCGGCGCAGGTTCTCCCCCTGCCGGCGCGGTTCTCGGGCCTCAGTTTTCAGCGGGCGTTAAGGAGCGCGATATGACTTTAGATCACCTGATGATGCAGGCCGTGGCCCCGCCGCCTCTTTCCCTGGTTTTGGAAATTGACCGTCAGGCGGACGAGCCTCCTTTCCTGATCCCCGTGACCCTTCAGAACCTGTCCCTGGGAGTAGTTTCCTTAATCGTCGCCAATCCTTGGATCATCCCGGATTGGGCCGTTTACCATGGGCAGGATTGCATCCTGCATCTGGAGGGACCGGAAAATGCGAAAATTGACCAGATTCAAGGGAGAATCACCTGGTCCAAGTTCGTCGGCGATAGTCGGCCGCAATTTTCCCTGGGTTTACTACTGCGGAAGCCTTCGGATGCGACGATCAAGCGGCTGGACGATCTCATCACCCACACCACCAAAGATCTCAAAGGTCTCTGGGAAAAATACGACCAGGTGAAGGAAGTCCCGGACAATACGCACCTGATACAGCATCTCTACAGAGCCGGGATCGTTTGCTTGGTGGGCGGCGTCGCGCTCCAGTTGACCGGCCGTCCGCCCTTCATCTCATTCGGATGGGCCCTCTGGGCTCTGGGGAGCCTGGGGGTCGCCGCGAAAATTATGTGGTCCATCAGACAAAGGCGGGCGGCCTCCTAGATCTGAGGAAAACCCTGAGAATCTTTTGGAGAAAAGGCGATGGCAACTAACTTAGGCAGGATCAAATTGTGGAGTATTGGCGGCGGCAAGGGGGGTATTGGCAAGAGCCTCGTTACCCTCGGACTCGGGATTGCCCTGGCCCGCCTGGGGAAGAAGGTCATCTTGATCGACGGCGACCTGGGCGGCGCCAACCTGCACACCTTAATGGGGGTGCGCTTTCCCCATGTCACTTTGGAGCATTTCCTGACCAAAAAGGTGAGCCGGCTGGAGGACACCATCATTGAAACCTCTGTTGAAGGTATCGGTCTCATCTGCGGCGCCGACGACCTGTTGGGGTCCGCCAACCCCACCTTTTCGCAAAAACTGCGGCTCTTAAACCAGATCGAAGAACTGCCGGCCCAATACGTGTTGTTTGATCTGGGGGCTGGCACCTCCTTTAATACCCTGGATTTTTTCAATTATTCCGGTGGTAAAATTACCCTGTTCACCTCGCAGGCCACTTCCCTCCAAAATGCCTATGGCTTTATCAAAAGCGCCTTGTACCGCAAGTTGTCCCGGGATTTTGCCAAGGATGACGCGGTCCTCCAACTCCTTTACCAGGGAAGCGACACCGGCACCGAGGCCGGCATGCACTCGATCCAGGACTTGGTGAACCGCATCAAGGACCTCAGCGCCGAACAACATGCCCGGCTGACTCAGGCTTTGCGGGACTTCCATCTCTTTCTGGTCGTTAATATGGTCAAGAGCCATGCCGATCTCAAGTCCCCCGAAATTATCCGCTCGGTGTGCCACGATTTTTTGAGTATTGAATCAGACATTTTAGGGCAGGTCGCCTTTGACCCGGGGGTCGAGGCGGCCGTCAGTCAAATGGTGCCTTTCCCTCTGCACCAGAAGAAGAGCAAAGCCATGGTGGGACTCGATCAGATCGCTCTGAGAGTGGTAAAAGAATCCCGGCTGCCCCGGATGGCTTGGGGCCGGGCCGCGGAGACTCCAGAAGAAGAAGATTTGCCGTTGAATACCATCATTACCCATCCCTCCAGTTCGTGAATCCGCCGATCTGGAGGCCTTGGAAAGGTTGAGTAGAATTATGACGATTGTGTCCGGAGTCGAGCCCCAGCCGCCACCGCCGAGTAGGGAGAAGCCGTGCTCCGAGGAGAGCATCATGCATCGGTTTATCGCCTTCTACTATGACGAGTCAGGCGCTCCCGCCGTGGAGTACGCCTTTCTCTTGGCGCTCATTGCCATCGCCATAGCCTCAGCTCTCAAGTCCTTCGGCATCGCCGTCAAGGGCCTGTTTGACACTGCGGGCAGTTCGTGGGCGTCATAGCCTTGAGATAGCCCGAGCGGCTTGGCGCGATACGCATCTCCTCCCGGTTCAACGCGGGCTGATTTCGGGGACAGGGGCCGGCTCCTGCCGGCCGCTGCCCACGCCAGGGTACCGGCGGCCCGCCCCTCTTGGCGCCTTGGTAGGAAATTCGCGAGGTCTGACCTAGATGAATCTGGCCCAACGTCTTCTGAAAGCCGGCGTCCTGACGTCCGAAGCCCTGGCCCCGGCGCTCTATCGGCAAAAAAAATACCGCGGCTATTTGGCCAAACACCTTCTGGACCTGGAATTAGTGGAACCCGAGGTCCTGGCCGATTTTGTCCACGAATACCCCCCCCTGCCCCAGACTTTTGAAGATCTCGGCTTACCCAAAAGCCTCCTGACTCAACTGGTGCTCAAGCATACCCTCTTCCTGGATTCCGTTTCCCCTCAGGAAATGTCTCAGAGTTTGAAAATTTCCCGCCCCTTGGTGGAAGAGATCTTTGAGCACCTAAAAATCCAGGGATATGTGCGGGTCAAGGCCCGGGATAGCCTGAGCCCGAAAAACCAGATGTCCCTCGATCTGCGCTACGCCTTGACCGACGCCGGCAAACTCCACGCCGAACAGTGCCTGGAGTCCAACCGCTATGTGGGCCCGGCTCCGGTGCCCCTGGAGGATTACTGGGATTGGGTGGAAGCCCAATCCATCAATCAGGTCAAAGTCGAAAAAGGACACCTCAAAGAGGTGTTCGCCGATTATGTCGTGCCGGATCATTTTATCGCCAAACTCGGTCCGGCCATCAATAGCGGCCGCTCCATCTTTCTCTTCGGTCCCTCCGGCAATGGCAAAACCGTGATCGCCACCGCCATCGGCCAGGCCTATCGGGATGCGGTCTATATCCCCTACGCCCTTTTTGTCTATGGCCAGGTCATCCGCCTCTATGATGAAGTCAATCACCAGCCGGTGCCCCTAACCCCGGATATGCCGCACCATGATAAGCGCTGGGTCTTATGCCGCCGCCCCATTGTCATCGCCGGCGGCGAAATGACCGAAGATGCCCTGGAATTGAGATTCAACCCCCACTTGAAATTTTATGAGGCGCCTCACCAGTTGCGGGCCAATAACGGCGTGTTTATCATCGACGATTTCGGGCGCCAGAAGATTACCCCCCGCCAATTGCTCAACCGCTGGATTTATCCCCTGGAATCCCGCCAGGATTTCTGTTGCCTCCACACCGGCCAGCAGTTCGGCGTGCCCTTCGACCAGCTCATCATCTTTTCCACCAACTTAAATCCCTACAGCCTGGCGGATGAGGCCTTCCTCCGGCGTATCCGGCACAAGATCTTCATGGGCTATGTCTCCCCCGAACAGTATCTGGAGATCTTCCGCCGGGTGTGCGCCGAATTCCGGATTGACTTCGCCCCGGAGGTCATAAGGGACATGATGGCCCGGTATTACGTCATCTCCTCCCGGCCCTTCTGCGCCTGCCACCCCCGGGATCTGGTCGAAAATCTGGTGGATCGGGCCCGGTTTCTGGAGCAGACCCCCCAACTGACCTCCCAGGAACTGGACTACGTCTGCCAGACCTACTTCGTCAAACCCATGGGCCTCACCGACTACGACGCCATCGGCGATGAAGCCAAGGCCATCGTCTGAACCGCCCTAATCCGTTTAAAAATCTTGGGTGAGTAAAGGTTTGTCTGGAGGGGCGCACCATGCCTGAGGAAAGAGGACGGGGGCTTTAAGGTTTGACTGCGGCTTCGATGAGATCGAGCCAATCTTGCAGCCCGAGCCCCGAGGTGAATTCATCGTCGGGTCCCGGCGGTGGGCTGCTTTCGTCTACCACAGTCTCCTCTGTCACCAGGCAGACGGGCCAGCCCGGGCGGCCCGGGGGCAGGTGGCATTGCGCCACCCGCCGGTACACCGCGCAGGCCTGGTCATCGCACCGCACCTGGTATTGCTCTCCTCCCTGAGTCAGGGTCAGCGTCTGCCACAGGAGGCCCAGTTCCCGGAACCGGGCCTGAATCCGCTTTAAAAGCTCGGCCGGAGAGAGGTCAGTGACAGGGTCCGCAGTCGCCACGGAGTTTACCGATTCGCGGCCGCCGGCGCCGCCCCGAAATTCTCGCCATAACGCTGCCAGAACTCCGGGACCTCAAGGCGGTGTTCCTGAGTGCCTTGCTGCTCCACCGAAAAGCTGGCCAGCACCGCGCCCATGCGGGCCGCCTCCAGCCAGTCCAGTCCCAGGGCCAGGCCCTTGAGCAGGCCGGCCCGATAAGCGTCGCCCGCTCCGGTGGGGTCCAGCACCCGCCCGGCCGGCACCGCCGGAATCTCGACCATCCCCTGACTGGTCCGGATCACTGAGCCCTGCTCCCCCCGGGTGGTTATGAGGGTGGGGGTCAGGGCCAGAACCCCGGCTTCATCAAGGCCGGTCTTTTGGCGAAACATCTCCAACTCATAGTCATTCACGATGAGGGCCAGGGCGCGGTAAGCCATCTCTTTCAGGTCGTCTCCGTCCCAAGCCGGGATGCTCTGCCCCGGATCGAAGATGTACCGCACCCCCCGGTACTTATACGCCCGGGTATAGATGCGCATGTCCTCCAGACTCCCCGGCGCCACAATGGCCAGAGCCGCGGCCGGGTCCAGGTCGTCGAACCGGTAATCCGACGTGTGCTTCATGGCCCCGGGATTGAACCCGGTGATCTGGTTGTCGGATAAATCCGTGGTGATGTAAGCCCCTGCAGTGAATTCCTGGGGGATTTCCTTGATGCCGTTAAGCGGCAGCCCGAGGCCTTCCAGCCATTCCCGATAGGGGCCGAAATCCCGCCCCGCGGTGGCCAGGATAACCGGCCGCTCCTCCAACAACGCCAGATTATAAGCAATGTTGCCCGCGGTGCCGCCGAAGCGCTCGGTCAAGCCGTTGACCATGAAACAGACGTTGAGGATGTGAATCTTCTCGGGCAGGATATGGTCCGCAAACCGCCCGGGAAAATCCATGATGCGATCATACGCCAACGACCCGGAAACAAAAATGCGCATTGAACCTCCAACATTCTGGTGCTTAGGTCGGACAGAAAATCCCCAGACTGCCTACCGCTTGCCGCTTACTCCCTCAAAATACTCTTTCGCCTCCCCCACGGTGTACAGGGAGCCGGTGACCACGATGCGGTCCTCGGGTCCGGCCAGGGATTGGGCCTGGCGGACGGCCGCGGCGACCCGGGGGACCTGCATGATTTCCAGGCCGTAAGGTTGGGCCCGTTTGGCCAAATCCCGGGTGGTGGCGGCCCGGAAGTATTGCGGTTGGGTAAAGATGACCGTTTGGGCCAGGGGCAGGAGCCGGGCCAGGATGGTATCCACGTCTTTATCGGCCATAACTCCCATCACCAGAATGAGGCGGCCGTTGCCCCGGGCGCGTTTCAGATTCTGGCTCAAAGTGAGGGCGGCTGCGGGGTTATGGGCCCCGTCCAGCAGGATCCGGGCGTCTTGGGCGAGTTGTTCCAGACGGCCCGGCCAGCGGGTGGCGTTCAGGCCCTCCCGGATGGCCGCTTCGGGCAGAGTCAGATCGCTGCGGCCCAACAGTTCCGTCACTGCCAGGGCCAGCGCGGCATTGCCGTATTGGTGCCGGCCTTTCAGGCTGAGGCTCAACCCGGAGTACTGGTGCGAAAGACCCGAGTAATCAAAGGATCCCCCGGATTTCCCCCTGGTTTTAAAGTCAACGCCGCCCAGGTAAAGGGGGGCTCCCACCTCCCCGCAGCGACGGCGGAACAGGTCCAGCACCTGTTTCTGCCGGGCCAGGGTGACCAGCGGCGCCCCGGGCTTGATGACCCCGGCTTTTTCCCCGGCAATCGCCAGCAAGCCTGCCCCCAGGTGTTCCTGGTGGTCCCGGGTGATGTTGGTGATCACCGCCGCCAGCGGCTGCACGATATTGGTGGCGTCCAGCCGGCCTCCCATGCCGGTCTCCAGGATAATGGGGTCGGCCCCTTCCTGGAGGAAATAGAGAAAGGCCATGGCCGTGGCGAACTCAAAAAAGGTCGGGGGTTCGGCGTCGTCCACCGCGGCCCGCACCTCGTTGATCAGCGCCAGCAGGCGCGTCTCTGTCACCTCCTGATCCTTAAAACGAAAACGCTCCGTGAAGCTCACCAGGTGGGGAGAGGTAAACAGGCCCGCAGGATAACCGGCCCGGGTCAAGATGGCGCTGAGCATGGCCGCCACTGACCCTTTGCCGTTGGTGCCGGCGATGTGGATGTAGCGGCCCTTCTGGTAGTCCAGTTGCAGCCGGGCCAGCAGGCTCAGGGTCGAAGACAGGCCGAACTTGATCCCGAACTTCTGTAAATCAAAGACCCAGGCCGTAGCCTGGGCCAAATCGCCAAAGGCCGTCATGCGGGCTCCCCTCAATACTCTTTATATTCGTGGCTCATCACCGTCTGCCCGTCGGCTTTGAAGCGAATGAGCAGGGTACTGCGCAGGATCTTGCCTTCCGTCTTGATGGTCGGCTTTTTGATCTGCTTGTTGTCATCCAGGAGGTAAAGCTGATCGGACTGTTGCTGGATCTTGCGCTTTTCCGGGCGATAAGGCATGGCCGGCGCATCCTTGAAACTCTTATACGTATAGGTGACGCCTTCCGCGTTGCGGTCGATCTCCTGGGGGTCCCCGAACAGGAGCATTACCTCATTTTTCGTGGTCTGGCCGTCTATAATGCGCTGCACATGGCGAGGATCAATGGTCTCGCCGCTCATGATACGCCAGGCGCCCAGGAGGCCCGGCAGCAACAGGATGCCGAGGATCAGCGCCAGCCGGCGCCACCGCCGGCCCTTTCCCGGGAGAACTGTCTGCTTTATCTTGGACTCACTCATACCCCTATACCCCCTTCAACTGCTTTCCGTATTCCTGGCTACCCCGCCTTAGCTGAGTAGCACCGCAATAATGCCGCTGAGAAAGATGGCGTCAAAGGTGCCGGCCCCGCCGATGGACGCCACCGGGGCCCCGAGTTCCCGGATTTGCCACAGGTTCAGCAGGTCCGCGCCGATCAAAATCCCCATGGTGCTGGCAATGTAGGCGCAGGGAGCCCGAAGCTCCGGCGGGCAGAAGAGATAGGCCCCCAGAGCCGCCACCAGGGGAGGCGCCAACCCGGGCACCGCGATCCCTAAGCCTCGCACCGGGCGGGCCAGGCGATTTACCACCAGCGTCACCACCGCCACCAGGATCGGCAGGCTGACGCCGAAATTTATCCTGCTCATAAGATACACGGAGAGGCCGATGGGAATCAAGGCCCCGCCCACATTTATGGCCAGGATGGTTTCATGGGCCTGTTCCATCCGGGGCACCCGGAAACGCATGCCGAAATACGACACCACCTGTTCTCCCACGACTTCCCGGTTCCTGAATTTATAAATGGGAATGTTCACCAGGCTGCCCACCAGGGTCAGGATAAGGAGCCAGAACATCAGGCTGGGAGAAAGGCCCAGCAGGATGAAGGCCTGGCCGATCAGACCCAGCAACAGGAAGGGCAGCATCACCAGGGCCACCAGGAAAAAGGCGAGCATCAAAAGAAATATCAACGGTGGGAAGATCATGGCAAATAAATCTTAACCTAACTTAAGCGTCACCTTGCCGCCCACTACCGATTTCACTTTGAGCAAGGGTATAGTGGCGTTTTTTAGTGGGGTTATTGTCTCTTTATTGTTTAAAACCCCTAGGCACAGACCTCGACGCCGTTCCGGGTCCCGGAGTGGGCGTAAAAATGATAGTATGAATCCTGTTGTCTTCCAAGGACAAACGAACAAATGTAGTTCCTTTTTCTTTGACCTCGACAACACGCTTGATTACACGGGAGGAAGCATGTGCTCCACCCCCCCCTACGAAGTATATGTATTCCACTAAATGATTCCCCGGCGCCAGCCGGAAGGTTGCAGATTTGCTTTCTTTCGCCGTGAACACGTCTTTACCGTCAATTGTTACAAAAATGTTCTCGTAGAGCGGAAGACCGGGGAAGTCTTTGTTTTCTCTGCTGACTGTGAGAGTGCCATGTGGTTCAGATTCCGGAAGGGACATCAACTGGCCCTTCCCCCCAAAAGTGGCCGCGCATCCACTGAATAGAATACAGATTCCGAGGCAGGTTAAAACGAGAGCGCATAGCGATACCCTTTTGGATGGCTTCATTTTATTTCCTTCCTATATCAGCCTTAATCATCGCAACCTTATTCTAACCCCTCCAGCCGGTAGGACCTGATTTTAAGATTCAATTCATCCAAAGAGATGCCCAGGATTTCCGCGGCCTGCTCCCGCTGTCCGTCCACCATCTCCAAAGTGCGGCTGATCAATTGGCGCTCCAATTCCGGCAAGCCGGGCTCCTGTTCCTCACCCGTGTCCAACCACCTGGCTGGTTGCGAAAGGGCCGGGGGCAAATCCTCCGGCTTCAGGACGTCCCCCTGGCAGACGATCACGCCGCGCTCAATGACGTTTTCCAGTTCCCGGATATTTCCCGGCCAGGCATAATGCCGGAAGGCCTCAAGCACCTCCGGCGCCAGGGAAAAGACCTGCCTATGGTTCTTTTCCCGATATTTCTTCAGGAAAAAATTCGCCAGCCGCGGCAGGTCTTCCAACCGTCCCCGCAGGGGCGGCAAGACCAGGGGGAAAACATTGAGACGATAAAAGAGGTCGTCCCGAAACCGTCCATCTCTCACCATCTTGTCCAGGTTCCGGTTGGTAGCCGCGATGATGCGCACGTCCACCTTCACGGTGCGATTGCTCCCCAGGGGTTCAAACTCCCGGGCCTGGAGCACCCTCAAAATCTTGGCCTGAATAGGCAGACTGAGTTCGCCGATCTCATCCAGGAACAGGGTGCCGTGATGGGCCAGCAAAAAGCGTCCGTCTTTGCGATTGGCGGCTCCGGTAAAAGCCCCCCGTTCATGTCCGAAGAGTTCGCTCTCCAGCAGGGTTTCGGGCAGGGCCGCGCAATTGACCACTACGAAGGGACCGGCCGCTCTGGGGCTGTTCCGGTGAATAGCCTGGGCCACCAATTCTTTGCCGGTCCCGGTTTCACCCAGGAGCAGCACCGTGGCCTCCGAGGGCGCCACCATCTCGAGGAGCTGAAACATCTCCCGAATCCGCGGCGAAGAGCCCAAAACCCCCGGAAAATCAAACACCATCATCCCTCTTTCGGCCGCGCCAGCCCATGGATGACCCCGTGACAGCGGCAGGCAGTGGCGATCAACACGCGGTCATAGAAGCCCAGGTCCCGGGCCAGGGCCAAGAGACTCCCGGGAGAGTAACCTCCAACTCC
>JALNYP010000133.1 GCA_023229795.1 Syntrophobacterales bacterium
GACTGCCGCATGTTCCCAGAATATCTCCTCCCGTACTGCATGGAGCAGCCGCCTGAGGACGCTCAGGGGGTCCGGCAGGAGCTGGGAGCCCAAAAGCAGGGACGCCCCATACCAGAGGATGGTCAGAACAATTATCGTCAGGGCGTAGTCAAGCCAGCGGCTGTTTTTCATGGGGATGCTCGATCAGGTGTCTAAGGGTCATGTTTTTGGAAAAGTAATCCGGCGCGGTTCGGAAGCCCGCCGTTCCCGCATTGGGATTATCAATGATCTCGCCAATGCCGTGGGTCTCGGGATCCATGATCACGATGCGTCGTCCCAGAAAGACCGCCTCCTCGATATTGTGGGTGACAATAACGAAGCTGAATTTCCGCTTTTTGAACAGGATCAGCAGGTGATCCTGCAGGTGTTCCCGGGTGATCAGATCCAGGGCGGCGAAGGGCTCATCGAGAAGGAGCAGGCTGGGCCGCAGCAGCATGGCCCGGGCCAGGGCCACCCGCTGGCGCTGGCCGCCGCTGAGTTGATGGGGATAGAGATGGTCGAGGTTTTCAATATCCAGCTCCCTTTTTATGGCTGTCAGCGCTTCCTGAGAAACGTGGAGTTTCTGGAACTGGGCGCCCAGGAGGATATTTTCGGCGACCCGTTTCCATGGGAAGAGACCATAGGCCTGGAATACCACGGCCATTTTTCGGGAAGGTCCCTGGATTGATTCGCCTTCAAGATGGATCTCCCCGGTCGTGGGCGGCAGCAGTCCCGCAGCCATGAGGAGCAAGGTCGTCTTGCCGCATCCCGAGGGCCCGACAATGGCCAGGGAGTCATTGTACCCGACATGAAAATGGACGTCCCGGAGGACTTCTTTCCGGTGCGTGCCGGGGCCGAAGGTTTTACCAAGTCCGGTAACGGCCAGCAGGTCAGGGGAGGAAGCCATCGGCAACCATCTCAGTAATGGCCATCTCCCGCGTGATGATCCCCTTTTTTCTTAACCATCCATAGATGTCCGCGAGTTGCGAACGGTTCGGCAAGCTGAGCGCGGGATAGGAGGGCAGGGTGAGGGTCTTGGCGAGGGCCTCCGGGATGCGACAGTGTTTGTTGGCAATGAGTCTGGCCTCT
Organism: Syntrophobacterales bacterium; assembly: GCA_023229795.1. Lineage (GTDB taxonomy): Bacteria > Desulfobacterota > Desulfobaccia > Desulfobaccales > 0-14-0-80-60-11 > 0-14-0-80-60-11. The sequence continues at coordinate 1,108 of JALNYP010000133.1, forward strand.
TCGGGGTGATTGTTCAGGTAATCAGCCCCCTTGCCGACGGCTTTGAGAAAGGCGCGCACCTGTTCGGGATGCTGTTTAAGAAAGTCGTCGGTGAAAACAAGGACCGTATCCGAGATCCCCATGCCGGCGTCGTCAACGAGGACACGGGCTCCTTTCCTCTCGGCGAAGGTGACCAGGGGTTCGGGAAGGGCGGCGGCGGGAACCTGGCTTTCCATGAGCATTTGCAGGCGGATAGGGATGTTCTTTGCCTCGATGAAGCGGGTCTGCTGCGGTGAAATACCTTGCTTTTCAAGCATTTTCACTGCCAGGTATTCGACGATGGTATTGGAACCGATGGCAATGCCTTCCTTCGCCAACTGGCTGAGGGATGCGGTCGGTCGGTTCGGAGCCGCCAGGAGAGCGAACATGCGCCGGGAAGCAGTCGTATTGAAAACCGTTGCGACCATCTTCACCGGGACGTCATTGGACCGGAGAACCATAGGCGTCATGATATCCCCGAAATACCCGGCAAGCTGGCGGGCCGACATGGCCACGTCCTTTTCCATGGCTGAATTGAAGGAGATAAGTTCTACTTTCAGCCCCGCGGCGGTGAAATATCCTTGCTCCTGGGCGGCAAAGATGGGCAGGGCATGAATCAGGGGCAGAATCCCGAACTTGATTTCCTTGGCAGCGGGGACGTCCCGGTTTCCCCCGGAACAACCGCCAAGCATTGTCAGGGCTATCAAGACAATCAAAAAAACGGGGAACAGACGCGGGTATCTTATGTTTTTCATTTCCTGAAGAGTGATCTTGCCGTGTCGGCAATCTGATCCACCGTAAGACCGAATTTTTCGTACAGCAACGGAGCAGGGGCGCTGGCGCCGAACCGATCCATGCCTACAATTGCTCCCTCGAGCCCCACATAATGCTCCCAGCCCAGCTTTGCCCCCGCCTCCACGGCGACTCTGGCCTTTACCGCCGGCGGGAGGACGCGGTCTCGATATTCCGCAGGCTGGGCGTCGAAGATGTCCCAGGAGGGAATGGATACGACACGGACCCGAATGGCCTCCCCGGTGAGTTTCCGTGCCGCTGCCAGGGCGAGATGAACCTCCGATCCCGTGGCGATAAAAATAACATCCGGTCTGACCTGGGATGAGTCCCAGAGAATGTACCCGCCTTTCTGAAGTCCGGTGGCGGCCGCCAGGTCCTGACGATTCGGGTTCGGGACATTTTGACGGGTCAGGACGAGGGCCGTCGGGCCTTGACGGTTGGCAATGGCCGCCTGCCATGCCTGGAGAGTTTCTGCGGCGTCGCAGGGACGGATGACGCTGAGATTAGGAACGGAGCGGAGATTCATAAGCTGTTCGATGGGCTGATGGGTGGGACCGTCTTCACCGACGGCGATACTGTCGTGGGTAAAAACGTAGATGACCCGGAGGCCCATCAGGGCGGCCAACCGGATCGGCGGCCGCATGTAATCGGCGAAGGTGAAGAAAGTGGCCGTATAGGGAATGACCCCCCCGTGGAGGGCCATGCCGCCGGCAATGGCGCCCATGGCATGTTCCCGGACGCCGAAGTGGATATTTCGCCCGCCGTAGTTCCATCCGCCGCCCACAGCGCCCGGTGTTCCGTCAGCGGGGTGACTCGGGTTCTGAAAGTCCCCTTTCCCTTTCAACCAGGTCAGGCAGGAAGGATTAAGATCCGCCGATCCCCCCATGAGTTCCGGGATGATTGAGGCCAGGGATTGCATAACTGTCTCTGAGGCCTTGCGGGTTGACACTTCCTTCGTATCGCCCCCAAAATCGGGGAGCGCCGTATTCCAATCCAGGGGGAGTTCCCCCGTCATTACCCGCTGAAATTCCCGGGCCGGCTCCGGAAAGGCCTGAATATAAAGATCGAAGGCGGATTGCCAGGCCTCTTCCCGGGCCTTGCCCGTCTCCAGGGACTGCCGGTAATGGGAGAGGACGTCTTCAGGAATGTAAAATGACGGTTCAATCGGCCAGCCGAGTCGCTCTTTGGCGGCGTTTAATTCCTCCTGACCCAGGGGTGAGCCATGGCAGGCGGCGGTTCCTTCCTTGGTCGGGGCTCCGAAGCCGATGCAGGTCTTCACTTTGATCAGTGTGGGCCGATTTGTTTCCCTCCGGGCTGATTCCAGGGCTTCATCAATAGCCTCGATGCTGTTTCCTTCCGAAACGGCCAGGACTTGCCACCCGAGGGCCGCAAAGCGCTGGCCCACATCCTCTGTGAAGGAGAGGGCGGTTGACCCGGCAAGGGAAATGCCGTTATCGTCGTAGAGGACGATGAGTTTCCCCAGGCCCAAATGCCCTGCCAAGGAACAGGCTTCGAAGGTCACCCCTTCCATGAGATCGCCGTCGCTGGCCAGGGTATAGGTGTAGTGGTCGATGATGGTGTGGTCCGGGCGGTTGTAGCAGGCCGCCAGGTGGGCTTCCGCCAGGGCCATGCCGACGGCGTGACTGATCCCCTGGCCGAGAGGACCAGTTGTCATCTCCGTCCCCGGGGGATGAGCCCGTTCCGGATGCCCCGGCGTCTTGCTTCCCCACTGGCGGAAGGCCTGAATGTCTTTAATGGTCAGGTCGTAACCCGTGAGGTACAGGAGGCTGTAGAGTAATATGGAGGCATGTCCGGCGGACAGGACGACGCGGTCGCGGTCCACCCAGCCGGGATTTGCGGGATTATGCCTCAGATGCCTCATCCAGAGGGTATAGGCAAGGGCTGCCGCCCCCATGGGCATTCCCGGATGACCGGATTTTGACTTTTCTATCGCATCGGCGGAAAGGAAACGAATGGCGTTGATACACTTTTCTTCTATCATTTGATGAGGCCTTCTTTATAGGGTATGGGTGATTATTACTGATTGGCGAGTGAAGATTTCACATTTTTTCAAACAAGTCAATCAATAGTGATAAACAGCAGTCAGGGATGAGAAAGCACCTTTGCAATTACCTCTTTTTTATGGTAATTTCATGCCATCATTCGGAAAAGGAGGGGAATATGTCAGGACCGTTAAAAGGGCTCAAGGTATTAGATTTTACAACGCTGTTGCCAGGTCCCTACGCCACCATGTGCCTGGCCGATATGGGGGCGGATGTACTTAGGGTGATTTCCGGATCCAGGCCGGATCTGACGGCATTCATTCCGCCTTTTCTCCCCGGAACGAAGATAGCTGCGATTTCTGCTTATCTGGGGAGAAATAAGCGCTGCATGACCCTGAATCTGAAGGATCCCCGGGCGATCAAGATCGTTCATCAACTGGTGGGGGAATACGACATCGTGGTGGAGCAGTTCCGTCCCGGTGTCATGGGGAAGCTGGGCCTGGATTATGATGGTCTGAAAAAGGTCAATCCGGCGGTGATTTACTGTTCCATTACGGGGTATGGACAGACGGGTCCCTTCCGGGACCGGGCCGGACACGACATCAATTATCTGGCCCGCTCCGGTATGATCGCCTATTCGGGGACGAAGGAAAGCGGACCCATGCTCATGGGAATGCAGATCGCCGATGTAGCCT
>JALNYP010000053.1 GCA_023229795.1 Syntrophobacterales bacterium
AAGCACTTCCAGGAAAAGGTTAGCATCAAAAGAGTCAGAGAATTACGCATTAGCATCCAAAATGAGGCTCGGTTTCGGGATAGTTACCCCCTGACCTTCAGCAGAAAAGGGATTACGCCCATGCAAATACCTAACCGGACATTGCTGGGATTTAGGGGGATTTAAAAAATCAGCAAGTGGAATAAATTTATGGCAAACGCTATAAGTTCCGTACGCGGTGGATTACAGCAGGTTTGGCGGCACAGGCTTTATAGCCTTTGCGGGGGAGAGCGCATCTTAACCTAAGATAGAAGGCTAAGGGAGAGGGACCCATGAAAACCGTGTTAATCATCGCCGGCTCCGACCCCGGCGCCGGCGCCGGTCTGCAACAGGATCTGAAGACGGTCACCCTGCTGGGAGCTTACGGCCTGACCGTGGTCACGGCCTTGACCGTCCAGAACAGCCAGGGAGTCAGCGCGGTCCACCCTGTCGCCCCTGAGGTGGTGGCCGCCCAACTGGACGCGGTGCTGAGCGATTTCCCCGTGGCCGCGGTCAAGGTGGGGATGCTGGCCACGCCGGCCATTGTCCGCCTCGTGGCCGAACGCCTCCGAGGTCTGAACGGCGTCCCCGTGGTGCTGGACCCGGTGTTGGCGGCAGGCCGCGGTCTGCCGCTCCTGGAAGAGGCCGGCATCGCCACAATGAAAGAAGAACTCTTCCCCCTGGTCTACCTCCTCACGCCCAACGCCCCGGAGGCCTCCCGCCTCACCGGGCTGACGGTGGACACCCCCGAGGATTTGGCAGCCGCAGCCCGCCGTCTTCAGGCTATTGGGCCGCGCTGGGTCCTGGCCAAAGGCGGCCACCTGCCGGGCGAACCGGTGGACGTGCTCACCGACGGGACCAACGCCTACCACCTGCCTGGTAAACGCCTGAACGCGCCCCATAACCACGGCTCCGGCTGCCTCCTGGCGTCGGCCTGCGCGGCCGGTCTGGCTCAGGGCCTGGCCCTGCCCGAAGCGGTGAACCGCGCCCGGACGCTGACGGCCCAGGCCCTGACCTACGGCCTGCCGCTGGGCCGCGGCGTGGGCCCGGTGAACCCCTACGCCCCCTTCGCCCGGGACCTGGCCCGCGCCCAGGTCCTGGCCGACTTGCAAGCCGCGGCCGCCCGCCTGGTGCACGAGGATTTGTCACCCTTGATCCCGGAAGTCATGACCAACCTGGGCTACGCCACCCCCTACCCGGAAGGCCCCCGGGACGTGGCCGCCTTCCCGGGCCGGATCATCAAGACCCCCCAGGGAGTGCTCATTCCCGCGCCGCCGGCCTTCGGCGCCTCCCGCCATATTGCGGCCATCATCCTCACCGCCATGGCCAGCCATCCGAACTTGAGGAGCGCCATGAATATCAAATTCTTCGAGGGCCTGGAAGACCTGGCGCCCCTGCTCCATCTGCGGGTGGCCGCGTTTGACCGCGGCACCGAGCCCCCCGAGATCAAGGCCCGGGAAGGCGGCACCCTGGCCTGGGGCGTGGCCTCGGTGCTTAAGGCCGGCGCCCCGCCACCCGACCTGATCTACGACCGGGGCGACTGGGGCCAAGAGCCCATGATCCGTATCCTGGGACCCACCCCCATGTCCGTGGCCGAAAAAGCCCTGGCCCTGAAAAACGCCCTGCACGCGGCAGGCAAGCTCTAAAAAATGAAGGAGGGGAATAAGGCATCCGCCCTCCCCCCCCCTTGCACGCCTCCCCCAATCCCTTGCACCTTCTTGTAGGGGCGCACCTGTGTGTGCGCCCTTGGCTGGGCGTTTGGGGGAGAGCAGGGCGAAATCCCTGGCCCTCCCCCCAAAATTATTTCTCCGCCAAAATCGCCCGGTAGAGGGCCAGGCCGATGCAGAAATCAGCCGTAAGGACCATGATATCCGGGAAGGTGGTCAAAAGCAGCCAGCCGAAGAAATCCTGGCCGGGCATGACCTTCACCTGACCCGCCAGGGTGGCTGCCAGGGAGAAATCCGCCATCATAATGATCCCCAGGTAGGCCAGGAAGCTGTTGAGCAGCAGGCCCGCCAACGCGGTGCGCCGAAACAGGAACAAGGCGCTCACCACCACCAGATCGATCACCGAAAAGAGGTTGGGCCACAAGTAAGTAAGGTCTTTCGGGGGATGAATTCTGAAGTGCAGCATGGTGGCGCCCACGGCCAGGACCACCAGGGCCACCCAGAGTTGACGGCGTTGCGTGGTCATGGAGTCACCTTAAAACTTCACGACATAGCCCAGCCCCAAGAGCAGGGCGATGACGATGGCGTGCAGGATGAACCAACCGGGCCGGGGAAAGAGGATGTGCGGCAGCCAGCGGTTCACGCTTTACCTTTTCAGCCACGCCGCGGTCAGGCGTCCCGCGGTATAGATCAGGCCAAAACCGAGAAAATGCACCACCCACCATCTCCACGACATAAATTGCCAGCCTTTTCGCATGGTTCCACCTTTTGGCTATCAGCCTTTTTGCGGGGTGCGCCCTGCGCACTGTTTCTTTTCCCAAAAAAGGAAGGACGGTGGTTCTACGTTCTATTTATCGGATCACCTGCGTCTTATGATGAAAGCCTATTTTAACAAAAAATAATGCATTTTCTGCAAAAATCACCCCTGGCGAGCTTTTTTTAATAGATAAAATACGAGGGAGACGGCTGCTTAGAAGCCGGATAACCGGCCGATGCGGGTCATAAGGGCTTCAGTCAGGGCAGGGGCCTGGCGAGGACTCGGGGCTATCAAAGGGGGCCCCACCTTGAGGTGCACGGCATAGCCCCGTCCTCGGGTTTCATAGGCCACCCCGACCGGGACAAAGGGCAGGTACCCCAGGCCGTCTTGTTGCTGTAATTTGAGGAGCATCTGGATCAGGCGGTGTTTGCCGGGGCCGACCCGGCCTTTGAAGTAGGTGCCTTCGGGAAACAGCACGATATACGCCCCCTGGCCCAACAGCGGCAGCAGGCGTTTGAAGGAAGACAGCGTCGCCCGGGGGTTTTGCCGGTCCACCGGCACGCCGCCCCAGGCCCCCAGCACCTCCCGCACCACCGGCTGCCGGAACAGCTCCACCTTGGCGATATAGTGCAGCGGCGGCGGCAGCGCCATGCCGATCAGGGGGATATCTTCCCAGCGCTGGTGTTTGGGGCAGATAATGGCAGGGCCTTGAGCCGGCAGATATTCCAGGCCCTCCACCCGCAGGGCGAAAACGCGCCCTACGGTCTGCCGGCAGAACCAGCGGCCCAGGCGATAGAAAGTAGGAGATAACGAGAGATTCATGGATAGGGGAAGATTAGACAGTTTGAACTCTTGCCTAATCTTAGCGCCTATCCAAAGTCTGTCAAGGCGGAAGAACGCGTCGCTAGTTTGATAATGAGATCAGATCTTGCCATGAAAAAATTGCCTTGATTTAAAAAGATATCGGATATATTATATCCAATTAGGAGAAAGTGCTGTGAAGGTCTTGGTTTCATTATCGAATGACTTATACGCCAGAATGAAAGCCGTGATTCCGGCTCGCCAACGCAGCAAGGTAGTGGCTGACCTCCTGGAGGTAGAAGTCCGGCGGCGGGAACGGGAACTCTATGAATGCGCCCTGGCCGTGGAACAGGATGAACAACTGCGGGCCGAAATGGCTGATTGGGACCTAACCGTTGGTGATGGAATCGAAACTGAAACGTGGTAACGTCTTCTGGGCCAACCTGGACCCCACCCAAGGAGCAGAGACCAAGAAAGTTCGCCCCTGTGTCCTGGTGGGCGCCTCTCCCCTCAATCAAGCCCGTCGAACCATCCTGGTGATCCCCCTCTCCCGGGGCGGAATGGCGAAGCCGCCCGTTACCGTGGGAGTTCGCTGTCTGGGCCAGGAAGTGAGGGCGGTTTGTGATCAGGTCAGGGCGATAGATAAAACCCGCCTATCCGCCTGGATTGAGGAGATGGGCCCAGAAGATTTGGAAAATATCAGTAAGGCTCTTAAACGGGTTTTGGCCCTTTCATGAATAAAATGAAGATATTTTTATGATCCGTTAATATTATTGCCATGATCTATCTGGATTACAATGCCACCACTCCCGTGGCCCCGGAGGTCTTCCGGGCCCTGCGACCTTATCTGGAAGCGGAATTCGGCAATCCCAGTTGCGATTATCCCCTGGGACTTGAATCCCGGGACGCGGTCCGCCGGGCCCGGGAGGAAGTCGCCGCGCTCTTGGGCTGTGCCGCCGAAGCCATCGTCTTCACCAGCGGCGCCACCGAAGCCAACAACACCGTGTTCAAAGGCGTGGCCACCCATCACGGCCGCGGGCGGATCATCACCGTGGCCACCGAACACCCCGCGGTCCTGGCCCCCTGCCGCTATCTGCAATCCCAGGGGTTTCAGGTGACGATCTTGCCGGTGGACGGCGCCGGCCGCCTGGACCCGGAAGCGGTGCGCCGGGCCCTGACTCCCGACACCATCCTCATCAGCGTCATGCACGCCAACAACGAGACCGGCGCGCTGCAGCCCCTCCGCGAAATCGGCGCCCTGGCCCGGAAAGCCGGGGTGGCCTTCCACACCGACGCCGCCCAGAGCGTCGGCAAGGTCCCCGTGCACGTGGATGAGTTGCAGGTGGATTTTCTAACCGTGGCGGGGCACAAGTTCTATGCCCCCAAAGGCGTTGGGGCGCTCTACGTGCGGCCCGGAAGCAACTTGGTCCCCTTGCTCCACGGGGCCTCCCAGGAAGGCGGCCGCCGCGCCGGCACCGAAAACGTGCCCTACATGGTCGCCTTGGGGGCCGCCTGCCGTCTGGCCCGGGAGCGCCTCCCCAACGTCGCGCCGCATCTGCAAGGTCTGCGGGACCGGCTCCACGACCTGCTCCGGGCCGGGGTCCCCGGCCTGATCCTCAACGGCCCGAAAGCGGAGCGCCTCCCCAATACCCTGAACGTCTCGTTTCCGGGGCTTGCGGGCTGCGACCTCATGGCGGGCGTCCCGGAGCTGGCCGCCTCCCTGGGTTCGGCCTGCCACGCCGGCCGGGAGGCCGTCTCCCCCGTGCTGGCCGCCATGGGCGTGCCCGCCGCGGTGGCCCGCGGCGCGGTGCGCTTCAGCGTGGGGTTCCCCACCACGTTAAACGAAGTGGACGCGGCCGCGGCGCGGCTGCTGGAGTGCGTGGGAGCCCTGACGCGGCATTAAAGAGCAGGCCGCCTCTGGCGCCCTCAGGTTCAGCCTGCAATGTTGAGTGATCGAGACGGGCGAATCCCGCCGGAGGAAAGACGCGCGGCCTAAACCGCGAAGGTCTCAGGGGTCCAGAATCAGCTTGGTGATGAGGGCGTTGGCCACTTTCCGGGCGTCAACCTCATAGGCGCCCTCCTCAATGGCCTGCTTCAGGGGGCCGACTTTCTCCGGTCTGACCTCTGGGGTGGCGGCGATTATCTGGCGAACCTTCTCCTGCAAGTGATCGTTTCCCGGGTTAGCGGCAGACTGAACCGGGCCGGGCGAGTGCGCCCCCGGTTGTTCCGCGCCGTCGCCATTGTGGTTGGACGGCGTTGATGCGGTTCCTGGCTCCTGGTGATCGCGTTTATTCATGAGTATTTATCGGCGGCTCTCCGGCTGGCCCGGATATTCGCCGCTCCCGCCGGTGGCGGCAGGTGGCGGATACCCTGCCCCCGGTGGACCCGAAATTCTCCAGCCGTCCCCGGTCTCATCAGCCTGTCAACCAAGTTAAATATCATTATAATCTTCTTCGGTCTTAGAGTAAAGCGCACCTTCCGGCCGGCCGGTAGCAGCCCCTCATTAAAACTCCCTGCCGTCCCCGGCGCTCCCCCTTTTTCTTTCTTATCGGTTCAAGCGTACAGACCTTGAAAAAAAACATGGCCGCCCGCCCCCGAGTCAGGCTCCGCCTCCCCACCACAGGTAAAGAAATTGCGGCCCCACCATGTCCAGATCGGGTAGCATGGAATAAATCGTCGGCTTATACGTGCCGGGGCGGTGATAGGTGATAACCTTGGCCCCGGTTTCCAGTCCCGCTTTGCCCCGGGCCAGATCCAGGGCGTCGTCCAGGTAGCCCAACTGGTCCACCAGCCCCAGGTCCCGGGCCTGGGAGGCCGTATAGATGCGGCCGTCAGCCACCTTCAGGGTCTGCTTCAGGCTCAGCTTACGCCCTTGGGCCACCACGTCCACGAAACTCCGGTAAAAGTCATCGATGATGTGCTGCATCATCTCTTTTTCCTGGGGCGTGGCGGGCCGGAAGGGGGACCAGAAATCCTTCCATCGGCCGCTTTTGACCACGTCGTCGTCCACTCCCACCTTATCCATCAGCCCCCTTAGGTTCAACTTCATGGCGATGACCCCGATGGACCCGGTGATGCAGGTGGGATAGGCAATGATGGTGTCCCCCGCCTGGGCTATGTAGTAGCCCCCGGACGCCGCCAGGCCCTGGAGGCAGACCACCACCGGCACCCCCTTGGCGGCCTTGAACGCTTTGAGTTCGTGCAGGATGACATCCGCGGCGGTCACGGTCCCCCCCGGGGAATTGATCTTCACCACCACCGCCTTGATGTGGTCATCTTTGGACGCCTTCTCCAGCTCTTCCTTGATCCGGCTCGGCGAAGTCGCCCCCTTGGTCAGCCCCAGGATACGGTGCGGCCCTTCCAGGATGACCCCGGAGACATCCATGAGCAAAATCTTATCCCGGCCATAACCCGAGATGGTTTTCTCCTTCAACGGGGCCGGCTCCTCAAACAGGCTCACCTTCACTGTGACACAGCCGGCCGCCAGCAGCAGCCAGACCCCCAGCCAGACCAGATAAACATTTATCGGGCGCCGCATACCTCTCCCCGGGGCTTCATGGATTTGTGTTCCTATGATACGCTAACCCAGGTCTCGGCGAAAATAATTTTTTCCTACCGGCCGTGAGCTTCCCGTGGCCCCAAAGTTTATTCACAAAAGCCCTTGACAGATTTGAAATAGATGATAAAAAATATACGTTTGTAGAACGATCACCATATCGGGCCTTACCAATCTTCCGGATACACGGTAATTTTCACCAGAGGGCAGGGACGATAGGTGCCATCTGACAACGGGAGGAGGCGAAGTGGATGCCCGGCGTCAGGGTAAAACCCAACGAACCTTTCGAGGTTGCCTTAAAGCGCTTCAAGAAACAGTGCGAAAAGGCCGGGATTCTCTCTGAAATTCGCAAGCGGGAACATTACGAAAAGCCCAGCATTAAGCGAAAAAAGAAGATTTTGGCGGCCAAAAAGCGGGCTTTGAAGAAGCTGCGGAAAATTGAGGGCTCATGACCACCCTTTCTAAGCGGCTAGATCAGGTCTTCAAAGAGGCCATCAAAACCCAACAACCGGTGACGACGAGCACCTTGCGGATGTTGAAGAGCGCGGTGCGCTACCGCGAGGTCGATTTAAAACGTCAGCTCACCGAACCGGAACTCGTAGCAATCATTTCCACGCAAGCAAAACAGCGCCGGGAGGCCATGGCCGAGTACACCAAGGCGGGTCGCCCGGAGCTGGCCAAAAAAGAAGAGGAGGAACTTAGTGTCCTCCTCTCTTTTTTGCCGCCCCAACTGAGCCGCGCCGAGATGCAAGCCGAGGTTGACCGGGTCATCGCCGAATTGGGCGCCACCGGCCCCAAGGACATGGGAAAAGTCATGAAAGGCGCCATGGCCCGCCTCCAGGGACGAGCCGACGGCAAGGAGATTCAAGAGATCGCGCGGCAGCGTCTGGGTTCTTAGCTTTTCCACCTTAACCCGCAACCTGGAGTGCCATGCCCGAGCCTACTTTGACCGCCCTGGAGTTTCCAGAGCTTCTCCGGGTAATTCAGACTTACGCGGTCTCTGACCTGGGGCGCGACTTTCTGAGCGCCCTCAAGCCCCGCGCCGATCTGCCGCGTATTCAGGCCCCCTTCCGGCAACTTCAGGAGTTGCGCGAGCTGCAATACCGCGAGGGACCCCTGCCCCTCACCAATTTCCCCCTGCTGACCACCTGGCTGAACCGAGCCACCGTACGCGGCAGCCTCCTGCCGCCCGAGGCCTTCACCCACGTCTTGCAGGCGCTGCGCCTCTCCCGGCAACTCAAGCACTACCTGAAGCTGGGAGGCGATCTGGCCCCGAGCCTGGCCGCGCTCGCCGACCGCCTCCGGGACCTCACCGCGTTGGCCGACCCCATTGCCCAGTGTATCAGCCCCCATAATTTTATTCTGGATCAGGCCAGCCCCGGCCTGGCCCAGGTGCGCCGGGAACTGACCGACACCCGGGAGAGCGTCAACCGCCAGATCAAGCAGAGTTTTTTCACCCCGGAATACCAGGACGTCCTGCAGAATCCCATCATCTCCCAGCGCCACGGCCGCTATGTCATTCCCATCAAGGCCGACCACAAGGGCGCCATCCCCGGCATTATCCACGACCAGTCCCAGACCAAGGCCACCCTTTATCTCGAGCCCCTGGCCGTCGTGGAGCACAACAACGCCTTAAACCTCCTCCACAACCGGGAAAAACGGGAAGAAGAGGCGGTGCTGCGCCGGCTCACCGACCTCTTGCGGGCCTATCTGGAGGATGTGCACCTGACCCTGGCCGTGCTGGCCGAACTAGACGCCATTCAGGCCAAGGCCAGGTTTGCCGAGGAATTCCGGGCCCGGGAACCCATCTGGCGGACCAAAGGCGGCGTCGATTTCCGCCAGGCCCGCCATCCCCTTCTGGTCCAGCAGAGCCGCGGCCAGCCAGTGGCCCGGGACGTGGTGCCCATTGACCTGGAACTGACTCCGGGACGGCGGTTTCTTATCATCTCCGGCGCCAATGCCGGCGGCAAAACCGTGGCCCTGAAAACCCTGGGGCTTTTGACCCTCATGGTCCAGAGCGGCATCCCCATTCCGGTGGCCGAAGGCAGCGAGTTCTGCCCCTTTGCCGCCATCTTCGCCGATATCGGCGACCCCCAGGACCTGTCCCAGCACTTAAGCACCTTTTCGGCCCACTTAAAGCGCGCCCTGACCATGCTCACCGGCCTGCCGGAGTCGGCCCTCATCCTCTTGGATGAGCTGGGCACGGCCACCGACCCCACCGAAGGCGGCGCCCTGGCCCTGGCCATGCTCCAGGCCTTCTACCAGCGCGGGGCTTACGGCTCGGCCACCACCCACCTGCCCATCCTCAAGAGTTTTGCCCAAAAGACCGAAGGCTTTGAAAACGTGGCGGTGGTCTTCAACGAAGAAACCCGGCGGCCTACCTATCGCCTGGCCTACGGGGTGGTGGGGGCTTCCAATGCCTTGAAACTCGCCCGGGAGATGGGCCTGTCGCCTGAGATTCTCGCCATGGCCGAGGGCTACCTCAACCAGGACGAGCTCCGGGCTTACCGCCTCCTGGCCCAGGTCGAGGCGGCCCAGCAGCACCTGGCCCACCGGGAGCATGAATTAGCCCAGCGGGACGCGGAGCTGGACCGGAAAAACCAGGAACTGGAGCAGCGCCTGGCCGAAGTGGCCGCGGAGCGCGACCGGCTGGTCAATGAGGCCAAACAACAGGCCCTGGCCCGCATCAAGTCGGCCGAAGCCGAGTTCAAGAGAATCCTGAAACGCCTGAACACCGGCGAGGAACCCTGGGGCCGCTTGCGCCAGGAGTTCTCCGGGCGCCAGGCCAAACTGCTCGACGATCTGACCCCCCGGGCCGTCCCCGCCCCGGCCCCCAGCCCGCGCTTCCTGCCCGGTCAGCAGGTCTTTCTGCCGGCCCTGGGGCTGACTGGCAAGATTTTGGCGGTGGATGACCGGGATGGCCGCCTCGAGGTCCAGGCCAGAAACGTCAAGCTGCGGGTCAGCCCGGAAGAGGTCACCCTGGTGGGAGGCGAAGCCGGCAAGGCGATCCGCAGCGGCACTGCCTCGGGCTACCACCGGCCGCCCGCCTGGCTCCCCAGCCTCAACCTGGTGGGCCTCCGGGTGGACGAAGCCCTGCCCCTGGTGGACCGGCTCATCGACCAGGCGGTGCTCCACGGCTCCGAAAAAGTGGATATCATCCACGGCGTCGGTACCGGCCGCCTCAAACAGGCCGTCTGGCAACACCTGAAACGCCACACCCTGGTCAAGGCCCTCCACCCCGACGACAACCCCGGCGTAACGGTAGTGGAATTACACGATTAAGGGCGAAAAAATAATGTAGGGTGGGCACGGCCCACCATTAGGACGGCGACCGGGGACGCCCGCCCCACCAACCAGCACAGGTTGGAAAGCCCGGGCCACCAAGACCATAGGCTGAAGGACTTTTAACAGAAAACAGAAAACCCAAAACCGGTCTTTAAATGGCTTTTATCCCGGAAGACAAGCTCCTGGAGATCAAAGACGCCGCCTCCATCGAAGAGGTCGTGGGCCAGTATGTCAAATTGACCCAGAAAGGCAAGAATCTCCTGGGGCTTTGCCCCTTCCATGCCGACACCGCCCCGTCCTTCACCGTGGCCCCGGAAAAGGGCATCTTTCACTGTTTCGGCTGCGGCGCCGGCGGCAACGTCTTTTCTTTTCTCATGCAGTACCACCGCCTCAGCTTCCCCGAGGCGGTGCAGGAGTTGGCCCGGCGTTACGGCATCCCGTTGACCTTGAAGGAACTGGGCCCGGAAGGGGCCCAGCAGGCCAAAAAACGCGCCACCGCCTATGACGCCAACACCGCCGCGGCGGCCTTCTACGCCGCCACCCTGGCCAGCTCCGAAGGGGCCCCGGGGCGGGCCTATCTGGCCAAGCGCGGCCTCACCCCCGAGATCATCCGGGCCTTTCAACTGGGTTATGCCCCCGAGGCCTGGGACACCCTGTCCCGCCACTTCCAGAAGCGGGGCATCCCCCTGGAACTGGCCCAGGAAGTAGGGCTCCTGGCCCCCCGGACCCACGGCGGCTTTTACGACCGCTTCCGGGGCCGCATCATCTTCCCGATCTTCGACCGGCATAATCGGGTCATCGCCTTCGGCGGCCGCACCATCGGCGACGGTGAACCCAAATACCTCAACTCCCCGGAGAGCCTACTCTACTCCAAGGGCCGCACCCTCTACGGCCTGCCCCAGGCGGCCGAGGCCCTGCGGGCCACGGGAGTGGCCCTGGTAGTGGAAGGCTATCTCGACCTCATCGCGCTTCAGGTCCAGGGCATCGGCAATGTGGTGGCCACCCTGGGCACCGCGCTGACCCGGGAGCAGGTGCGGCTCTTGAAATCCCTGGCGGACAAAGTGGTTCTGGTCTATGACGGCGACGCCGCCGGGGCCAAGGCCATGAAGCGGGCCTTCCCGCTCTTCGCCCAGGAGAATCTGCCGGTGCGGGCCCTGCCCCTGCCGGGGGGGATGGACCCGGACGACTACGCCCGGGCCCACGGCGTGGAGTTGTTCCGCACCGCCTGGGACTCGGCCCAACCCTGGTTCAGCTATCTGCTGGAAGACCTTATCATCAACTACGGACTGGACGTCGAAGGTCGGGTCAAAATTTTCGAAGAACTGCGCCCCTACCTTCAGGCCATCACGGACCCGGTGGAGCAGGACCTGTGGCTGAAGAGCGCCGGCCGGCGCCTGGGGGTGGATGAGGGGGTGCTGCGTAAGAGCCTCACCTCTCTGGCCCCCATTTCGGCCACCCGGCTGGACCCCAGGGCCAAGCTCGCGGTCAGCCTGGAGAAGGCCTTGATCCGCTGGGTCTTAAGCCACCCTGAAGCCGTCACCCTGGAAGAGTTGGAAGAGTGGGCGGGGGAGTTCATCAACCTGGAGCTCAAAGGGCTCCTGGCCTTGATTATTACTAGTTATAAGGAACATGGCCGCGTCGATCACGGGCTCCTGGTGCAGCAGGCTACGGGAGAGACCCAGCGGCAGCGCATCTGTGCTTTAACCTTAGAGGAGGATGAATCAGGCGGACTCTCGGTGGATTTCCTGGCCGCGGACTGGCGTCGGGATTTGCATATCCGGCGGCTGAAAAAGGCCCGGGCTCAACTCAAAGAAAGACTGAAGACCGCCGCCAGCGTCGAAGGCGACGATCTCTTAGCCTTGTCACAGGAAATTGACCGGCAATTAGACCACCTCAAAAGCAGGTCCACATAATATAAGGAGAGAATGGATGAATAAGGGAATGGGAATGGACGGCTTTCAGGATATCATGCCTATGGGGGATGATGACAACTTGATCACCGTGGATGACCTGAATGACTCCCTATCTCCCGAGAGCCTGTTGAACGAACAGATGAAGGACATCTTGATCTTTGATGACCTGGGTATTCCTCCTCCCGAGGTGACGGGTATGCCGCTGCCCTCGCACCTGGAAATGGGCGAAGGCGAGGGGGATTTGGGCCTGGAAGCGGACGGAGCCGCTAAATTCGATGATCCGGTACGCCTCTATCTCAAAGAAATGGGCACTGTCTCCTTACTTACCCGGGAGGGGGAAGTGGAGATCGCCAAACGCATCGAAGAGGGGGAACGGGAGGTGCTCTACTCCCTGCTGGAGGTGCCCCTCACCTTTAAAGCCATCATGGGATTGGTCAACCGCCTGGAGGAAGACAAGCTGTCCCCCCAGAGCACCGTGGATGATTTTGGTGAGGATGATCCTGCTCTGGACGTGACCACCCAGAAGTCCCGCATCTTGAAAGTGATCCAAAGGGTACGGTCCCAGGAAGAAAAGATCCGGCAGATGCAGAAAGAGGCCGCGGCCCTGCCCCGCAAAGAAGAGGCCCGTCTAACCCTGGAACAAAAGATCGCCGCCCAACGCCTGCGACTGGTGGATAATTTCAAAAGTCTGCGGTTGGA
This sequence comes from Syntrophobacterales bacterium, assembly GCA_023229795.1. Taxonomy (GTDB): domain Bacteria; phylum Desulfobacterota; class Desulfobaccia; order Desulfobaccales; family 0-14-0-80-60-11; genus 0-14-0-80-60-11. The sequence continues at coordinate 12,697 of JALNYP010000053.1, forward strand.
GCGCCTCCATCTGGAAGCCATTCTCGACCGGCTGCGCCATTACGGCTATATCGTCCGGGATTGCCAACAGAAGCTGGGAAAATGTCTGAGGGCCACGGGCCTGTCGGCCACCCGGTTTCGCCAATTGCGCCGGGAACTCAAGAATGGCGACCCCCAAGAGACCCCCGCGGTGGCTAACGGCCCCATGGCGGAGTTGGAAGAAGTTTGGACCCAATCCCGGCGGCGTTTGAGAAGGTTGGAGACCGAGGTTGGGATGGCGGCCTCCCGTTTGCTGGCGGCCCTGGTCAAAGCCGAAAAGGGGGAATACCAGGCTCAAAAGGCCAAACGGGAACTGGTCGAGGCCAACCTGCGCCTGGTGGTCTCCATCGCCAAGAAATACACCAACCGGGGCCTGCAGTTCCTGGACCTGATCCAGGAAGGCAACATCGGCTTGATGAAGGCCGTGGAAAAGTTCGAATATGAACGGGGCTACAAGTTCAGCACTTACGCCACCTGGTGGATCCGCCAGGCCATCACCCGGGCCATCGCCGACCAGGCCCGCACCATCCGCATCCCCGTGCATATGATCGAAACCATCAACAAGCTGATCCGCACCTCCCGCTACCTGGTCCAGGAAATCGGCCGGGAGCCCACCCCGGAGGAAATCGCCGAAAAGATGGAGTTCCCCCTGGAAAAGGTGCGCAAGGTCTTAAAGATCGCCAAGGAGCCCCTCTCCCTGGAGACCCCCATCGGCGACGAAGAAGACAGCCACCTGGGGGATTTCATCGAAGACAAGAAAATCTCTACGCCCATGGAAGCGGTGGCCAACCTCAACCTGGCCGACCAGACCCGGAAGATGCTGTCCACCCTGACGCCCCGGGAAGAGAAAGTGTTGCGCAAGCGCTTCGGCATCGGCGAGAAAACCGACCACACCCTCGAAGAAGTGGGCCGGGACTTCGAGGTCACCCGGGAACGCATCCGCCAGATCGAAGCCAAGGCCTTGCGGAAGCTCCGGCATCCGTCCCGGAGCACCCGGCTGAAAAGCTTTATCGAGACGTGATTTTCACCCCAGCCGGCTTTGGCCTATTGTACTATTGGGGAGGAGAGTTATAATAATTGAAAAAGGGCGGCAGGCCGGGGCGCATGGCCCCCGCCTGGCCCCCCGGCAATCACTATGCGGGCCCATAGCTCAGCGGTTAGAGCAACCGGCTCATAACCGGACGGTCCCTGGTTCAAATCCGGGTGGGCCCACCAGGCATCCGGAGGCAAAGGGTACTTTGCGAGAACCGTATAAAGCTTGGCTACCACAGGGGTTTAACCCCGGGGGTGCTCTCTGCGCACCCCTTTTTTATGTTCAATGAGCGCGACGCTGCGAGACATCCTTAACCTGCTGGAAAGCCATTATCCATCGGCCTGGGCCGTCCCCGGCGACCGGGTGGGGCTCGAAGTGGGTCATCCCCGCCAAGCAGTCGAAGCCATCCTGGTGGCCCTGGAGGTCACCCCGGCCGTCATCGCCGAAGCCGGCCGGCGGGGCGCCCAACTGCTCCTGACCCACCACCCTCTGCTCTATCAGCCTTTAAAGGACGTGCGGGAAGACCGTCCCGGCGGGCAGGTGCTGGCCGCCCTGATTCGCGCCGGCCTGGCCCTGGTCTCCTGCCACACCAACCTGGATATTGCCCCGGGCGGACTCAACGACTATCTGGCCGGCAGGCTCGGCCTCACCGGCCTGGAGGTGCTGTCCCCCACCACCCGGGACCCCTGGTACAAGCTGGTGGTGTTCGTCCCGGTGGGCTACGAAGACCGGGTGCGCCGGGCCCTGGGCGACGCCGGCCTGGGGGTCATCGGCCGGTATTCCCATTGTTCTTTTGCGTCACCGGGTCAGGGCGCCTATCGCCCCCTCCCCGGGGCCGCACCCTTTCAAGGCGAAGTGGGGCAACTCTCCCGGGCCGTGGAATCCCGCCTGGAGTTCCTGGCCCCCGAGTCCCTGCTCCCCGAGGCCTTGACCCTTCTCAAAGAGACCCATCCCTACGACGAAGTAGCTTACGATCTTTACCCCTTGCGCCATCCCGGCACGCCTCTGGGTCTGGGCCGCGTCGGCGTCTGGCCCGAACCTCGCCCCTTTTCCCAGGTGATCGCCGAGGTCAAAGAGATCTTCGGGCTCGACACCGTGCAGGTCTGGGGCCACCCGCCCCGGCAGGTGCAGCGGCTGGCCCTGTGTAGCGGCAGCGGCGGCGACCTGTTGGCCGCCGCGGCCGAGAGCGGCGCCCAGGTCTATCTGACCGGGGAGGTCCGCCACCACCAGGCCATTCCGGCTTATGAGGGCTTGGCCGTGGTGGCGGTGGGCCATTATGTCAGCGAAGCGCTATTTATGGAGCCCTGGTCCCGGCAACTGGCAAGCCTGTTTCAGGAAGCGGGACTGGCTCTTAACGTCATGGCTGCGGCCGGCCAGGCCGCTCCGTGCAATTACGTATGAGGAGAACCGATTTTTCATATTCGCTCATAACCTCACGCTTCCCGGCGGTTTAGCCGGGCAGGAAAGCGTGACTATAGTGCGACTCAACGCGGAGGTTAAATCTTGTTACCTGAGTTAAGCAAACTCATTGACGTACAGGAATTAGACAAGGTGATCCGGGAAGTCACCCAGGAGCTGGACCGGCTCCCCGAAGAACTGAAAGCTGGCGAAGCAGCCCTGGAAGAGCTGCAAGCCGCCCATGCCGCCCGACTCCAGGAGGTGGAGGACCTGAAGGCGCAGCGCCGGGACACGGAATTGGAAATGGCGGACATGGAGGAGGGCATCAAGACCAGCCGCCAGCGCCTCATGGAGATCAAGAGCAATATCGAATACAAGGCCATGCTCAAGGAGATCGCCTTTAAAGAGGACCAGCGGGACCAGCGCGAGACCCGGACCCTGGAACTTATGGACCTCATGGAGACGCAGAATCGCCTCATCGCCGAACTGAACGGGCAAATGGCCGAGCAGGAAACGCTCCTGGAGCGGCTGCGGCAGGAAGTGGCGGTCGAAAGCGAGAAGTTCAAGAAAGAGCTGGACCAACTGGAGGAAAAGCGCAAGAAGCTGCGCAAGGGCGTGCCGGCGGCCCTCATGAAACGCTATGAATTTATCCGCCAGCGCCGCAACGGCACCGCCATCGCCCCGGTACAGGAAGGCGTCTGCCTGGGCTGCCACATGAACATCCTGCCCCAGCAGTTCATCGACCTGCAGAAAGGCCTGGAGATCCTCCAGTGCCCCCACTGCCAGCGCATTCTCTACTGGAGCGGGGAAGAAGAGGCGGAACCGGAAGCCGGCCGGGCCTGAGGCGCACCTTGTCTGTTGCTGATCACCGAGCCGCGATTTTTCAAGCCCTGGCCGAAGGCCTGGACCTCCGCCAGGTGCAAGAGCGGTTTCAGGTCTCCAGCCACGAATTGCAGGAACTCTTCCGGGAAGTGTCCGGCCATTATCGCGATCTGGCCGCAGGCGTCTGGAGCCTCTACTGCGACGGTGCTTCCCGGGGCAATCCCGGCCAGGCCGGGGCCGGGGCCCTGTTGCTCGATCCCGGGGGCGAGACCAAAGTCCGGCAGGGCCGGTACCTGGGCCAGACCACCAACAACGTCGCGGAATACCAGGCCCTGCTCCTGGGCCTGAACCTGGCCCTGGACCGTGGGATCAGAAAAATCCAGGTCTTCGCCGACTCCGAACTCCTGGTCCGCCAACTCAACGGCCAATATCGGGTGAAGGCCCCTCACCTCCTGCCCCTCTGGCAGGCCGCCCGGCAGGCCCTGGGAAAATTCGAGACCTATAAAATCTCTCACGTCCCGCGGGATCTGAATCAAACGGCCGACCGCCTGGCCAACGAGGCCATTGACCAAAAGGCCCAGGTGGGGTAAAATATTGTTAAGGGGTGCTTTTTCGCCGCGCCCCCAAGTTTTCCGACCCCGCGGGGTCGCGAAGTAGGCCAGATGATCGCCGGCCGCCATGCGGCCGGAGGAAAGTCCGAGCTCCACAGGGCAGGGTGCTGGGTAACCCCCAGCGAGGGCAACCTTAGGGAAAGTGCCACAGAGACCAGACCGCCGTGGTACGTCCACGGTAAGGGTGAAAAGGCGAGGTAAGAGCTCACCAGCGGCAGTGGCGACATTGCCGGCTAGGAAAACCCCACCTGGAGCAAGACCAAATAGGGGAGCGTTTGAGGGCGGCCCGCCCGAAGCTCCCGGGTAGGTCGCTGGAGGCCCCGGGTAACCGTGGCCCTAGAGGAATGATCATCACCGGGGCAACCCGGGACAGAACTCGGCTTACGGCCTGCTTCGCGTCTCCCTTGGGGCCACCGGCCACATCAGGTGGCGGTGGTCTTTTTTTGAGAACTATATCTTTACCTCCCCGATCAAAATCGCATATATTCAACTTGTGGAGATGAGCGTGCAGATCGAAGGTGACACCCAGGGGCTAGCCCAATTTCTCGATGATGGGATAACCTATGGTGATGCCTTGGACTTGTTGCCGCGCCTGCCTCAAAGCAGCATCGACCTTTTCTTCACTAGTCCCCCGTATGCCGATGCGCGGGCCTACAGCCGCATACACCCAGACCATTATGTGGAATGGTTCCTCCCGTTTGCCCAGGCAATGTATAAGGCTGCGAGAGAAAGTGGTAGCCTTATTCTTAATATTAAAAACCGCGTAGCCAAACAGGGACCACTAAAAGGTCAGAGACACCCGTACGTTTATGAATTGGTTATTGCCATTCAACGGCTGGGTTGGCGCTGGATTGAGACCTACATTTGGGCCAAAACCAATGCAGTCCCAGGCAGATTTGGTCCGCGGACCAAGGATAGTTTTGAGTACGTTTATCATTTTGCCCGTGGGGTAAAACCATATTTTGACCTGGATGCAGTTAGAGTCCCTTATAAAGCAGACCTTGCCGAGATTGCCCGGCGAAAAATGGACAGGCTTGGCAGGCGGAATACCGAGGCCGGGTTTGGCCGGGATCGAACCAAGACCTATTTGCTGGGCGGAGCAGACCCGGGAAACGTGGTGACTGTTCCGCAGACCTACAATCAGTATCGCGGCGTGGCGCATACAGCCGCGATGCCGGAGGGATTAGCCGAGTTTTTCATTAAGGTCGCCAGCCCGGCAGGTGGAATAGTGATTGACCCATTTGCCGGCGGAGGAACTACAATTGTTGTGGCTCGTCGCCTCGGACGGAAGGCGGCAGGCTTTGAAATTCACGAGCACTTCGTTGAAGAAGCCCGTCGCCGCATTGCGGAAAATTCTGCTATGGGTATTCCCGGATATTTATTCAAGGTCGGGTAAATCACCTTGTCGAATATTCAGGATACACTCACAAGGATTGCCGAAGCGAACAGTTGGGACCAGCGAATCGCACGGATTCGCTTGATTCCTTTGCATCATGGGACCAACGAACATCCAGGCATTTACGCAGAAATTGCCAGATTATTGTATGTGCCTCACCTTGCCGCTGATTTCGCGTACATACACGAGAACCATTTTTACGGACGAGATTATTTCGAGCAGGTATACGCCGATGCCTTTGCGGCAACCGAGGGATTCACTAAAGTTACGGAACCTGAGTTAGCCTCGGCTCTGGGGAATAGCCCTAGAACATTATTGGTATTTCGTACACTCACCGGCCTCACGAAGGGGGAGTTCGCTCACGCCACGATTATGGCCGCAGAGCCGACTGGCCTGAGCCCCTTGTCACCGAACAAGGTGGACGCCATGGAGCGTAACGGGACGGCAACCACCGCAGAACAAGCCAGGGTCGCGGCTAAGACCCTTTGCCAGATCATTGATGGCTCTCTTTTCGGTGTTCCACCCGGCGGCCTTGTCAGTAAGCAAGCAAAACCGGACACCGAAAATGGTTGGACCAGTGTGCGGCTCTTCGCTTCCGGGGGGGTGCCATTCTCATTGTTCCTGCATCAACGGCACTATGGTGGCGCCTTCCGCCAGGTATTGGATGCCACATCCACCAAACGGGGCGATCTGATAGAGGATACTGTTGAAGCGCTATTCCGAGAGAATGGTGTTCCGTACATTCGGACCGGCAGTCATAATCAGGTTGAAATTGCTAATCGGTTTGAAGTCCGAGTTACCCCGTCCCCGGACTTTGTGGTTTTTGATAAGTCGGACACCCTTCGAGCGATCCTTGAATGCAAAGGAACCAATGACGGAGGCACGGCTCGCGACAAGGCGCTTCGCTTCGCCAAACTTCGGGCAGAGTCGAATCGACTCGGCGGAATCCCACTAATCGCGGTTCTGGGTGGCATCGGTTGGGCGCGGGTAAATGATGCATTGGGTCCCGTCATTCGAGACACGGATGGTCGCGTTTTCACTCTATCGACCCTCTCGGCCATGCTCGAAGTGACCCCCTTCCCTTCCCTGATCGGGCTTGAGCCTGCCCCGATGAGGGGAGCAACTATATAATACTTCTTCATTTTTATGCATTCCGAAGGTAATAATTTATGTCCAACCAGGTTCTGCCCCTGAGCGTCCCTTCCCCTGCCCCCTACATCTCCGTGGTCATCCCCGTGTTCAACGAAGAAGACAATCTCAGCGAGTTGGGCGACAGGTTAATGCGCACCTTGAGCGCCATGGACCGCGCCTTTGAGATCATCTTCGTGGACGACGGCTCCACCGACCGCTCCTGGCAGCTCTTGAGCGGCCTCAACCGGCAGCATCCTCAGAATATTCGGGCCCTGCAATTTCACCGCAACTTCGGGCAGCACCAGGCCATTTTCGCCGGGTTTCAGGCGGCCCGGGGCCAGGTGATGGTCACCCTGGACGCGGACCTGCAGAACCCGCCCGAAGAGATTCCCCGCCTGGTGGCCAAGCTGGAAGAGGGCTACGACACCGTCGGGGGCTGGCGGGAGAACCGCCGGGACTCGGTATTCCGCAAATTCCCCTCCATGCTGGTGAACTACGTCATGTCCCGGGTCACCGGGGTCAAGCTCCGGGACTACGGCTGCATGCTCCGGGCCTATCGCCGGGAAGTGATCGACAGCATCAACCAATGTCACGAATCCTCCAGTTTTATCCCGGCCCTGGCCAACCTCTTTTCCCAGAAGGTGGCCGAAATCCCCGTGGGGCACGCCGAACGCGAGCGCGGTCAGTCCAAGTACGGCCTGTTCAAGCTGCTCCGCCTCAACTTCGACCTGATGACCGGGTTTTCCAATCTGCCCATCCACCTGGTGGGGTTCATGGGGGTCGCCATCGCCCTCTTAGGGCTGTTCTTCGGCCTCTTTCTGTTTATCCGGCGGATCTTCGTGGGCCCGGAAGTGGGAGGGCTGTTCACCCTGTTCGCTATCCTCTTCGTCTTCGTAGGGCTAAACACCCTGGGCCTGGCCCTCATCGGCGAATACGTGGGCCGCATCTACCGGGAGGTGCGCCAGCGCCCCCGCTACGTCATCCGCCAGACCCTGGGCCCGGACTCTTAAAGCAACTCTTTCCTTTTCCCTGCGGCAAAATCCGGTATAATGGGGGCGAAACCTCGCGGGGCTGATGCCGTTGCGAGGTCGAATTTGTGGTTTGATATGCTTCGCCACCCGCCTCTGCAAGGCGCCATGCCCCTCTCCACCCGCTTATTTGGGGAGGTTGAGCTAAGGCGGTGGGGCGGCCGTCCCTGGCCGCCACTGAAGCAGCGCCTGATGGCCTGAGGGGTCCCGGGAAGCAATATGCGCCTCATCTTCATGGGTTACCACAATATCGGTTATGCCTGCCTCCAGGCCTTAATCGAGCTCTGCCGTGAGCTGGGCGATGAGATCATGGCGGTGGTCACCCATGCCGATGATCCCCGGGAAAATATCTGGTTCGCCTCGGTGGCGAAGCTCGCCTTCGCCAACTACCTGCCGGTGTACCAGCCCGCCGACCCCAACGATCCGGCCTTTGTGGCCGCCATGCAGGCTTTGCAACCCGACTTGCTGTTTTCGTGCTATTATCGCCACATGCTGAAGCCGCCTCTGCTGAATCTGCCCCGCCTGGGCGCCCTGAATCTCCACGGCAGCCTGCTGCCCCGCTACCGCGGCCGCTGCCCCGTGAACTGGGTCCTGGTCCAGGGGGAGCGCGAAACCGGGGTCACCCTGCATTATATGGAGGCCAAGGCCGACCAGGGCGACATCGTGGCTCAGCAGGCCATCCCCATCACGTCGGAGGATACCGCGGTCACCCTCTTCGCCCGGATGACCGCGGCCGCCGGCGCCCTTTTCCGGGAAACCTATCCGCTGCTCCGTACCGAGCAGGCCCCCCGGGTCCCCCAGGACCACGCCCGGGCCTCTTATTTCGGCGGCCGCGGGCCCGCAGACGGCCGCATCGACTGGCGTCAGCCCGCCGTGGCCGTCTATAACCTGATGCGGGCCGTGACCCACCCCTACCCCGGCGCCTTCACCACCCTGGCCGGCCGCAAGCTCTTGATCTGGAACGGCCGCGCCCTGGCCGCGCCGCCGAAGGACCCCCATCTGCCCGGCCGGATCACCGCCGCTCTCCCGGATGAGGGACTCCTGGTGGCCACGGGTAGTGGGAACTTTCTCATCACCCAGGCCCAGTGGGAGGATGAACCGGAATTCCTCGGCCCCGTGCTGGCCACCTGGGATCACCTGGTGGGACAAAAATTTTCGTAGGGTCGCATCTACGGGTGCGCCCTTAAGAGGCGGACACCTATTTCCGCCCCTACAAAAGAAAATGTAGGGTGGGCATGGCCCACCATAGATTGAAGAAATCATGAATGGATAACTAATGAAAATCCTGATTTTAGGCGTCAACGGCTTCATCGGCAATGCCCTGACCCGGCGCATTCTCACCACCCGGGACTGGGAAGTTTTCGGCATGGACCTTTACTCCAACAAGTTGGACCAGTCCCTGGACCATCCCCGCTTCCACTTCCTCGAGGGCGATATCGCCATCAACAAGGAATGGATCGAATATCACATCCGCAAGTGCGACGTGGTCCTGCCCCTGGTGGCCATCGCCACCCCCATGACCTACGTCAAGCACCCCCTCCGGGTGTTCGAACTGGATTTCGAGGAAAACCTGCGGGTGGTGCGCCAGTGCGTCAAGTACGGCACCCGCATCATCTTCCCGTCCACCTCCGAAGTCTACGGTATGAGCCCGGACGCGGAGTTTGACGAAGATGAATCCACCCTGGTCCTGGGGCCCATTAACAAGGTCCGCTGGATCTATAGCTGCTCCAAGCAGCTCCTGGACCGGGTCATTTGGGCCTACGGCCTGCAGGGCAAACTGCAGTTTTCCCTGATCCGCCCCTTCAACTGGATCGGCCCCAAGCTGGACGACCTGTACGCCGCCAAGGAAGGCTCCTCCCGGGTGGTGACCCAGTTCATCCTCAACCTGCTCGAACGGGAGCCCATCAAGCTGGTCGACGGCGGCTTCCAGAAACGCTGTTTTACCTACGTCGAAGACGGCATCGATTGCCTCATGAAGATTATCGAAAACGAGGGCGGCGCCGCGGACAGTCAGATCTTCAACATCGGCAACCCCGACAACGAGGCCTCGGTCAAGGAGCTGGCCTTCATGCTCCGGGACCTCTTCAAGGCGCACCCGGACCACCAAAAAGACGGGGATTACTCCGAGATCATCGAGACCCCCCATGAGGCCTATTACGGCAAAGGCTACCAGGACATCACCAGCCGCAAGCCTTCCATCGCCAAGGCCCGCCGGCTCCTGGGCTGGGAGCCCCAGACCGATCTGACCACATCGCTCAAGATCACCCTGGACGCCTTCCTGGAGGAAGCCCGGACGGGGCCGGTGTAGGGGCGCACCTATGTGTGCGGCCCTCGAGGGCGGACGTTTAGATCCGCCCCTACGATAAATGCCGTTCAATGCAGGCTGAAAGCCGATATGAAGATGATATGACCCCGCGCTTGGGTTTAAAAGTTGACGTAGACACCCTGGCGGGTTTCCGTCAGGGGGTGCCCGCCCTGATGGACGTGCTGGAGGCGCATCAAGTCAAGGCCAGCTTCTTTCTGGCCCTGGGCCCCGACCATTCCGGCCGGGCTATCTTCCGGATCTTCCGGCAGCGAGGTTTTTTGGAAAAGATGTGGCGCACCCGGGCCCCCTCGCTTTATGGTTTCAAGACCATGTGCTACGGCACCCTGCTGCCGGGCCCGCTGATCGGCGCGGCCGCGCCGCGCCTGGCGCCCCGCCTGGCCGCGGCCGGCCACGAGGTGGGTTTGCATGGCTATGACCATGTGCGCTGGCACGATCACCTCTTGCGCCTGTCTCCGGCCAAAGTGGCCCGGGAAATCGCCCTGGCCCAGGACGCCTTTGCCAAATGCATGGGACACCGGGCCTTGGCCTTCGCCGCCCCCGGCTGGCAGTGCAGTCTGACCAGCCGCACGGTGCTGGCGGACCAAAATTTTCTTTATGGCAGCGACACCCGGGGCCGCACCCCCTACTTCCCCGTCTTTGGGGACACCGTGACCGCCGTCCTGGAAATCCCCACCACCCTGCCTACCCTGGACGAACTCCTGGGTTTCCACGGCTGCGGGGCCCGGGATTTTACCACCCTGGTGCTCTCCCGTCTGGAACGGGGCGCCCCCCAGGTTCTCACCCTGCACGCCGAAATGGAGGGCGGGCCGTTCCTGGGCGAATTTGACCGGCTGCTGGCCCGCTGCCGGGACCGGGGCGTGGAATTTTTCCGTCTTCAAGATTGGGCTCGACAACTTCTCAAGGAACCGGCCGGATTGCCGATATCTCCCGTAACTTCACAACGTCTTCCCGGGCGGGCCGGTCTGGTCTCCTGCCAGGGATCGCTTGAGGCTCGACCATCATGATTGCTGCTATTATCGCCGCCGCCGGCTTGGGCACGCGCATGGGGCACCACCTCCCCAAGACCTATCTGCCCCTGGCCGGAAAGCCCATCCTGGCCCACACGCTGAAGCTCTTCGAGACCATGCCCGAAATTCGGGAGGTCACGGTCGTGGTCCATCCCGAGGATCTGGACTACTGCCAGGAAAACGTCATCGCCCGCTACAACTTCAAGAAGGTGCTGCGCCTGGTGCCCGGGGGCAAGGAACGCCAAGACAGCGTTTATCACGCCCTCAAGGCCCTGAAAAACGAGGAAGAGCTCGAAATCGTCCTGGTGCACGACGGCGTCCGGCCCTTTGTGACCCCGGACCAGATCCGCCAGGTCATCGAGGCCGCCCGGCGCCATGCCGGCGCGGTCCTGGGGCTGCCGGCCCAAGATACCCTGAAAACCGTGGACGCCGAGGGCAGGGTGCGCCAGACCCTGGAGCGCAAGGATATCTGGCAGATTCAGACCCCCCAGGCCTTTCAGGCCCCCCTGTTGTGGCGCGCCTTCACCGAGGCCTACAGCCGCAGCTTTTACGGCACCGATGAGGCCTCCCTGCTGGAGGAGATTCACCAGGAGGTGGTCGTCGTGCCCGGCTCCCCCTTTAACCTGAAGATTACCACCCCGGAAGACCTGCTCCTGGCCGAGGCCATCCTGTCTTTGCGGCGGAGGAAAAAGCATGCGAGTCGGTCTGGGGTATGATGCCCACCGCCTGGTGGCGGGCCGTTCCCTGATCCTGGGGGGGGTGGCCATCCCCCATACCCTGGGGCTGCTGGGGCATTCCGACGCCGATGTCTTAAGCCATGCCATCGGCGACGCCCTCCTGGGCGCAGTGGGGGCCGGCGACCTGGGGACCCATTTCCCGGATAAAGACCCGGCCTATAAAGGCATCTCCAGCCTCATCCTGCTGGCGCGCATCATGGACATCGTGCGGGAGCGGGGTTTTGCCCCGGTCAACGTGGACGCCACCATCGTGGCCCAGGCCCCCCGCCTGGCCCCCCATATTCCCGGCATGCAGGCCACCCTGGCCCCCATCCTGGGCCTGACGGCCGCGGAGGTCAATATCAAGGCCACCTCCACCGAACAGATGGGCTTCGCCGGCCGGGGCGAAGGCATGGCCGCGTACGCGGTGGTCCTGGTTGCCAAAACCTGAACCGATTTTGAATACCAGACAAGGCATCCATCAGAGATATGGCCAAACGCGTCTGTCCCTATTGGCTGGGGTACTGGTTATTAAATCCACTCCGGCGACTCATCCATAATCCTGACCAAATCCTGGATCCCCATGTCACCCGCGGCATGACCGTCCTGGACATTGGCTCGGCTATGGGCTTCTTCACCCTCCCCCTCGCCCACCTGGTCGGCCCCCAAGGCCGGGTCATCTGTGTGGATGTGCAAGAGAAAATGCTTCACGCTCTTCAAAATCGCGCCCAAAAAGCCCAACTTGCGGACAGAATTATTACCCGGGCATGCGAGCCCACTTCTCTCGGGCTTGCCGATTTTTATGGGCAAATCGACTTTGCTTTGGCCTTTGCCGTGGTGCATGAAGTTCCCGATGTTCCGAACTTCTTCCAAGAAGTCTCCAACCTCTTAAAGCCGGAGGCAGGTTGTCTCTTAGCGGAACCCAAGGGGCATGTCTCAGCCCAGGACTTCGAGGCCACCCTCGTTTTAGCCGGACACGCTGGCCTGACCAGCGTCAGCCATCCCCTAATCACCTGGTCCCGCACCGCTCTCTTGAAAAAAGGGAAAGCTTAGATATAAGTCATGAAGCCACCAGTTTTTTCTCGTTCCCATATGCACTTGGCAACGAGGCTGCCTCAAGTGAGAGGATTTAGATGGTCCGAAGTTTTGCTCCTTTTCGCCTTTTTCCCTTTTCCCCTTTTCACCTCTGTTATAATAAAACTATGAGCAATCCCCGTTCCTTGGCAATCCCTTCCCTGGCCGAGTGTCTCGAGTTGATGGCAGCCCACGGCATGCTCCCCAATATCCGGGAGCACAGCTTTGCGGTAATGCAGGTTGCCTTCTCCCTGGGGGATGCCCTGGTGGCCGCCGGGTTCGACCTGGTTCTGCCCCTGGTTACCACCGGCGCCCTTCTTCATGATCTGGGCAAGACCGCCTGTCTGGGTACCACCCGGAACCACGCCGAATGGGGCGCCGCCGTCCTGGAAGATTTGGGCTTCTCCCAGGTGGCCCAGGTGGTGCGGGAGCATGTCTATCTCGACGGCACAGTCAACGATTCCAGGCCGCTCCGGGAAGCCGAGATCGTCAATTACGCCGACAAGCGGGTGCTCCACGACGCAGTGGTCACGCTCGAAGACCGCTTTGCCGACCTCCAGGTGCGCTACGGGCGCACCCCCGAAATTCAGGACCGCATCCGTGCCACCGAAGTCCGGGCCCGGGCCCTGGAGCAGAAGCTCTTCGGCCCTATCCCCCTGGACCCGTCCAACCTGCTGCATCTCAACCACTGCCGGAGGGAATCATGGGAAAATTACGGCTGGCCCTCATTGCCGGGGGCAAATCCTCGGAGCGGGAAGTCTCGCTGAAAAGCGCCGCCCAGGTCTATCAGGCCCTGGATCAGAACAAATACGACATTCAGCGCTATGATCCTTTCACGGATCTGGAAAAGCTGGTGCATGAAGCCGCGGCGCTGGACGCGGCCCTCATCATCATGCACGGCCGCGGCGGCGAAGACGGCTCCATGCAGGGGCTCCTGGACCTCCTGGAGATCCCTTACCAGGGTTCCGGCGTCCTGGCCTCGGCTCTCGCCATGAACAAGGAACTGAGCAAAGCCATCTATCAGCAGGCCGGGCTCAAAGTGCCCCGGGCCCTCTTCTTTAACCGTGATGAGGCTGCCTCTCCCGAGGCCATCCAGGGGTGTCTGGGATTACCGGCGGTGATCAAACCGGTCAATGAAGGCTCCAGCATCGGCATTTCCATGGCCCGGACCCTCGAGGACCTCGAAACCGGCCTGGCCGCCGCCTTTGCCCTGGATTTCCGGGTCCTGGTGGAGGAATTCATCTCGGGCATCGAAGTGACCGGCGGCGTCTTGGGCAACGCCGAGCTTCAGGCCCTGCCCCTGGTGGAGATCGTCCCCACCGGCAAATATGATTTCTTCGATTACGAGGCCAAGTATCAGCCCGGGGCCACCCAGGAAATCTGCCCGGCCCGCCTCGATGACGAGCTGACCCGCCGCGCCCAGCAGTGCGCCCTCACCGCGCATAAGGCCTTGGGCTGCCGGGGCTATTCCCGTACCGACCTGATGGTCCGGGGCAAAGACATCTTTGTCCTCGAAACCAACACCATCCCGGGCATGACGGCTACCAGCCTCTTTCCCCAGGGAGCCAAGGCCGCGGGGATCGAGTTCCCCGCCCTGCTGGACACCCTGATCAACCTGGCTATGGAAAAGCAGTAAGGAGCTTTTAGCTAACTACTTACAGCTTTACCGTTTTACTGTTTTACTGACCCGAAAAGTCTGACACGACTCTCAACCTCTCCCCCGGCGCTTATCATTACCCACAAGTGGGGTAAAGGTATCAGGGGGAACGAGCAAGGCACCAGGCGACTGCGATATCGCCGAGGCGTTGCATCCCCTGCCAAAGGGTGGCAGGGCCGGGGAAACCATCCCGGGTACGCCCCAGGAAACCGCCCAGTTGCCCAATCATTTTGGTGGCTTCCTGGAGCGTCGGAGGCTTTCCCGGGGGTT
>JALNYP010000054.1 GCA_023229795.1 Syntrophobacterales bacterium
ATATCGGTCTGCCTGCCCCAGACTAAAAAGTCTATAAGGCGGGGGGCGGGAACGCGGTGCGCCTGCCGCCTGCGGCATTATTCCATATATGGACGTCTAAAGCTATCAGCCGCTGACTGAAATACTGCGGGCTTTACCGGATGGCCGCTGAGGTAAGTTACCTGACGCTCATAATCACCGTATCTACCTGCCACACTTACCAAGATGGAATGAGGGGAAAACATATCCACCTTAGCGAAATTTAACCAATCACGCCTTCCATTTTGTCTGGGTGAACCGCAGAGTTATAATGTGACCAACTCAGTTTAGCGGGATATTTGCTATGACCACTGGTCTAACCGTTCTCATCGTCGATGATGAACCAAACATTCGCAAAACCCTGTCGATGGCTCTGGAGGCCGAGGGCCAGCGCGTGGTGGCCGTGAGCAATGGTAAGGACGCCTTGGCCGAAGCCTCACGCCGGTTTTTTGACCTGGCCCTGGTCGATTTGCGCCTGGGCACGGCCTCGGGCCTGGAATTGATCCCGGCCCTGCGGACTACCTGTCCCTGGCTGAAGGTGGTGGTGATCACGGCCTATGCCTCCATAGACACGGCCGTGGAAGCCATGCGCCGGGGCGCCTTTGACTACCTGCCCAAGCCGTTCAGCGTCGAGCAGTTGCTGCTCTTAATCGACAAGGTCCGCGAAGTGCGGACCCTGGAGGAGCGGGTGGCGGCTTTGCAGGAAGCCCTCAATGAGGCCGCGCCGGAGGCGGACCTGACCAGCCGCAGCCCCGCTATGCAAAGAATCCTGGCGCTGGCCCGGCGGGTGGCGGACAGCGACACCACCCTCTTGATCCGCGGTGAAAGCGGCACCGGCAAAACCATTCTGGCCCGGGCCATCCATTCCTGGGGACGCCGCGCCGCTAGAAACTTCGGGGTCGTGTCCTGCCCGTCGCTGTCGGCGGAGCTGTTGGAGAGCGAACTTTTCGGCCATGTCAAAGGGGCCTTCACCGGGGCGCTTAGGGACCATCTGGGGCGGATTGCGGCCTGCGAGGGCGGCACCCTCTTCCTCGATGAGATCGGCGATTTGCCGCTGCCGCTGCAAGCCAAGCTGTTGCGGGTGCTCCAGGAGAAGGAATACGAACGGGTCGGCGAGGTGGAAACCCGCAAGGCCGACGTGCGGATTATTACGGCCACCAGCGTTGATCTGGCCGCGGCGGTCAAAGCCGGCCGCTTCCGGGAAGACTTATTTTATCGGTTAAACGTGGTGGATATTGTGGTGCCACCGTTGCGCGAGCGCCAGGAGGATATCCTGCCCCTGGCGGAGCGCCTGCTGGCCTGGTTTGCCCGACAGAACCATCGCCGCGTCCTGGGGTTCACCGAACCGGCCAGGGCGGCGCTGCGGCATTACTCCTGGCCCGGCAATGTCCGGGAGTTGCGCAACGTCATCGAGCGGGCGGTGCTGCTCTGTACGGCCGAGACCATCGGGGTGGAGTGCATGCCGATGCACCTCACCCCGGCCCCGCCGGAGCCCAAAGTGGGCGATCTGGTGCCCCTTTCGACCATCGAGGAGATGCACATCCGGCAGGTGCTGGCGACCACCAGATCCCTGGACGAGGCGGCCAGGGTTTTGGGCATGGACCCGGTTACCCTTTGGCGGCGCCGCAAAAAATACGGCGTCTGACCCTCACCTTGCATTTTGCAATCCTCAGGGCCATCAGGTCCTGCGTCCTGAAACCTCACCTTGCGGTTCACTCCGACCCGACTTATTAATAAGATAGCCATTTCAGCCAATTAGAAATGAGCGGCCAAGGGCATGGGGATTGCATTCTTCCTGCCGGGGAGCGCAGTGTCATGGGTATCAGGACCAAACTGGTGATAGCTTTTGCCGGCCTCTTGCTGATCGTGGCCGCGGTGGGGGTGGTGAGCATCCACACCCTCAACGAGTCCAGCCTGGCCATAGCCCGCATCTTGCGAGAGAACTATGACTCGGTGGCGGCCTGTGACCACATGAAGGTCGCGCTCGAACAACTGGATCGCCAGGCGGAACTTTGCCTGTTGGAAGACCGGCCGGACGTATGCCGGCAAAGCGAGCCGGTCATAGGTAAGTTCGAGAAGAACCTCCGCATCCAACAGGGGAACGTCACCCTCCCCGGTGAGCAGGAGTTGACGGATAGGCTGACCGCCTCCTGGAAGAGTTATGCGGAGGAGTTGGCGAATTTTTATAAACTGAGCGATCTGGACAAACGGCGAGAATTCTATGGCCGGCAAATCCAGCCTCACTCCCGGACCATCCGGGAGACCGCCCAAAAGATCATTAATGCGAACTTGGACAATATGGTGGCCGCGGACGGACAGGCGCAACGGCGCACCGCGCAGACCAGGAAGGCCATGTTGATCCTGGTGCTGGCCGCCATGGCCATGGGGGCCGGATTCACCCTGCTGACGGGGCCGGCGATTGTCAAGCCCATCGCCGGTCTTATCCGGTCGGTACGGGAAATCCAGACAGGCAACCTGGATCTGGTGGTCAACGTCCACTCCCAGGATGAAATCGGCCAATTGGGGGAGGCCTTCAACCAGATGACCGCGAGCCTCCGGGAACTGCGGCGCAGCGACCGGGCCCAACTCCTGCGCACCCAGCGCTCGACCCAGTTGGCCCTCGACAGCATGAGCGACGCGGTGGCCATCTGCAACTGCGAAGGCAAGATCGAGCTGGCCAATGAGGCGGCCCAACGCCTGTTCGGCTTGGTGCCGGAATCGACGGTGAACGAGGCGGGTAATGAGAAAATCACCCAGATGTTCTTGCGGGTTTGCCAGGAAGAGCGTCCCTTTCAGCCCCGGGGGTATGATGCGGCGATCCAGATTTTTATGGAAGAAAAGGAGCATTTTTTCCTTCCTCAGGCTATTCCCATCTTTGCTCAACCGCGTCAACTCGTGGGAGTCACCCTGATGCTGGCGGATGTAACGCGTCTGCACC
This sequence comes from Syntrophobacterales bacterium, assembly GCA_023229795.1. Lineage (GTDB taxonomy): Bacteria > Desulfobacterota > Desulfobaccia > Desulfobaccales > 0-14-0-80-60-11 > 0-14-0-80-60-11. Next base: position 2,957 of record JALNYP010000054.1, read on the forward strand.
GCATCGATGAGGTCAAAAACAGCCTGATCTCCACGGTCTCCCATGAGTTGAAGACGCCTTTGACCTCGATCCGCCTGGCGATTCATGTGCTGCTGAATGAAAAACTCGGCCCGTTATCCCCTCAGCAAACCGAGATTCTGGTCACGGCACGAGAGGACAGTGACAGGCTTAATCACGTTATTGAAGATCTGCTGGATATTAGCCGCATAGAGTCGGGGCGGGTCGAGATCAAGTTGGAGCCGGTCAATGTGGAAGACCTGGTCTTACAGGTGACGGATAAAGCGAGGCCGGCCTTCCTGGATCATCGTCTCACCTTAAATATTGATGTGGCCCCGGATGTGCCGCGGGTGCTCGTGGACCCGACGCGCTTTCAGTTGGTGTTCGATAATCTGCTCAATAACGCCCTGAAATACACGCCCGCCGGAGGCCAGGTGAGCGTTACAGCCCGGCCTGAGGACGGCAGGGTGCGCTTCACGGTGGAGGATACCGGCATCGGCATTGCCCCGGAGTACCTCCCCCGCATCTTCGAAAAATTCTTCCGGGTGCCGGGGCAGGAGCATATCAGCTCAGGGCTGGGGCTCACCATCGCTAAAGAAATCGTGGAGGTGCACGATGGCTCCATCGAAGTCACCAGCCAGCCGGGCCAGGGGACCAGATTCACCGTCACGGTAAAGGCGGAAAAAGAGTTCGGCTCCGAACTCATCTGAATTACAGGGAGATTTGTCTTTATGGACGTCGTCTGGATAGCCATCCCTCTTATATTCTTCGTGGTCTGCCTGGCCTATGTCGGCTTCCTGGCCAAGGAGGGCAAGACATGGAAAACCTGATCGTCGGCCTGGTGGCCGTGGCTCTGATTGTCTATCTCTTCGTGGTCCTGCTGCGACCTGAGAAGTTCTAATCGGGAGAACCCCTTATGAATGTCAATGGCTGGATTCAGTTGGCCTTCTTCAGCATCATGCTGTTGGCCCTCACCAAGCCCATGGGCCTGTACCTGGTCCAGGTGCTCGAGGTCAACGGCCGCACCTGGCTCGACCCGGCCCTAAAGCCGGTGGAGCGCCTGATCTATCGTTTTGCCGGGATTGATCCGGCCAAAGAGCAGGATTGGAAAGGCTATGCCGTTTCCGTCCTGATCTTCAGCCTGGTCACCCTGCTGTTGACGTACCTTATCATGCGGCTGCAGGGGGTCCTGCCCCTCAATCCTCAAGGCCTCAGCGGCGTGCCCGGCGATCTTTCCTTCAATACCGCGGCCAGCTTCACCACCAACACCAACTGGCAGAACTACGGCGGGGAAAGCACCATGTCTTATCTGTCCCAAATGGTGGGGCTGGCCTTTCACAACTTCATCTCCTCCGCGGCCGGTATTGCCATCGCCGCGGCCCTGGTGCGGGGTATCGCCCGGGATAAGGCCGCGACCCTGGGAAATTTCTGGACCGATCTGACCCGGACCTGTCTTTATCTATTACTGCCTCTGTGTCTGGTCTATTCTCTGTTTTTGGTTTCTCAGGGGATGATCCAGAACTTCAAGCCTTACCAAACCGTGAAAGTGCTCGATCCTTACACCACCCAGGTCGCCAAAAAGGACGCCGGCGGTCAGGAGATCAAGGACGCCAAAGGCAACCCGGTGATGGAGGCTGTCAAGGTCGAGACCCAGACAATTGCCCAGGGGCCCGTGGCCTCCCAGGTGGCTATCAAGATGCTGGGCACCAACGGGGGCGGCTTTTTCAACGCCAATGCCTCGCACCCGTATGAAAACCCCACCCCGCTGTCGAATTTCATCCAAATCCTGTCCATCTTCCTGATTCCCGCCGGGCTGACCTATTATCTGGGGCGGATGGTAGGCAACCAGAAACACGGCTGGTCGGTGTGGTCCGCCATGTTTCTGCTGTTCCTGGTGGGGGTCCTGGTTTGCTGGTATGCCGAGGCGCACGGCAACCCCCGGCTGACCGCTCTGGGAATCGAGCAAACCAGCTGCAATATGGAAGGCAAGGAAGTACGCTTCGGTATCTTCAATTCTTCGCTCTTTGCCACGGTGACCACGGATGCCTCCTGCGGCGCGGTCAACTCCATGCACGACTCCTTCACGCCCCTGGGCGGGCTGGTACCGCTGTTTAACATCCAGTTGGGCGAGGTCGTCTTCGGCGGCGTGGGCGCGGGGCTTTTCGGCATGTTGGTTTTTGTGGTGCTGGCAATTTTCCTGGCCGGCCTCATGGTGGGCCGCACCCCGGAATATCTGGGGAAAAAGATCGAGTCCTTTGATATCCAGGTCGCGGCCCTGGCCATTCTGGTGCCCATCGTTTTTCTGTTGGGGTTTACCGGCCTGGCCGCCGCCAGCCAGTGGGGGTTGAAGGGTTTGAACAATACCGGGCCCCATGGCTTCAGTGAAATGCTTTATGCCTTCACTTCGTGTATCGGCAACAATGGCAGCGCCTTTGCGGGCCTCTCGGGCAATACTCCCTGGTATAACCTGACCCTGGGGCTGGCCACGCTGGTCGGGCGCTTCCTGCTTATCGTGCCAGTGCTGGCCCTGGCCGGGAGTCTGGCGCGCAAGAAAACCGTGCCCCAGAGCGCCGGGAGTTTTCCGGTCTCCGGTCCCATCTTTACCTTCTTGCTCATCGGCACGGTGGTGATCGTAGGGGCGCTGACTTTCTTCCCCGCGCTCAGCCTCGGACCCATTGTGGAGCACTTCCTGATGATTAACTCCAATAAACTGTTCTAAGGATTCCGATCATGGCGGCCAAAACTCACTCGCTATTTGATAAGACTATCCTGATCCCCGCGATCGGGGATTCCTTCCGCAAACTGGACCCGCGCCTGATGGTCCGGAATCCGGTCATGTTTGTGGCCCTGGCGGGCGCTCTGGTCACTACGGCCAAGCTCTTCTATACTCCTTTACACGGCGGGGCCTTCGGGTTCTTCGTACAGATCGCCCTGTGGCTCTGGTTCACGGTGTTGTTCGCCAATTTTGCCGAAGCCATGGCCGAAGGCCGGGGCAAGGCCCAGGCCGCTACTTTGCGCAAGGCGCGCACCCAGACTATGGCGAATCGCCGTCTCGCCAACGGCGCCATCGAGAGCGTCGCGGCGGAGTCCCTGCGCAAGGATGATGTCTTTGTCGTCAAGGCCGGAGAGGTGATCCCGGCGGACGGCGAAGTCATCCACGGGGCTGCGACCGTGGATGAGTCGGCCATCACCGGCGAATCCGCGCCGGTCATCCGTGAGGCCGGCGGCGACCGCAGCGCGGTCACCGGCGGCACCCGGGTGCTCTCCGACGAACTCGTGGTGCAGGTCACCGCCAACCCGGGGGAGAGCTTCATGGACCATATGATCTCCCTCATCGAGGGCGCCAGCCGCCAGAAGACCCCCAACGAAATTGCCTTGACCATCCTGCTGGCCGCCCTGACCATCATCTTTCTCGTGGTCATCATGACGTTGAAACCCTTCGGGGCTTATGCGGCGGTGTCGTTCTCGGTGCCGGTGCTGGCGGCCTTGCTGGTCTGTCTGATTCCCACGACCATCGGCGGTCTGCTGAGCGCCATCGGCATTGCCGGCATCGACCGGCTGGTGCAGAAGAATGTCCTGGCCATGAGCGGCCGGGCCGCGGAGGCCGCGGGCGACGTGGACGTGCTGCTGCTGGACAAGACCGGCACCATCACCCTGGGCAACCGCCAGGCGGTGGAGTTCCTGCCCGCGCCGGGAATCGAAGCGAAAGAACTGGCCAGCGTGGCGCAACTGGCCTCTCTGGCCGACGAGACCCCCGAAGGCCGCAGCATCGTGGTGCTGGCCAAGGAATACGGCCTGCGGGGCCGGGATTTGCATGAATTTCCCGACGCCCATTTCGTGCCCTTCAGCGCCAAGACCCGCATGAGCGGCCTCGATCTGGATGGGGAGCACTATCGCAAGGGGGCGGCGGAGGCGGTCCAGGAGTTTGTCGGCGCGCCCTTGCCGCCGGAAGTGGCAGGCGAGATCGAGCGCATCGGCTTCCTGGGGGGGACCCCCCTGGTGGTGGCCAGCGCCAAGCAAGTGTTCGGCACCATTTACCTCAAGGATATCGTCAAGGGCGGGTTGCCGGACCGCTTTGAACGCTTCCGGGCCATGGGCATCCGCACCATCATGATCACCGGGGACAATCCGCTGACCGCGGCAGCCATTGCCAAAGAGGCGGGCGTGGACGATTTTCTGGCCCAGGCCAAGCCCGAAGACAAACTGGCCCTGATCCGGCGCCAACAGGCAGCCGGGCATCTGGTGGCCATGACCGGGGACGGGACCAACGACGCCCCGGCGCTGGCCCAAGCCGACGTGGGGGTGGCAATGAATACCGGCACCCAGGCGGCCAAAGAGGCCGGCAACATGGTGGACCTGGATTCGAACCCGACAAAGCTCATCGAAGTTGTGGAAATCGGCAAGCAGTTGCTCATGACCCGGGGGGCCCTGACCACCTTTAGCGTGGCCAACGATGTGGCCAAATACTTTGCCATCATCCCCGCCATGCTGATGGCCACCTTCCCGCAAATCGCCCCGTTCAACATCATGAAACTGGCCTCGCCGGAGAGCGCCATCCTCAGCGCGGTGATCTTCAACGCCCTGATTATCATTGCCCTGGTGCCCCTGGCCCTAAAAGGCATCAAGTTCCGGCCCCTGGGGGCGGTGGCGATCCTGCGGCGCAACCTGCTGATCTACGGCCTGGGCGGGGTGGTGGCGCCGTTCATCGGGATCAAGCTCATCGACTTGATGATCGTCGCCTTTCATCTGGTCTAAGAGGGAACGAATCATGAATGCTCAGGAACTGTTACGGGAAATAAAAGTGTCGGCGTTGGTCGCGGCGGCTCTGCTCATCGTGCTGTGCGGCGCTTACCCCCTGGTGGTGTGGGGCCTGGCCCAAGTCGCTTTTCCCGGTCAGGCCAACGGCTCGTTAGTGGCACGAGGGGGGCAGATGGTCGGCAGCGCCCTCATCGCCCAAAATTTCAGCAGCCCGCAGTACTTTCACCCGCGGCCCTCGGCCGCGGGCGGCACCGGCTATGACGGCACGAGCTCCGGCGGCAGCAACCTGGGGCCTTTGTCTCAGAAGCTCATCGATCAGGTCAAGGAGCGAGCTAGCGCGTATCGGGCTGAGAACCATTTGAGCCCCGACGCTCCCATCCCCGGGGATGCCGTGACCGCCTCCGGCAGCGGCCTGGACCCGCATATCAGCTTGAAGAATGCAGAGCTCCAGACGGCTCGGGTGGCCCAGGCCCGGGGTCTGAGCCCGGAGCAGGTCAGGAAACTGGTGGAGACCTGCATTGACGGGCCGGGCCTGGGTTTCCTGGGCGATCCGGGGGTCAATGTCCTTAAGGTCAACCTAACCCTGGACGCACTGGCGAGTGGGACCCATGGCCGATGACAAGGCTCTCAGCTTCCTGCGCCTGATCCGCCGCTCCCAGCGCGGCAAACTGAAGGTCTATCTGGGGTATGGCGCGGGGGTCGGCAAGACCTGGCAGATGCTCAAGGAAGGGCACCGTCTGCAAAAAGAGGGCATTGATGTGGTGGTGGGGCTGGTCGAGACCCATGGACGGGAGGAGACCGCCCAACTCATCGAAGGCCTGGAGGTCGTGCCCCGCCGCCAGGTGCAGTACCGGGGCATCACCATTGAGGAGATGGACCTGGACGCGGTCCTGGCCCGCCGGCCCGAAGTCGCGCTGGTGGACGAACTGGCCCATACCAATGTCCCGGGCAGCAAGAACGCCAAACGCTATGAAGATGTGCAGGACCTCCTGGCGGCCGGCATTCACGTCATCAGCACCCTCAACGTCCAGCATCTCGAAAGCCTCTATGACACCGTGGAGACCCAGATCGGGGTAAAGGTCTATGAGCGGGTCCCCGATGCCGTGCTGGCCGAGGCCGACGAAATCGTCAATGTGGATCTGGCCCCGGAGGACTTGCAGCAGCGGCTGCGGGAAGGCAAGATTTATCCCCTGGATCGGGTGTCCACGGCCCTGGAGCATTTTTTCCAACGCGCCCACCTCAATCAACTGCGGGAATTGACCCTGCGGGAATTGGCCTCCCAGATTGACCTGAAACGCCGGGGTGAACCTGAAGAGGACCTGGATACTGCTCCGGACCAGGTCATGGTGTGCCTGAGTTCCCGGGGCCCCAACAGCGCGGCCCTGCTGCGCTACGGCTCCCGGCTGGCCGGCCGTCTGAACCGGAACTGGTATGCGGTCTATGTGCAGACGCCCCGGGAAGAACCCACCGCCATCGACGCGGCCACCCAGCGCCAGCTTGCCGATACCTTAACGCTGGCCAAGCAATTAGGCGCCCAGGTCTTCCCCTACAAGGGCGAGGACGTGGCGGAGACCATTTTGCATTTTGCCAGGGAATACCGGGTCGGACATATTGTGATCGGGAAACCCGGGCCGCTGCCGGCCTGGAGGCGTTGGCTGGGGGCCAGGACTATTGTCGAGCAATTGATCCGCAAGGGGCACGGGATCACGGTGGTGGTGGTGGATACCGGCTCAAAACCTGAAAAGGAAACCTCATAATTGAGACCTCTGCGAAAAGACGGTTTGTCATCCTGAGCGCAGCGAAGGATCTAGATTCTTCGGTCGCTTTGCTCAGAATGACAATTTGGGGACTTTCGCAGAGGTCTCTAATTATAGATAACGGAACTTCAAAACCAGAAGCCATCGTTCAAGGCTCAGCCACCGGTTCCCCCAGCAGCAACTCTTCCTTTATGACTCGGAGGCGCACCTTGACCCGGCGGTTGCGCCAGGCGGGGGGGCCGGGGAAGATTACTCTCAGGTAGTGGTCGCTTAGGCCCTGGAGCCAGCCTGTTTGCGGGGCCGGGCCTTCCACCAGGACTTCCCGGACCTGGCCTAGCTGGGCTTCCAGGAATTTTTGCTTTTTCTTCTGGCCTAACTCTCGCATAAGGCGGGCCCGCTCCTGTACCACCCGGCCCGGCAAGGCGGGGAGAAGGGCCGCGGGGGTGCCGGGGCGGGGCGAGAAGGGAAAGACGTGCAGGTAGGTCACGGGGAGGGCGGCCACCAAGTCCCGGGTGGCGGCAAAATCGGCCTCGCTTTCGCCGGGGAAGCCCACCAGCACGTCCAGCCCCAGGGCGGCGCCGGGGAAGCGGCGGCTGATCTCGTCCACCAAGTCCCGAAACTCATCCGGCCCGTAGGGACGGCCCATGGCCGCCAGGACCGGCGCGGCGCCGCTCTGGAGGGGCAGGTGGAAGTGGGGACAGAAACCCTGCCAGGCCGCCAGTTCGTCCAGGAGGGCCGCGGTCACCATCATGGGCTCCAGGGAAGACAGGCGCACCCGGAAGGGCCAGGGGTGCGCGCGGAGATGCCGCACCAGGGCGGCGAGGCTATAGACAGGCGCATGATCCAGGCCGTATTGGGCCAGGTCCACGCCGGTGAGGACCACTTCCTGGTAGCCGAGGGCGGCCAAATCCTGAAAGGCCGCCACCACCGCGGCAGGTTCCAGGCTGCGCCGGGGCCCCCTGACCTTAGGTACGATGCAGTAGCGGCAGTGGTGGCTGCAGCCTTCCTGGATCTTGAGCCAGGCGCGGGTATGGCCGGGAACCGCGTGGACCCGCCAAGGCTGAAAAGGAGGAGACGCGGAGAAATCCTCCACCCACAGCCCCGGCCGAGGCTCCGGCGGGGCGTGAGGCGGGGCAGGGAGATTTTCACCCCCACCCCAGTCCTCCCCCATCAAGAGGGAGGGAGAGGAGGAACACGGGGCCTCACCTCCACCCCTCCCCTCCCCTTTCAAGGGGAAGGAAAAATCGGCTTCAAGACCCTGGTTTTCCCAATTATTCAGTATCTGAGCCAGGCCGGCCTTTTCCTGGTTGCCGAACACGGCCTGCACCCCGGGCAGGGCCGCCACTTCCGCCGGGGCGCGTTGGGCATAGCAGCCGGTGACCCAGAGGGGCGCGCCGGGATGCTCCCGGGCCAGGCGGCGCACCAGTTGGCGGGCCTGCTGATCGGCCCGGGCGGTGACGGTGCAGGTGTTGACCAGCAGCAGGTCAGGGACCGTTCCTGCGGCGGCGGGGCGCCAGCCGCGCTGTGTCAGCTCCCGGGCCAGGCCGGCGGAATCGCACTGGTTGACCTTGCAGCCAAAAGTGAAAATACGGAAAAGACGGTTTTCGGTTTTCGGTTCTCGGTTTTCTATGGTCATTTTCAAGGCTCAGGGTAAAAGAGGCGAATCTCCAATTTTTGCTGAAATTTGGGAAAAAGGAATGATTAGTTTGAAATAGTTATGGTGGGCCGTGCCCGCCCTACACAAAAAGCCAGAAGCAAAAAACAGGTACTCATTTTATCCGCGCCTCGATCCAGCCGCCGCCCAGGAGGCGGTCGGCGTCGTAGAAGGCCACGGCCTGCCCCGGGGCCACGGCGGACTGCGGCGCGGCAAAGAGCACCCGGACCGAGCCCTCGCCTTCGAGGATAATCCGGGCTTGCACTCCCGGATGGCGGTAACGGATCACGGCCACGGCCTCCAGTTCTCCGGCCGGGGGATCGATGAGCCAGTTCAGCCCGGAGGCGATGAGTCCGGTAGATAATAGTTCCGGGCAGTGACCCAGTACCACCCGGTTCAGTTCCGGCTGCATCTCAACGACGTAATAGGGCTCCCGGGCCGGAATCCCCAGGCCGCGGCGCTGCCCCACGGTGTAGCACTCCAGCCCCCGGTGCCGGCCCAGGAGGCGTCCATAAGAGTCCACGAACTCACCGGGAGGTCCGGCGAACCCCCGCCGGGCCCGGAGGAACTCCTGGTAGCCGCCGTCCGGGATGAAGCACAACTCCATGCTTTCCGCTTCGTCCTTCCGGGCGGGCAAGCCCAGGTCCCGGTAAAGGCGGCGCACCTCCTCCTTGGTCAGATCTCCTAAGGGGAAGAGGAGATGGGGCAGCAGGGTCCGGGGCAGGCGGCTGAGGAAATAGGATTGGTCCTTGCGGCGGTCCACCCCCCGGAACAGCGCGGGGCTGCCGTCCGGGGCCGGCTGCAGCCTGGCGTAATGGCCGGTGGCCAGGTGAGTGAAACCGGCCTCCCGGAGGAGTTCCCAGAGGCGGCCGAACTTGATGGCGGCATTGCAGCGGACGCACGGGTTGGGGGTGCGGCCCAAGGCGTACTCCGACATGAAATAGTTCACCACCTCCCGGGTGAATTCCCGTTGCAGGTCCATGACCTCCAGGGCAATCCCCAGGCGTTGGGCCAGGGCCTCGAGATGGCTCGGGATCGAGACCGCGGGCGACAGGCGCAGGTGCACCGCGGTAAGATGGCGGCCCTGGCGGAGCAGGGCCGCGGCTACGGCGCTGTCCACCCCGCCGCTCAAGGCCATGGCTACCGGGTGATGAGGTGACATGTCAACCATGTTAATTCTTGGCAAGGAATGTTAACTTTTCGACCCACAATTTCATTATATATAATTAATTGATATGGTTGGAGATATTAATTTTAAGAGGCGGGGCCGGCGGCTTGCCGTTCAGGTTTTAAGACATGCAGGGGGTGGTGGTGCAAAAAGTTGGACCTTCCAAAAAGTTCAAAGCTACCCCGGGCAGGGATTGGTCGGGTCCCGGCGGTTCAAAGCGCACCACCTGGCCGGTGGCGTGGAGATGGGAGATGCCGCTGTCTTCCAGATAGGGCAAGGGGGCTGCAATAGTCAGGGACAAAATCTGGCCCGGCTGGAAGGAAGTACCCGGATCTACATGGAAATAGGTTCCTCCCAGGCTGATATCCCGGAGGACCCCCTGCCCCTGGACAGGTATCTCGGCATCCGGGAGTCGGGTGTGGAACTCCACGGGCAACGATACCCTGATCCGGCTAAAGCGTCTCTGTTCCAGCGTAGTACACCTTAAGCGGATTTGAAATAACTTTAAATAAAATCATAGCGACTTTAATTATCTTGCAGAGGTTGTGCCATCCGGACCAGGCTCCCGCCCCTGAATCGTTTCTCCCCCTTCGGCAGATATTCCTTGACGGGATTGGCCCTATCCTTTACCATACGAGAAAAATTCTCAACATCGCCGCGGGCCACTCCGCCAAACTACCATGTCCCATATCGTGGCCGTTATCAATCAGAAGGGGGGTACGGGGAAGACCACGACCACCCTGAACCTGGGGGCTGCCGTGGCCTATCAGGGCTATCGCACCCTGCTCGTTGATCTGGACCCCCAGGGCCATACCACCATCGGCATCGGCATTGAACCGGACACCATCGGCGCGTCCATGGCCGATATCCTCGTGGTTCCCAAAAAGCGCATCAGCGAGGTGGCCTTGCCCACCTATATCCTGGGGCTGGATGTCGCCCCGGCCCATATCCATCTGGCCCGGGCGGCGGAGCAGGTCTATACCCGGGTCTTCCGGGAGGCGATCCTGGCCAATGCCCTCAAGGATGTGGATTATGACTTTGTCTTCATCGACTGTCCACCTTCCTTGGGGGTTCTGACCACCAATTCCTTGTATGCCTGCGATTTTATTGTCATTCCCTGCCAGATTTCCCGCTATTCCCTGGATGGCCTGGCAGACCTGCTGACCACGGTGGAAACCGTCAAGAACCTGTCCATTGAGGAAATGTTCCAGGAAGATCTGTTCCGGGTTCTCCTGACCATGTTCGATAAACGGAACAGCATCACCAATGAATATATTTTGGAGCAGCTCAAACCTTATCGGGACAAGACCTTCCAAACCAGAATCATGAAAAATGAGGCCTTGAACCAGGCCCAGATAGCCCAAAAGGCGATCTTCGATTACGATGCCAGGTGTTCCGGGGCCGTGGATTACCTACAACTCTGTCTTGAGTTTCTGGAAATATGGCGAAAAAGAAACAGTTTGCCGGCAAAGAGACCAAGCTTGCAAAGCTGCCTCTAACCCAGGCCCTAGCCAGCCAGGCCGAGGGAGTGGCGCCGCCGCGTCCGTCCCAATCGCCGTTCTTTTCGGATATCAGACATCTGCCCCTCACCTGGGAGGAAGTGAGCGCCGGGGCCGGGGACCCCCTGGCGGCTGCTTATCTCTTCCTGGTTCGGGAACTGGCCGATCTCAAGGCCAAGCTGCAATCCTCCCCCGAGCCCGGTTCGGTTAATCCTCGGACCTTCCTGCCGGCCCGGGTCCCCCGGTCTCCCTGGATCACCCAAGTCCTCAGGCAGGCGCGGCAAAGCCTGCGAGATCTGCAGGACCTCCTGTCCCACCCCTCGTGAGATAACCCCCGATTTTTGCGCGGCACGAGTTGGCCCTGGCGCGGCCAGACGCGCTCGCAGACGTTGCTCCCAGGGGAAATTCTCCCTGATGGGGGCGGGTTTAAGGCCGATTAGTCTAAAGGGAAATGGTCTGAGTGGAAATGAATGAAGGGCCAGGGGGGGTCTTGCGACCCCTGGCCCCCTGAATGAGATTGGTTGAGGTAGGTTCCTGCCGATTCGATGCTCATTATCCCATCATACCACCGAAAAACGAGAAACGGGGCGGTAGGGGCCCGAAGGCCCCTAACAAAAATTACTTCGTTTTCGCGGGTGGCACCATGGGCGGGGGGCTGACTGGAGGCGGCGCAGTTTTGGTTGCGGCAATCTTGGCTTCGAGCTTTTTGATATTCTCCGCAATGATCGGAGAGATGGAGCTCTTTTCGCCTTTCTCGCGCAGGGGTTTAACCGCCAGGCAACCGCCGCCGGCAAAGCAGGTCTGCACCACTTTGTCCAGGTACTGATTGGCATAAGTAGTGGCATCCTTCAGGTTAGCCAGGGCGTCGTTCAGTTTGCCTTCCCGCTCTTCCAGTACCGCCATGTTGTTCAGGGCGAAGGGGTTGTAACGATCCGCTTTCACCGCCTTGGCGAATTCATTCTTGGCGGCTTCATATTTACCTTCCCGGACGAAATCATAGCCTTGGGCGATGGGGGTAAAGGCATCCATCGTCATCAGCGCGCCGCCCTTGGGCTGGGCCAGGACCGGGCAAGCCATGAGGAGACAGAGCGCTGCTACCACAGTGAGGATTACAAGTTTACGGGTGTTTCGCATCATGTTTCTCCTTATCCAGTGCATTAAGTCAACTTTAAGAGCCATAAGTCAAACCCGCCCCGTTCGACCTGTTTAGATAATTAAGGATTTTTTTATCAATGTCAAGAAAAGTACCGACCTGAACTAATTTTAAGCAGGGGTTCAAGTGAAAAATAATACTTTCGGGCCTGAAAAAGCCGCTCTTTCCCGCACATGAAACTCTTATTCGGCATCAAGATAGAATTACTTAAGAGTTTTCTCCTCGTTTGGGCGGTTAAGGCCTCTCGAAGCCGAAGCGTTGGCGGATCGCCGAGCGCCAGCGGCGGGGACCGGCCAGGTCCAGATCCATCGTGAGAATCCCTTCGGTCTCCTCCGCTTCCAGGACCAGCCAATCCCTCAGGCTGTCCCACTCCCGCACCTGATGGGCCAGTTCGGCGTCCGTCCCCGGGGCCGGGGGCTGGATAGCAAAGGAATGACCGCCCTGGAGAGGGTAGCGCCGTCCGCCGATTTCGGCCACCAGGGCCGCGGTATTCACCCCCACCACCGGCAGATAATAGTCAAAGGCCCGGGTCAGGGCCCCGGTCTGCCAATGGCCCCGGAGGATGGGGAAGATAGTGGGATTGACGATGAGATCAGCGCCCTGGGCCGCCAGTTGCCGGGCCGCCTCGGGCTGGCCCCAAAAATCGATGCACACCGGCACGCCCAGGCGGCCGAAGTCGGTGTCCCATACCTGCCATTGGTCGCCGGGGGTCACGGCAAAGCCCCGGCGTTCCAGGTTCCCCAGGTTGTGCTTGCGCTGGCGTCCCTGCAACCGTCCCCGGCGGTCGAACAGGGTGGCGGTGTTATACCGCTTCCCCGCCACTTCTTCCAGCAGACCGGCGACGAGATAAACCTCGAGGCGCGCCGCCGCGGCCGCCAGTTCCGTATCGCCCCGAAAGGGAAAGTACTCGGGGAAACAGATCAAATCTGCCTGCAGCCCCTGGCAGGCCTCGAGCAGCTTCAGGGCCCGGGCCAGGTTCTCCCGGCTGTCCAACCGGGCCGCCGGAAGGGCCTGGATGAGAATAATCTTCGCCATACGGGTTATTTCCTGCTTAATAAGGGAGGCTCTGGCAAAACTACTCTTGGTGTCATCCTGAGCGCAGCGAAGGGTCTAGATTTTTCGGTCGCTGCGCTCCCGTCAGCATGACAATTCTTAGTGAAGACGACTTTTGCCAAGAGGCTCACGGGCTTATTTATCTGACTGTAACACCAGGCCGCCGGCCCTCCAAGTTTTTATAAGGTATTTAAAAAATAACGGCTTTTCACCCATGGGTGGCTTTTGTCCCCGCCGGTTGCTTTTGCCGGCGATCCCTGGTAAAAGAGTGCATAGGCGCCGAAATTATCGGCTCAGGCGGGAGCCGCGCGAATTTTTTTAGTCAGCTTTTCTGATGGCCGGCGACTCGCGACGGCCCTCATTATTTGCGGCGCTCAGTGGAGAGGAACCATGCTCATCGTGATGGACAAGGACGCGACCGAGCCCCAGATTCGGGCGGTCGTGGCCAAGATTAACAACCTGGGATTTGAGGCCCAGCCCATGCCCGGCGGGGAACGAGTGGCCATCGCCATTTTGCGCAATCCCGGGCCGGTGGACCCGGCCCTGTTTGTGGATATGGCCGGCGTGATCCAGGCCATCCCGGTCTCCCGGCCCTATAAGCTGGTAGGCCGGGAAATGAAGCGGGAAGACACCGTTATCCATTTCCCCGGCTTCGACCTGGGCCGGAAGCATTTCGTGGTCATGGCCGGCCCCTGCGCGGTGGAGAGCGAAGCCCAGGCCCTGGCCATTGCCGAGAAGGTCAAGGCCGCGGGGGCCCGCGTCTTCCGGGGCGGCGCGTATAAGCCCCGCACCTCGCCCTATAGCTACCAGGGCTTGGGGAAGGCCGGCCTGGAAATCCTCAAAAAGGTCCGGGAAGAGACCGGCTTACTGGTCGTCACCGAGGCCATCGATCATGATTCTCTGCGGTTGGTGGCCGAATACGCCGACATTATCCAGATCGGCGCCCGGAATATGCAGAACTTTTCCTTGCTGCGCTGCGCCGGCCGCACCCGCAAGCCGGTCCTCCTGAAACGGGGGATGTACGCCACCCTGGAAGAGTGGCTCATGGCCGCGGAATATATCATGTCGGAAGGCAATGCCCAGGTGATCCTCTGCGAGCGCGGGGTGCGCGCCATCGGGGACCATGCCCGCAATCTCCTGGACCTGGCCACCATTCCGGCGGTGCGCCGGGAGAGCCATCTGCCCATCATCGTCGATCCCAGCCACGCCGCGGGCCGCCGGGACCTGGTGCCGCCCCTGACCCGGGCCGCGGTGGCCGCGGGCTGCGACGGCCTCATCATCGAAGTGCACCATGAGCCCGAAAAAGCCATGTCCGACGGGGCCCAGTCCCTCTATCCCGACCAGTTCCAAGCCCTGATGGAGGAAATCAAAAGCCTCAAACCTGGGGGCTGGTGATGCCGAAGATGAACTTTGGCGGCGCAGGTCTCCATACGGGGACGGGTGATGCGCGAAATTGAGCTGCCCCTCCCCGGCCGGGATCTGAGCTACCGGCTGGTGATCGGCTCCGGTCTGGCCCGCCGCCTGGGAGAACTGCTCCAGCCCGGGCAATTCCCTGCCCAGATTTTTGTGGTTTCAGATCGCCGGGTGGCCCGGCTCCACGGCGCTACGGTGCTGGCCTCCCTGGCCGCGGCCGGATTTACCCCGGCGCTCCTGACCACGCCCATCGGAGAACGGGCCAAGTCCTGGCCCGTGGTGCAGCGCTTGGCCAAAGAACTCCTGGCCCGGGGCGCGCACCGGCGCTCGGCCCTCATCGCCCTGGGAGGCGGGGTGGTGGGGGACCTCACGGGCTTTCTGGCCTCCATCTTCATGCGGGGCCTCCCCTTCATCCAGGTGCCCACCACCGTGCTGGCCATGGTGGATGCGGCCATCGGCGGCAAGACCGCCATCAATCTGCCCGAAGGCAAGAATCTCCTGGGCACTTTCCACCAGCCTCGCTTGGTGGCCATTGACCCCGAATTTGTCCGCACCCTGCCCCGGGCCGAAGCCTTGGGCGGCCTGGCCGAAGTTATCAAGGCCGGCTTTATCCGGGACCGGGATCTGCTGGCGCGTCTCGCCGCGATCAAAACCGGGCTGTTGAAAGATACGGCCAAATTGACCGAGATTATCTGCCGGGCCGCGGCCATCAAGGCCGAGGTGGTGTCCCAGGACGAACGGGAGGGGGACCTACGGCGCATCCTTAACTTCGGCCATACCTTGGGGCACGGCCTGGAACAGGCCTCGCACTTCCGCCTGCCCCACGGCCGGGCGGTGGCCTGGGGTATGGTGGCCGCGCTGGCTCTGTCCGAGCGCCTGGCGGGGCTGGACCCGGCCGAAGCCGCCTGGGGCCGCGGGCTCATCCGGGACTTTGACCTCTGCCGGGCCTTGCCGGAACTCGACCCCAAGGCGGTGATGTCGGCTTTGAGCCTGGATAAGAAACGCCAGGAGACCGGGGTCCCTTTCATCCTGTTGCCCCGCCTGGGCGACACGGTAATCCGGGATGACGTGCCCCTGGCTCTGGTGGCGGAAGTGCTGCAAGAGATCATGGGGCCAGGGAGCAGCCCGGGCCTCGTGGCCTAGATAGGGAAATCATGCGGTTAGGGTTGATTGTCCTCGGGATTTGGGTTTTATTAGGTTCGGTCCCCGGCTATGCCGAAAACGCAGGCCCCAAACCGCAGAACCTCAGGAGAGAGACCATCAAACCCATCTGTTTAAACCCCGTCGGGGTGGTGAAGAAGCAGGACAAGCGCGGCTTTTTGGAGATTAATCCGGGATATGCCCCGGCGTTGCTGGGCCTCAAGGATTTTTCCCATCTCTGGGTGTTTTACTGGTTTCATGAGAATGATACCCCGGAGCAGCGCCAAACCCTCCAGGTGCATCCCCGCCGCGACCCGGCCAACCCCCTGACCGGCGTCTTCGCCTGCCGGGCCCCGGAGCGCCCCAACCTCATCGGCTTCACCGCCTGCCGGATTATCAGCATCACCGGCAACGTGGTGGAGGTGGCGGACCTGGACGCCCGGGACGGCACCCCCATCTTGGATCTCAAGCCCTATATTAGCAGCGGCGATGCCATTCCCGAGGCCCGGGCTCCGGAATGGCTGAAGCACTCCAAGCCCCCGGCCGATTAGGATATATTTCAAAACCGCTTTTTTCTGTCACCCGGAGCGCAGTGAAGGGCCTCAAGCGCTTAAAAAGACGAGATTCTTCGCTGCGCTCAGAATGACAATTTTATGGGATGGGAGGTTTTGAAAGAGCCTGTAGTGTCGGGGGAGGGGTCTTGTCGCGTTTATCCCAACGGCCTAAGATACACACCTGGAGGTGCTGAACGCCCATGAAGCGAGTTGGGGTGGCGTTGGGCGGAGGCGGAGCCAAGGGGCTCAGCCACATCGCTTTTCTCAAGGCTTTGGATGAGCTGGGGGTGCGGCCGGCGGTCATCGCGGGCACCAGCATCGGGGCGGTCATCGGTGGGCTCTATGCCGCCGGGGTGTCCGGGGCCGGACTGGAGCAACTGCTCAAGACCATAGGCTTCACGGAGCTCTCCAAGATTATCCTGGACTTCTCCATTCTGAGCGATTCCGCCATCTTCACCGGCAAGCGGGTGGAAGAGTTTCTGGCCCGGCGGATGCCGCTCCAGACCTTCGAAGAAGTGGAGATTCCCCTGAAAATCGTGGCCACGGATTTTTGGAACCGCCGGGAAGTGGTCTTCGAAAGCGGCAACCTCATCACCGCTATCCGGGCCTCTATGGCCATGCCGGCAATTTTCGAACCGGTACTCCTCAATGGCAAGGTCCTGATAGACGGCGGGGCCGTGAATCCTTTGCCGTATGATCTCATCCGGAGGGAGTGCGATCTGACAATCGCCATCGACGCCTCCGGGGAAAAGACTTATGCCCCGGAGGCCCCGGTCCCCAATATGGTGGAAAGCATCCTGTCCACCTTCCAGATCATGCAAGCCTCCATTGTGGAAGCCAAGAAGAAGCTTTCTCCGCCTGATATCTATGTAAAACCGGCCCTGACCAATATCCGGGTGCTGGACTTTTACCGCTATAAGGAAATCCTGGCGGGAGTGCAGGATGAGGTGCAGGGGTTTAAGGAAACCTTGAAAAGCCTCATATAGTTCAGGATTCGGTACGACAAACCGGCAATAAATAAGGCAGGGCCATGACTGACCCTGCCTCGGTTATCTCAGGTTTGAGAAACGCTTAGTTTCGGCTACATGACCCCCGGTTCTTCTTCCTGAGCCATGGGACTCGCGGAGGCCGCCAGCACGGGAAACTTAGGTTCGCTGAGGCAGGCCAGGAGCCCGGCTGCGGCCATGAGGCCGTAAGGCAGGGCGCCTTCGTCGGGGTTGAAGTGCGGCGAGTGCAGGGCCTGGCCCCGGTCCCCGGGGGTCCGGACCCCCAGGAAAAAGTAGAACCCCGGCGCCATCGAGGCGTAATAAGGAAAATCCTCGCTGCCCATGGCCGGGTGCAAGAGCTTCAGACGCTTGGCGCCGAGCAGGGCCTGGAGCACCTGCACCGCCTGAGCCGTGAGTTCGGGGCTATTCTTGAGCATGGGAAACAAAGACTCCACCGTAAGCTTGATTTCAGCCCCGGTGGCCTGGGAGAGCCCGGCGAACTGCCGCCGCAGGCCGTTTAGGACCTCCTGGCGCACCGACTCCTGGAGGTAGCGCAGGCTGCCCTCGAGCTCGACTTCGTCGGCCAGGATATTGAAGCGGTTGCCGCCCTGGATGCGGCCGAAGGTGAGGATCTTGGGGGAGCGGGAGTCGATCTGCTGGGCCAGGAAGCCCTGGATGAGGTTAAGGACCTGGGCCGTCACCCAAATGGGGTCCACGCCCCGGTGGGGGGTGGCGCCGTGGGCTGATTTGCCGGTAACGGTGAGGATGATGCGGTCGGCCCCGGCCATCACCACCCCCGGGCCATAGCGGATATGACCCACGTCCAGATTGGGCGCTACGTGCAGGGCGCACACCGCGGCCACCGCCGGGTTGGCCATGACGCCCGCGGCCACCATGCCCTTGGCGCCGGAATCGCCGATGGGAGGACCCTCCTCCGCGGGCTGGAAGATGAAGCGGAACTCCCCGGCCAGGCGGTCTTTGAACTCGCTCAGGAGCCGGGCCGCGCCCAGGCCGATACTCACGTGGAAGTCATGCCCGCAGGCGTGCATGACGCCCTCCACCCTGGAGTGCCAGGGCACCTTGACCTTCTCGGTGATGGGCAGGGCGTCCATGTCGGCCCGCCAGGCCACGGCCCGGCCGGGCCGCGCCCCCTGGAGCACCCCCAAAACCCCGTGGCCGGCCAGGCCGGTCTGCACCGTAAGGCCCAATTCCCTCAAATACTTCGCCACCACGCGGCCAGTGCGCTCCTCCTGGTGGGTCAACTCCGGGTGCTGGTGCAAGTCCCGCCGCAGGGCGGTCAGTTCCGGGTCCAGGCCCTGGGCCCGGGCCTTGATTTCTGCTAATAAATCCATCATGGGGGCATTGTACCCCGGTGCGAAAGGATGACCAAGGATAAAATCTTGGTAGTCCAGGCGCAGGCTAAAGCCTGCGGCTACCTGGGCATGCACATGCAAAAGGGCGACCCAGCGGATCGCCCCTACATCTTAATCCATAAGGTTGGAGGAGGGGATAAGGGCGTCCGCCTTTAGCCCTCTCCTCAAGATATCTACGCGGCCAGTTTTTCCACTTTGACGGCGCAGACCTTGTATTCCGGAATCTTGGCAACCGGGTCGTAGGCCGAGTTGGTGAGGACGTTGGCCGCGGTCTCGGCGAAATGGAAGGGGATGAAGACCACGCCCCGGTTCACTTTGCCGCTGATTCTGGCCTTGATCTGGATCTCACCCCGGCGGGAGCTGACCTTGACCCGCTCGCCATTTTTGATGGCCATCTCCTTGGCATCCGCGGGACTGATCTCCACGTAGCCCTCCGGCCCTTCGTGGTTCAGGGTGGGAGAGACCCGGGTCATGGTGCCGGAGTGGTAGTGCATGAAGGCTCGGCCGGTGGTCATGAACATGGGGTATTCCGCGTCGGTCACCTCGGCGGGCGGCTTGTAGTCGATGGCCGTAAACGCACCTTTGCCCCGGCTGAAGCGGTCCTTGTGCAGGAAGACGGTGCCGGGGTGCTCCTCGGTGGGGCAGGGCCACTGCAGGCCCGCAGCTTCCAGGCGTTTATAGGTGATGCCCGCATAGCTGGGAGTGAGCTGGCGGATTTCCTCGAAGATGGCCTCCGGTGAGGCGTACTTCATGGGGTAGCCCACCCGGGTGGACAGATCCTGGACGATCTCCCAGTCGGGGCGGGAGTCGCCCACCGGCGGGATGGCCCGGCGCACGGATTCAACCCGGCGCTCGGTGTTGCTGAAGGTGCCGTCTTTTTCGGCGAAGGAAGTCCCGGCCAGGACCACGTCGGCCATTTTGGCCGTCTGGGTCAGGAAGATATCCTGGACGATGAAGATATCCAGGTGCTTTAAAGCCGCTTCCACGTGGCGCAGGTCCGGGTCAGTGACCAGGGGGTTTTCGCCGATCACATAGAGGGCCTTGATCTTGCCTTCTTCGATGGCGTGGAACATGTCCAGGATGGTGAGCCCGGGTTTTTTGGGCAGGTCCTTGCCCCAGGCCTTGGAGAACTTGGCGTTGGCGGCCTCGTCGGCCACGGGCTGGTAGCCCGTGAAGACGTTGGGCAGGCCGCCCATGTCGCAGGCCCCCTGGACGTTATTCTGGCCTCGCAAAGGATTGACGCCGCCGGAGGCCACGCCGACGTTGCCGGTGAGCATGGCCAGGTTGGCCAGGGACTTGACGTTGTCCACCCCGGTGGTGTGCTGGGTGATGCCCATGCAGTAGATGATGGAGGCGGGCTTGGTCTTGGCGAACATCTCGGCCATTTGCCGCAGGGTGGCGGCGTCGACGCCGGTGATCTGGGCCACCTTATCCGGGGGATAATCCTCGAGTTTAGCGGCCAGGGCCTCGAAGCCTTCGGTGCGTTCGTCGACGTAAGTCTTGTCGTGCCAGCCTTCCTTGAGGATAATGTGCATCAGGCCGTTGATGAGGGCCACGTCGCTGCCCAGGCGGTGCTGCACCGCGATATCCGCCAGGAAGGCCATCTGGGTCTGACGGGGATCGACCACGATGAGCTTGGCGCCCTTTTCCTTGCCCCGGAAGATCCATTTGGCGGCGATGGGGTGGTTTTCCGTGGTATTGGAACCGATGATGAAGATGCACTTGGCGTCGGCCAACTCAGGGATGGAGTTGGTCATGGCGCCCGAACCAAAAGCCGCGGCCAGACCGACCACGGTGGAGCTGTGTCAGAGACGGGCGCAGTGATCGACGTTGTTGGTGCCGATGGCGGCCCGGGCGAATTTTTGGATGAGGTAATTCTCTTCGTTGGTGACCTTGGCGGAGGCCAGTATCCCCACCGCGTCGGGGCCGTATTTCTCGACAACTTTCTTCAGGCCCTGGGCCGCGGTGTCCATGGCTTCGTCCCACGTCGCCGGCACCAGTTTGCCGTCTTTCCGCAGCAGCGGCTGTTGCAGGCGCTGGTCGCTGCCGATAAATTCGTGGATATTCCAACCCTTGATGCAGAGGCTGCCCTGGCTCACCGGATGGGTCTTTACCGGCAGGGTGGAAATCACCTTATCATCCAATACCTCCAGGAGGAGGCCGCAGCCAACGCCGCAATAAGAACAGGTGGTGGAAACGGTGCGAAAGTCCATGGAGCAACTCCTAAGTTATTGAGTTTACTATTTAAATAGCCGAGAGGCTATATTTGTAGAAATATTCACTATTGGGATATTAGCACAATTAGAGGTTCAGTCAAGAAATAAGGCAGGGTGCGGAAAAGATAAGTATTGGCTATTCTTGATAAAATATAGCGGTCCCAGTGAACCGGACGACTTGGAAAGGCGGGCTTTTCCCAGGTCTAAAGTCCTTCCGGTCATTCTTCTCTGCGGGGAAGCAATTTTCCCCTTGACAAGTCGGCCGATTTTTACGACAAAAAAGGGGCGAGCGGGAATAACTCAGCGGTAGAGTGCGACCTTGCCAAGGTCGAAGTCGCGGGTTCAAATCCCGTTTCCCGCTCCAGAGGCGGCATAGCCAAGAGGTAAGGCAACGGTCTGCAAAACCGTTATTCTCCGGTTCGAATCCGGATGCCGCCTCCAGCTATTCCAAGGACTTACGGTAGCTGCGGCTACCTATTTTTTTTTTGGTGGGAGCGCAATGGGAGCGCTTTTTTGCCCCAGAACATAATTTGCCGGGAATAACCTCCTCCCGCTCCTGGGCCAGAAGCCACTCACACTTCCGATAAGCATCCTTGGCATCCGCAGTGTCTACCGTGGTATCGGTGAAACATAGCCGCAGCTACATCCATCATGTGAAATATCAGGGGATGGAAGGAGAAGTCACGGTCTTCTGTTACTTTCATCCATCGCCAGCAGGCCCTGGTCGCCGGCGCCCAGCGTCAGCGCGGTGTCTATAAGCTCTGGCGCCTTCATTCGGGGTTGCCCCACTTCCAGTTCCGGATTTCCGGCAGGTCTTGCCCGTATTTGTCGATGTATTGCTTGTGCTCGATGAGCTTGTCCTTGAGTTGCTGCTTCAGGTAGATGCCCTGGTCGCCGGTCTGCGGCAGGCGATCGATGGTGTCCATCACGAGGTGGAAGCGGTCAAGATCGTTCAGCACCGTCATGTCGAAGGGCGTGGTGATGGTGCCCTCTTCCTTGTAGCCGCGGACGTGGATGTTGTTGTGGTTGGTGCGGCGGTAGGTCAGCCGGTGGATCAACCACGGGTAGGCATGGAAGGCGAAGATGACCGGCTTGTCCTTGGTGAAGAGCTCGTCGAAATCCATGTCGCTCAACCCGTGCGGGTGCTCGGTTTGCGGCTGCAGCTTCATGAGGTCGACGACGTTGACCACCCGGATTCTCAGGTCGGGCAGATGCTCGCGCATGATAGAGACGGCGGCGAGCGTCTCCAACGTGGGCACGTCGCCACAGCAGGCCATGACCACGTCGGGCGCAACGTCAAGGTCGTTGCTGGCCCACCGCCAGATGCCGATGCCCTCGGTGCAGTGCTTGACGGCGGCTTCCATCGTCAACCACTGCGGCGCCGGGTGTTTGCCCGCGATGACGACGTTGACGTAATGGCGGCTGCGCAGGCAGTGGTCCATCACCGACAGCAGGCAGTTTGCATCCGGCGGCAGGTAAACACGCACGACCCCGGCCTTTTTGTTCACGACGTGGTCGATGAAACCGGGATCTTGGTGCGTGAAGCCGTTGTGATCCTGGCGCCAGACATGCGAGGCCAGCAGGTAGTTTAACGAGGCGATCTTCCGCCGCCACGGCAGGTGGGATGTGACCTTCAGCCACTTGGCGTGCTGGTTGAACATCGAATCGACGATGTGAATGAACGCCTCGTAGCAATTGAAGAGCCCATGCCGTCCGGTGAGCAGATAGCCCTCGAGCCAGCCCTCGCATTGGTGCTCGCTGAGCATTTCCATCACGCGCCCGGTGGGCGCGAGAAATTCGTCGTTCGGCACGGTCGCGGCGTCCCATTGGCGTTGGGTCACTTCAAAGAGGGCTTCCAGGCCGTTGGAGAGCGTCTCGTCAGGGCCAAAGACCCGAAAATTCCGCGGCTCACTGTTCAACTTCGCTACATCGCGCAGGAAACGCCCGAGCACATGCGTGTCGCCGATGCCGCACGCTCCCGGCGAGGGCACGTCGACCGCATAGTCGCAGAAATCCGGCATCCGCAGGTCGCGGAGCAGCATGCCGCCGTTGGCGTGGGGATTAGCACCCATACGCCGTTCGCCCTTGGGCGCCAGTTCGGCCAGTTCCGGTTTCAGACGGCCCTGATCATCGAAGAGTTCCTCCGGCCGGTAGCTCCTTAGCCAGTCTTCCAAGAGCTTGAGGTGTTCGGGATGGGTGGCCGGGTCGGAGAGCGGCACCTGGTGCGCCCGGAAGGTGCCTTCAACCTGCAGGCCATCGACCATCTTCGGGCCCGTCCAGCCCTTGGGTGAATTGAGGACGATCATCGGCCAGCGCGGACGCGCACAGTTGCCGTGCAGGCGGGCGTCCTGTTGGATTTTTTTGATCTGCTCCACCACCGTGTCGAGCGTCGCGGCCATGGACTCATGCATCAGCGCGGGCTCGTGACCCTCGACGAAGCAGGGCGTCCACCCGTAGCCCCGGAGCAACTGTTCCAATTCCTCGCGAGTGATACGCGCCAGGACGGTCGGGTTGCTGATCTTGTAGCCATTGAGGTGCAGGATCGGCAGCACCGCGCCGTCGGTGGCCGGATTGAGAAACTTGTTGGAATGCCAAGCCGTAGCCAGCGGTCCGGTTTCCGCTTCGCCATCGCCGACAACGCAGGCGACGACGAGATCGGGATTGTCGAACACCGCCCCGAACGCATGGCTGAGCGAATAGCCCAGCTCGCCGCCCTCGTGGATCGAGCCCGGGCACTCCGGCGATGCATGGCTGGGAATTCCTCCGGGAAACGAAAACTGCAGAAAGAGCTTCCGCAACCCGGCCTCATCCTGGCTGATGTTGGGATAGATCTCGCTGTAAGTGCCTTCGAGGTAAGTGTTGCCCACGACGGCCGGGCCGCCGTGTCCGGGGCCCGAGACGTAGATCATGTCGAGGTCATATTTTTTGATCACCCGGTTCAAGTGTACGTAAATGAAGTTCTGCCCGGGAGTCGTA
>JALNYP010000055.1 GCA_023229795.1 Syntrophobacterales bacterium
CCGACAAGTACATGGTCAGGGGATCATCCACCTTTTCCCCCAGGCGGAAGGCCGGGGTGGGCGCCACCGGAGTGGCAATCACCTGGCACTGCGTAAACGCGGCCTCGAAGTCACGGCGGATCAAGGCCCGCACCTGGGACGCTTTTTTATAATAGGCATCATAATAGCCGGCAGATAAGGTATAAGTCCCCAGCATGATGCGCCGCCGCACCTCGGCTCCGAACCCCTGGGCCCGGGTCTGGCCGTACATGTCCAGCAAATTCTTGCCTTCGGCCCGAAACCCGTACTTCACCCCGTCATAGCGGGCCAGGTTGGAGGAGGCCTCGGCCACCGCCAAAACATAATAGACCGCCACCGCATATTCGGTGTGAGGCAGGCTCACCTCGATGAGGTCCGCGCCCAGGCCGGCCAGGGTCTTGAGGGCCTGTTTGACCGCGGCCTCGACTTCCGGGTCCAGGCCCGCGCCGAAAAACTCCCGGGGCACCCCGATCTTCAGCCCCTTGATATCCCGGCCCAGTCTTTCCTGGTAATCCGGCACCGGCGCGTTCACCGAAGTAGAGTCTTTAGAATCATGCCCGGCAATAGCCTGGAGCAGGATAGCCGCATCCCGGACGTCCTTGGTCAGGGGCCCGATCTGGTCCAGGGAGGAGGCATAAGCCACCAGACCGTACCGGGAGACCCGGCCATAGGTGGGTTTCAGGCCCACCACCCCGCACAGCGACGCGGGCTGCCGGATGGAGCCGCCGGTATCCGATCCCAGCGACGCAATGCACAGGTCCGCGGCCACCGCCGCCGCGGAGCCTCCTGAGGAGCCGCCGGGAATGTAATCCCGGTTCCAGGGGTTGCGGGAGGGGCCGAAGGCCGAGTTTTCCGTGCTCGAGCCCATGGCGAACTCATCCATGTTGGCCTTGCCCAGGAAGACCGCGCCGGCCCCGCGCAGCCGGGCGCACACCGTGGCGTCATAGGGGGGCACGAAGTTCGACAGGATCCGGGAGCCGCAGGTGGTCCTGAGCCCCTTGGTCACCATGACGTCTTTGAGGGCCAGCGGGATACCCGTGAGGGGGGTGGCCTCGCCCCGCCTCAAACGCTCCCCGGCTTCCTGGGCCATGGCCCGGGCGCCCGCGGCGTCCACCGTGATGTAGGTATTCAGCTCGCGGTCTTCCGCCTCGATGCGGCTCAGCATCGCCTCGGTCACCTCCAGGGGCGACACCTCGCCCTTGGCCAACAGCGCCGCCAACCGGCTGATCGTCAAACTATGGAAAAGCTCCCCCATGCCATCGCCTCTCATGCCATTTTCCCCGGCAAGTCCAACCAACCTACCGGGAACTCGCTGACAATTTTTCTAAAACCCAGAACCCAAAACCCAAAACCCGTTTTTAAATGATTCGGGGCACCAAAAAGGCCCCGTCTTCCTGGGCCGGGGCATTGTCCAGGGCGATCTCCCGATCCAGCCCCTGGGTGACTTCATCTTCCCTAAGGGCATTAAACACCGGAATCACGTGGGCCAGGGGCGGCACCCCCGCGGTATCCAGTTCCAGCAGCTTCTCCACATAGGCCAGGATATCGTTGAGCTGCCGGGTGAAGAGCTCGATTTCGGCGGGTTCCAGACTCAACCGGGCCAGTTGAGCCACGTGCAGCACTTCGTCGCGGGTCAGGGCCATGCAGCTTCTCCTCAGAAGCGACCGGGGCGCGGTCGCAGGGACAATATGCCAATCGTTATTATATAACGTAAGGAGAAGTTGGGAACCAAGAGAAATCCGTCGCCGTGAATAACTCCCCGGTGGGGCGGCCGGCCCATCAGGGCCCCAAACTACAAAAAACTTTCCCGAAGCCTAACCAAAACGCCTCCAACACAATCCTATTTAAATAAAATAGTTAGCCCCTCAGACAGGAAATTTTGGCAATCTAGTGGAAAAACCGTTGCCGAATAGGTATAGTTAATCATAATATTCAATGTAGGGGACCTATCCCGGACACCGCCCGTCATGCTGCAGAGATTGAGAAACTCCGATAATCTCTCGAAAGCAATGAGAGTAGAGGGCGAGTTCCGGGTTGGGCCGGTCCTGCCCGGCGGCTGCCGCACAGGGCCATGACCGGAAAACTGAATAAAGAAGAGGAGACCATCACCATCCCGGACCATCACCACCTCAAGGAGATTTCCCGCCAGACCCGCCTCGACATCATCGAGATGCTGTACCGGGCCGGTTCCGGCCACCTGGGCGGCTCCCTATCGGCCACCGATATCCTGGTGGCTCTCTTTTTTGGCGAGATGCGCGTCAACGCCGACGACCCCTGCCGGATCGACCGGGACCGCTTTATCCTGTCCAAGGGTCACGGGGCCCCGGCCTACTACGCGGTCTTGGCCCGGTTGGGTTATTTTCCCCGGGAAGAGCTCTTGACCCTGCGCCAGTTCGGCAGCATCCTCCAGGGGCATCCCGATTCCGGCTGCACGCCGGGGGTGGAGATCCCCACCGGTTCCCTGGGGCAGGGCCTGTCCATCGCCAACGGTCTGGCCCTGGCGGCCCGCCTGAACGGCCATAGCGGCCGGGTCTACGTCCTCATGGGAGACGGCGAGGTCCAGGAAGGCCAGATCTGGGAAGCCGCCATGAGCGCGGCCCACTATGGCCTGGACAACTTGGTGGGCATCCTGGATCGCAACCGCATTCAGATCGACGGGCACACCTCCGAGATCATGAGCCTTGAGCCCCTGGCCGACAAGTGGGCTGCGTTCGGCTGGCACACGCTCCAGGTGGACGGCCACGATATTCCCCAGCTTCTGGAAGCCTTTAAAGTCTGCAAAGGCGTCAAGGGGAAACCCAGCATGATCATCGCCAACACTATCAAAGGCAAAGGGGTGTCCATTTTCGAGGGCCAAAAGAAATACCATGGCACCACCCCCAACCCGGAAGAATATCAGCAGGCATTAAGGGAGTTGGGAGGATAAGACCCCTCGACGCTCCTTATGTCTGTTTGCCTTGGCGTGAGTTGATTCTCACGCCAAGACCTAAAATATCATGAGTTGAGGCCTAATTTGTCAGCCAAAGAGAGTACCCGGGTAGAATACGGCAAGACCCTGGCGCAGTTGGGCGCCGAGAACCCCCAGATCGTGGTGCTGGACGCCGACCTGTCCGGCTCCACCCAGACCCATCATTTCGCCAAGGCCTTTAAAGACCGCTTCTTTAACATGGGCATCGCCGAACAGGACTTGATGGGCACTGCCGCGGGCCTGGCCCTGGGGGGTAAAATCCCCTTTGCCAGCACCTTCGCCATGTTCGCCACCGGCCGCGCCTGGGAGCAGATTCGCCAGACTATCGCCTACGGCAACCTCAACGTCAAGATCGTGGCCTCCCATGGCGGCGTGACGGTGGGCGAAGACGGCGGCTCCCACCAGGCCGTGGAAGACCTGGCCCTGATGCGCATCCTGCCGAATATGGTGGTGCTGGTGCCGGCGGACGGCCCCGAAACCCGGGCCATGACCCGCTGGGCCGCCGCCTATCAGGGTCCGGTCTATATGCGTACCGGCCGCATGGCCCTGCCGGTGATTTACGATGACCACTACACCTTTGAGCTGGGACGGGGGTCGGTCTTGCGGGAAGGCCCGGACGTGACCCTGATGGGCCTCGGCATCATGGTCCAGGCCTGCCTGGACGCGGCCGCGCTTTTAGCCCGGGAAGGCATCGAGGCCCGGGTCATCAATTTCTCCTGCCTCAAGCCCCTGGATTGGGAATTGGTGGTGGACTCGGCCCGGCACACCGGCGCGGTGGTCACCGCCGAGGAACACATGGTCACCGGCGGCCTGGGGAGCGCGGTGAGCGAAGTGCTCTCGGAGCACTGCCCGGTGCCGCTCAAGCGCATCGGCCTGCGGGACACCTTCGGCATGTCGGGGAAACCCGCTGATCTCTTGAAACATTACGGCCTGACCGCTGAGGATATCAAACTCGCGGCGCTCCAGGTCCGGGCCCGGAAGTCTGAGCATCAGGCCCCGTCCCTGGTGGACCTGGGAACCGCCGGCCTGGCAGGGAGGCAAGGATAGGACTGTGAAGCATCTCAACGTGCTGAAAACTCCGGGGCCGAGAGGGCTCCGGCTATTGGGACGGCTTGGCGTGGTTGTGCTTTCTCTGGCGGTGGCGGCCTATTTCCTGCTGCCGGCCTGGGGTGCGCCCACTCCCGCCTATGACTCCCTGCGGCTCTACACCGAGGCGCTCTTCGAGATCACCCAGAAATACGTCTGGCCCAAGAAGGAAGACGACCTGATCTACGGCTCCCTGAGGGGCATGATGAATTCCCTGGACCCGGATTCCTCGTTCCTGACGCCCAAGGAATATCAAGGCTATCTTCACGGCCAGAAAGGCGATGCCGCAGACGCCGGCCTCGACCTGATCATTAAAGATAACAGCCTCATGGTGGCCGGCGTCATCGATGGCGGCGCCGGCGCCAAGGCCGGTTTGCAGCCCGGCGACCATATCTTCAAGATCGACGGCCACATGGTGCGCAATCTGACCACCCAGGAAGCCGTGCGGCGCTTCCGCGGCGCCCCCGGCACCAGCATCAAAATACAGGTGTTGCGGAACAGCCAGGTCAAACCCCTGGACCTCACCGTCACCCTCGAGCCCCTGAGTCCGGTCACCGTTAGCAGCCAGTACCTGGACAACACCGTCGCCTATATCCGGATCAAATATTTTAACGATGAGACGCCGGCGGAGTTGGATACGGTCTTGAAGAACGTCAAACAGCACCAGCCGCCGATCAAGGGCATCGTTCTGGATTTGCGCAACGACGCCCGGGGCAGTATGGAACAGGCGGTGCGCAGCGCCTCCCTGTTGCTGGGCGACCAGCAGATCGTCTTGGCCAAGGGCCGCGCCTCTAAGACCGAAGAAGCCTTCAAGGGCAAAGACCGGGACCTGGTGTTCAAATCCTTGCCTCCCATGGTAGTCCTCGTGGATCAGGGAACCGCCCGGGCCGCGGAGATCATGGCCGGGGCCCTGCGGGATCAGGCCCGGGCAACCTTGCTGGGAGCCAAGACCCTCGGCCTCTGCGGCCTCACCAAGACCTTCGCTCTGGAGGACGGCTCCGCTCTGGTAATGACGGTGGCCCAGTGCTATACGCCCAAAGGCGATAAAATCCAGGGCAAAGGCTTGGAACCCGAGGTCCCGGGCCAGACCCCTAAGGCCGAAAAAGATAAGGCCAAGGCCCCGCCCAAGGTGATGACTCCCGACCAGGACCCCTGGGTGCAGCAGGCGGTACAGTTGTTGCTTTACGGCAAACCGAAGCAGGTGGCCAAAAAAGGCTGAGCAGCATAATTTTTATTACACGCGGCGTATTCGGCGGCCGGCCTGACCGGCGCCGGGCTGCGCCTCAGGATGATTCAGGCACATGAAGCTACGGAAAATATATCTATGGGGTGGCGCGGCCCTGATGTTGGGGTTGGCTTTCGGCTGGAGTCTGACGGGACCGGTGACGGTCTTCGGCCAGAACCCGGATCTTCCGGGCGCCGTCAAGAGTCTGCAACCCTCACTCTCGCCTTCTCCCATCAGCGACGCCAAACTGAAGGTGTTCGCCCAGGCCCTGGCCCTGATTGAAGAGCAGTATGCCGAGCCCAAGACCACCAAAGACCTGGTTTACGGCGCCATTCAAGGCGCCATGGGCACCCTGGACCCCCATTCGTCCTTCATGACCCCGGAAGAGTTTCGGGAATTGCAGATCGAAACCAAAGGGAAGTTTAGCGGCATCGGCATCGAAATCAGCCTGAAAGAGCGCATCCTGACGGTGGTCTCCCCCATTGAAGGCACGCCCGCCTACCAGGCCGGCATCAAGGCCGGGGACCAAATCGTCAAGATTAACGGCACTCCCACCAAAAATGCCACCTTGCTGGAAGCCGTGAAGATGATCCGGGGACCCAAGGGCAGCAAGGTAACCCTCACCATCAACCGCGAGGGCTTTCAGGCGCCCAAGGATTTCGTGATCACCCGGGAGATCATTCCCATCCGCAGCGTCAAGGCCCGCATCCTGGATGACGGCATCGGCTACATCCGGGTCACCAATTTCCAGGATCAAACCGACCACGACCTCAGGGCCTATCTCAAGAAAATGAAGCAACGCCTGACGCCCTTCAAGGGGCTGGTTCTGGACCTGCGCAACGATCCCGGCGGGTTGCTGGAACAGGCGGTGCGCGTCTCCGATGAATTTCTGAAATCCGGCCTGATCGTTTACACCGAAGGCCGCAGTCGCAACCAGAACATGCGCTTTTTCGCCCGCTCCGGCCAGGAAGACAAGGCCGCCGCGGTTCCCATGGTCGTCCTCATCAATGAAGGCAGCGCCTCGGCCTCCGAGATTGTCGCCGGTGCCCTCAAAGACCAGAAGCGCGCCCTGATCGTGGGCACCAAGAGCTTCGGCAAGGGCTCGGTCCAGACCATCATCCCCCTGGATGACGGCTCTGCCCTGCGCCTGACCACCGCCCTATACTTTACTCCCAGCGGCGTCACCATTAACGACAAGGGCATTCAGCCCGACGTGGTCGTCGAAGACAAGCAGATCCCTTCTAACGAATCTTTCCAGAAACTGCGGGAAGAGGCCCTCGACCGGCACATGAAGCGGGAAGGCCTGACGGATAAGACCTGGAACACCCCCATCAGCCCGGAGGAACTCGATCGCGATCCCCAATTGAAACGGGCCGTGGACTTGCTCCGGCACTGGCCCCCCAAAAATCTGGCCCAGACCCCGGCGCCCAAACCATGACCCCGGTACCGGCCGAACAACCATTGGTGGCCATCATCGGCCGGGCCAACGTCGGGAAGTCCACCCTCTTCAACCGCCTGACCCGTTCTTCCCAGGCCCTGGTGGCGGATATCCCCGGGGTCACCCGGGACCGCCATTACGGCAACGTCTCCTGGGATGACCATACCGTCTTGCTGGTGGATACCGGCGGCCTGGTCGGCGGCGAAGCCGATCTGGCCGAACTGGTGCGCCGCCAGGCCGGCGCCGCGGTGGCCGAGGCCGACGTCCTCTTGCTGGTCGTGGACGGCCGGGAAGGCCCCCAGGAAAGCGACGCCGAAGTGGTGGATTATGTCCGCCGCACCGGCAAACCCATCCTCCTGGTGGTCAACAAGATGGACCACCCCAGCCTGGACGCGGGCCTCCCCGAGTTCTACCGCTTCGGCCTGGAACCCCTCTATCCCGTCTCCGCCACCCATGGCCTGGGCCTGGGGGCCTTGTTGGACGGCCTGGCGGCAGTGCTGCCCGCGCCCGCCGAACTTGCCGCGCCGGGCCCGGGCATCCGGGTAGCCATCGTGGGCCGGCCCAACGTCGGCAAATCCTCCCTGATCAACCATTTTCTGGGGGAGGAGCGCCTCCTGGTGAGCCCTCAACCCGGCACCACCCGCGACGCCATTGACACGGCCATGACCTGGGACGGGGTGGACTACGTCCTGGTGGACACTGCGGGCCTGCGCCGCCCCAGCCACGTGGACCCCGGCCTCGAGCGCCAGATGGTCCTGAAGACCATCAAGGCCCTGTCCCGGGCCGAAGTGGCGGTATTGATGCTGGACGCCAATGAAGGCCTCACCGGCCAGGACCTGCGCATCATCGGCCTCATCGAGGACCAGGGCAAGGGCTGCCTGGTGCTGGTCAACAAGTGGGACCTGGTGCGGCATGACTTCAAAGAGGCCCGAACTCTCCTGGAAAAGGCCACCTCGGGACTGGAGTTCATGGCCTATGCCCCGGTGCTGCCCGTGTCCGTTTTGACCGGCTACAACCTGAGGCGAGTCTTTCCCCTGATTAAGGAAATTCATACCCAGACCGCCTCCCGGGTGGGTACCGGCGAGCTCAACCGCCTCCTGGCCGAGATCACCGGCCGGACCCCCCCGCCCCGCTATCGGGACCGGCCCGTCAAGTTCTACTACCTCACCCAGGCCGAGATCCATCCTCCCACCTTCATCGCCTTCGTCAACCAGCCCCAGGGGGTGCCCGACCACTACCGCCGCTACGTCGTCAAACAGTTGCGGGAAAAGCTGGGCCTGACCTACGCGCCCCTCCGCCTCTTCCTCAAAGGGCGCCAGCGCCGGCCCATGCGGGGACCGAAGTAACCCGTCCTCCAAGCGCGTCTTTCGCACTATTCGAACGGTTTTTCCGCGGTCCGGCCTCAACCTCCATAAAATTAATATTAACCGGGTCTGATTGCTGGTTCTCAAGGCAGGGTCCGGGGGCCCTGCTTTTTTATACCGGCGAGGACTAGAGGTTGCCGCGCCGGACTCATGGTTGGCGGGGCAGAAAGCTGGCCGGAGGTTGCGGCTCAGCCCTTAAAGAATAAAGTTATAAGGGTCCCAGAGAAAGGCCAGAATCCCGGCCAGGATCATATTCCCTTCCACCATGGATTCCAGCAGCAGGCTCGATTCCATCATAAACCGGCGGTAGAGGAGGAGATAGCCCAGCATATAGACGCCGGACAGGCTCAGGACATAGCCCAGGGAGGGAATGACCCCGGCCCAGGCAGCCCCCAGCAACATACCGATAAACAGTAGGGAACCGATGCATAAGAGGTTTAAGGTGCGCTCCTTGCCCAGGGCGATGGCCAAGGTCTCCTTGCCCACCACCCGGTCCCCTTCAATGGCCATGATTTCGAACAGGCCCGAACGGATAAAGATCATGCCCGCTACGAAAAAGAAGGCGATGGCGGTGGCGCCCGAAGATCCCTGATCGGAGCACACCACCGGAATGAGGGCGGCCAGCACGCCCCAGGCCACTGCGGTGAACATGGTCTTGGAGCCCGGAATCTCCTTGAGCCGGGTGATGCCGGTCATCCGGGCCACGCGGTCCGGGATGATCTTGAAGCTGTACGTCAGGCCGATACTGCTCATGACCAGGACAAAGATGAAGGGCAGCAGCCCCAGGTAGGCCCCCAGGGCCAGAGCCATGAAGGCCGAGAGTCCGCCGGTGACCAAGAGAAATCGCCGGTGGCGGCCATAAAACATGGTCTGCACCGGATCGTTGAGTTTGGAGGCCTTGTCGGTAAAATGGTTGAGCAGGTGCATGGCATAGACATAGAAAAACGCCACGAAAAAATAGGTGAACTGGGGCTCCACCTGCTGCAGCAAAGAGGAGGTGTAGCTGAGGGAACCGGCGCCGGTGGCCACGTATAAGTTGGACTTGAGGAAAAACCGCCAGGCGCGGTACAGGTAGTTGGTCCAGGAGCCGGGGCGAAAAGCCCAGGCATGTTTCAAGGTGTTCACCACGTTGCTGATGAGCCAGTGCGGCGTCGAGGCCCCGGCGGTCACGCCCACGGTCTGATACCGGCTCATCTCCACCAGATCCAGTTCCTGCTCGGTCTCCACCTGGTAGGTGGGGATGCCGGTGGCCTGGGAGATCTCCACCAGCCTCTGGGTATTGCCGCTGTTGCGGCCGCCCACCACCACCAGAGCCTCAGCTTGCCGGGCCAATTCCTGGACTTCAGCCTGGCGGGAGGCCGTGGCGTCGCAGATCGTATTGAAGATTTGGGCCTGGGGAAACCGGGCGGTAATGTCCCGGACCCGGGCCTCG
Organism: Syntrophobacterales bacterium; assembly: GCA_023229795.1. Taxonomy (GTDB): domain Bacteria; phylum Desulfobacterota; class Desulfobaccia; order Desulfobaccales; family 0-14-0-80-60-11; genus 0-14-0-80-60-11. Next base: position 9,532 of record JALNYP010000055.1, read on the forward strand.
AAATGGCTTTCGCTCTGGGTGGTTTGGGCCACCACGATCAGATCTTTAAGGTCCGGCAAGGCCGCCGCGTCCTGGGAGGTGGAGACCACATAGCCCCGCCCCTCGGTATAGCCGAGCAAGCCCCGGACCTCCGGATGATCGGCATCCCCCACGATCAGGGTGGCATAGCCTCTGGCGGCCCAGCGCCGGATGATGGCCTGGACCTTAGCCACCCGGGGGCAGGTGGCGTCGATGATGGGTCCGCCGCCCCCTTCCAGCAGACTGCGTTCCTGGGGCGGAATGCCGTGGGCCCGGATCACCACCAGGCCCGGCGGCACGTCTTCCCCGACTTGCAAGACCTTAATACCCCGTTCCCGCAATAAATCCAACACCTGGGGATTATGAATCAGGGGGCCATAGGTGTAAATCTTGGCGTGGTTTTCGTTGATGGCCTTGAGGACCAATTCCAAGGCCCGCTTGACGCCGATGCAAAATCCGGCGGTCCGTGCCAAAACCACCTTCACTGCGCTCTACCTCCTGCCCCACCCGCGGCAACTGCACTCCTGAATTTCATATGCTTATTATGATACCTTTTTTCCGCCATTTCGACAAATCTCCGGGTGACCCCGGCGCCTCGCGCCGTTGACCCCCGAGTCGGCTTTATGATAAGGTGAAAACCCATTCGGACGAGGTAAAGAAATTATGGCCCATGTCCTCGGGCTCCTGGCGGGCACCGTCTGGCTCAGGCCCTACGTGTTCATTTTTTTAGGGGTTTACCTGCTGTTGGCCACCTGGCGTCTGGGGGCCGGCCGGGCCCTGGCCTTTCTGGTTTTGGGCTATCTGATCTCCTGGGCCGCGGAGTTCTGGTCCATTCACTTCGGCTTTCCCTTCGGAGAATATATCTATATCCCCGCCACGGTGGACCGGGAGCTCTGGGTGGCCGGGGTGCCGTTCATGGATTCCCTGTCCTATGTCTTCCTGGCCTATGCCAGCTATTGCCTGGCCCAGGTGGCGCTGACGCCGGGGCGCTGGCAAGGCCAAGGGTTCTATCTCAATGAGACAGCCGCCCCGGAGGGTTCGTGGCGCCCGGTCATCCTGGGCGCGGTGCTCATGGTAGCCCTGGATATCGTCATCGATCCGGTGGCCCTCAGGGGGTACCGCTGGTTCCTGGGGCAAATCTACGGCTATCCCGACTCCGGGACCTATTTCGGCATCACCTTGAGCAATTTCGGCGGCTGGTTCCTGGTGGCCCTGGTGCTCATCCGGGTGTTGCAGCGCCTGGCCGCCCGCATCCCCCCTTCTCCCTGGTGGGATTGGGGCCGGCGGGACTTCCCCTCCCAGGCCCTGTTGGGGCCGGGTCTCTATCTGGGCATCCTGGGATTCAACCTGGCCATGACCTTCAACATCGGGGAGACTTGCCTGGGCTGGGTGGGGATCTTCATCTATCTCCCCTTCTTAACCTGGCTGGTCCTCAAGATCGCGCCCGGCGGCCAGCAGTAAAGGCCAGAGGGCCGTCAAGGCCCCGGCCAGGGCTCGGCCGGCCAGGCGGCTGCGGCCCCAGAGACGCGCCAGGTCCCGCGCCCGCCTCAGGTCCCCGGCCAGCCACCTCAAGGCTGCCCCGGCCCCGGCGGCGGCCTGCCGGTCCCCCAATCCATGCAGAAATCCGGGAATCTCTTCTTCCCCCATGTCCGTAATGGCCCTGAGACTCAAAAAGGGTAATCCGCAGGCCGCGGCTACCCCGGCCAAGACGCTAGTTTCCAAATCCAGCACCGGCCGGGCCAGACCAGAGAGGGGCTGGCCCTCCCGTCCTTTAGCGATGATACGCGTGGTGGTGACCAGGCTGCCGGGGGCCGCGGCGAACCCCGCGGCCTCAAGGGCGCGGCAGAAAACCGGCAGAGGCTCAGGCGGCGGCGGGGCCGGCCTTGCCGCGAGTTCCCGGGTGTCCGGGTCATAGTCCCAGAAGGTCTCGCCCAGGATCAGATCCCCGGGCGCCAACTCCGGGGTCAGGGCGCCGCCGAAGCCGACGGAGACCAGGAGCGCCGGTCGTAAGCCCGCCACCAGAGTCTCCCCGGCCCTCCGCACCGCGGCCCGGCCCATGCCGGACAGGGCCGCCACCGCCTCAATGCCCACTTCCCAGGCCGGCAGTCCCAGATCCCGGCGCCGTTGGGTGGGCATCCGGCGCAAAAAAGGCCGCACTTCCTGGGGAAGTGCAGCCATGAAGAGAATCCGACAAGTCCGGGTGGGAGTTGCAACCCCCCGGTCCGCGGCCAGCAGGGACATCAGGGTTTGGGTAACGGCAACTGGTTCGGGTTGGGTTGCTCCGGAGAATACAACTCCGGTTGCTCGGGGGCGTTCCCCACCTGTTTGGGCCCCCGAAAACGGCGGCCCCGCACCAGGAGATTGCCGTTCTTATGGAGCACGGTGTGGTCGTCCAGGATGATGAGCCCGTGCCGGGCGGAAATATCGGAATAATATTGGTACTTCATGTGTTTATGGTTGAGGCGGTATTTGAAGAAAAGGAAGAACACCATGTAAATGACCACGATGACTCCCAGTCCGGCCAGGACATAGCTCAGGAAACGGAAGGTGTTATAGCCCAGAGAACCCAGCCAGGCCATGATATGGTTCATGTTGTAGAGGGCGAACACGGTCACCAGGAGCAGAAAGAGGATGCTTAAGTAAGGCAGCCGCTTGATCTGCCCGATCAGCACGTCCATCTGGTTGACCGGGGTTTCATCGTCGTCGGCCTTCACTTCCGCTTCGCCGCCCAGGAAGTAATTGAACCCGGTGATGATCACGCCCATCAGGAAGGTGAAGACAATGGGGAAAGCAAAAGCCACGAAGACGTATTCCCGCCACGGAAAGGCGGATTGCACCCGGTGGTACTTATCATCGGAAGCCCACAGGACTACCACGATAAAGATGAGAATCTCGAGGATCCCGACGAGCTTGAGATAGTCGAAGAAGAGCTTCTTCCGGTCAGCCTTGGTGAAATAATTGGCAAGTTTGGACATACAAAAGACCCCTGGCGCTTTTACCTTTGTGCGTACAAGATAACCATAAAAGCGGCGCCGGTCAATCCTTTTCTGGCGGCCGGGTCTCGGAGGGGTGGGGCGGGATGACGAGGTCTAATCAGCAAAGTTCCGGCGGAGCCGCCCGGTTTCGGAGAATTCCCGGGCAGCCGCGGCCGGCCGGCAGGACAAGCCCCTTTGCCTGTGCCGGATGGTGCTAGGAGCGCGGCTCCGGGGTTCCGGGACCCCCAGCCGCGCCCGGTTACCCCCTAACGCCCGAGCTTCACAACGTTCTGGGCCTGAAGTCCTTTGTTGCCTTGCACTACTTCAAATTCCACCGCCTGGTTCTCTTGCAGCGACTTGAACCCTTCCCCCTGGATGGCGGTATGATGTACGAAAACGTCGGTGCCGTCCTCTTGGCTGATGAAACCATAACCTTTGGCGTCATTGAACCACTTTACCTTTCCCGTTACTTTCATGCTCAGACAACCCTCCTGAAAATTGGCGGCCATGCCGTCCGCGGCATAGGACCTGAAAAAGCCGTCAGAAAAATACGGCGCGGTGGCGAATCCCGCTCCGATTCGGTTCCATGACCACGGGCCGTCTCAAGTCTGACGCGCTTTACTGTTTCTTTTTAGTTATCTATCCCGTCGATGTCAAGGCAAAATCACGTCCAGCGCAAGATTTCGCCAACCGCCCCCGCTTCCGTCTGACGAACGCCGCACAATTTTCAGGAAAGAACCCAGTAAAAAAGGGCAGGAGCTTGAGCTCCTACCCTCGCCCCGCGCCATTCCCCGTTGTGCTTCCCAGGGGCGCAGGGCCGTCCCCTAGCGTGTTGACGGTTACCCTCCGCCAGGCTCAAACATGCGGCAAGGACACCACGAAGTTGGAGCCGTCATTTTTGGCTTCATACCAGATATCGCCACCCTGGTTCTGGATGATGTCCCGGCTGAGGGATAGCCCGAGACCCATGCCCCGGCGGCCCTTCCTGGACCTCCGCAACTCCGGGCCGGAGGAGAAGAGCATGGAACGGTATTCCTCGGGAATCGCCTGGCCGGTATTGTATACGTTCAGGCGGCAATTAGACCCCTGGTCCTCGAAATCGATCATGATGGTGCAGCCGCGGCCGCCATACTTGATGCCGTTATTGATGAGATTACGGAAGATGCTCTTTAGCCACAATTTGCTGCCCTTGACCTGGATGCCCCCTTCCGGGCGGTTATGCAGCCGGTTCACGAGGGTGATGTTGTGGTCGCGAATTTCCGGGGCCAGTTCGGTCAGGACCGGCTCGACAATGTCTTCCGTCAAATCGAGGACGTCCTTTTCTTTTCTGGACGGCCGCGGCTCCGACAGGGCCTTGCCGATGAAATCCTCCGTCATGTGGATCATGCCTTTGACCCGATCGGAAACCTCATGGAGTTTGGCGGCGACGTTCTCGCTCATTTCACTTCTGGATCCCCGGGCCAGGAGCTTCAAGGCCGCAGAAGTGGAAACCATGGAACTCCTGATGTCGTGGAGCATCAACATCATCTGCGGCCGGGCCTGATTGCAGTCCGCGGTCACTTCGGCCGGAACCTGCATGGGTTCGAGGTCCACCACATCCCGCCCCGCCAGGCATTGGCTCACCCGCCGCCACAGTTCCGTGGGGCTCACCGGCATCAGGATGTAGTCATCGACTTCAACCTCGTAGGCCTCGATGGGGAAAATCATTTCGTTATTGCCGCTGACCACTACGACCTTAACTTCGGGGTTGAGCCGCTTGGCCCGCTTCAATATATCCAGCCCATCCAGATTTTCCGTGGTGAGCTTGGCAATGACCAGATCATAGTTCTTTTTTACCAGAGCTTCGAGCGCGGCCTCAGGGCTGGCCGTGGTCTTGACCGTAAACCCTTTATATTCCAAAACCCAGCCTATCGTCCGCAACAGGTTAGTGCCATCGCTAATCAGCAGAATGTCATATCTGGCCATCTGTCTGCTCCTTTGCTCTGCGCCGAGGTAAGTGCGGAGACTTTCAGGTGAACGATTAAATCGATTTGGGTTACGTTGCCATTAAACTCGATAAAGCGTAATAGGGTCAATCCGCAAAACTGCCTATTTCAGGCTAGGTAAAACTACCTATCGGATCTTTCAGGATGTCGGCCCATTCTCCGGACTTTTCCGAAATAGTCCCGGGAAAACCGGAACCCATGGGCGGTACATAGATTTTTCCCTGGCGCACCGCGGCGATGGCCTTAAAAATGTGCCCCGCTACGTGTTGTTTCGGCAAGACCCCTTCGGCTCCGGCCTCCAGCCCGTGAAAGAGGTATTCCTTTTCATGATCCATGACCGTGATCAAGACCTTGGTCTCCGGATATCGTGACTTGATCAGTTTGGTGCCTTCCTCGGCCCGAAGATCGGGGATGAATAGATCCATGATCACCATTTCCGGAGAGCATAGTTCCAGAAGGTCGAACAGTTCTTGACGATCGCCGGCTTCTCCCGCTACTTCGATGTCGGGAATTTCTTCGAGGATCTTGCGCATTTCCCGGCGAAACCGGATGTGGTCGTCGGCCAAGACGATGCGATACGGACGATCCATGGTTTTTCTCCAGCAGGCGTCTGAGCCGGGGGCTCAGACCGGATATTTGCTGGATATGAACGTAACGGATCGGCCAGGGGAAATAAATCTGCATTAGTACCCATTTATCCATGGGTAAAAATACCTATTGTTGCCTTGTGCAGACCTCTGGTAAAAATATTTTCCGCCTCAGGCTCCAGGTCGCCGTGCGTTTATCTCAATAAATTTCGTTTCGCCCTTTAAGGAGGTGGTCACATAAAGAATATTTTTAAAGAATCGGTATAAAAACCTGAAAACATGAATTTCGACCGCGCCGGCAATAGCCGCGGGGACCCGGCTCCTGAGCCTTAGCGCCCCTGGGCCGGGAATGGCCGCCGTGGTCGGCTGATGGTAGGCCCGGAGCGATCGGCAGCGCCAACCCCGGGGCAAGTGAGGAAACGATCCAGAATAAAATCTAGACTCCGAACCGATTTGGGATTGTCGCAGGATAGAATAAAACGGAGGTAGGTTCTATAACGGGAGTGTTCATTTCCCCATGGTCATTTTGACCATTTGTGGGGAAAACGTTGACCCGGCTCAAGGGCCGGCGAGAGGATAGGGTGCGGGTAAGGGGGCTGTTCTCAAGGACGCCTGCGGCCCTCAGTGAGCCATGGCCATGACATAACCCTTCTGGATGGCGTATTTCACCAGGTCGGCGGTCTTCTTGATGTCCAATTTTCTCATGATGTTGGCGCGGTGATGCTGGACCGTCCGGCTGCTGATAAAGAGCAGTTCCCCGATCTCCTTGCTGGATTTCCCTTCCGCAATCAGCTTGATAATTTCCCGTTCCCGGACGGTGAGGGGTTCTTCCGGGGCGGTCAGAGGCTCGCCGCCGGGGCGAAATTTATCCACAAAGATATCAGCCATTTGAGTGGACAACAGCGGCGATATGAAGGTGCCGCCTTTGCGCAGCGTCTGGATGGCCGAAATCAACTCCCCGTCGGCGTCTTCCTTGAGCAGATAGCCCTCGGCGCCGGCCGTCAAAGCATGATAGAGATATTCCCGGTCCTTGTGCATCGTCAGGATCAGCACTTTCACCTCGGGATTGATGAGTTTGATCTCCCGGGTGGCCTCCAGTCCCCGCAGGTTGGGCATAGAGATATCCATAATGACCAGATCGGGATTAACTTCCTGCAAAAGCCGCAAGAGTTCGAGGCCGTCGCTGGCTTCTCCCACGACTTCCACACCTTTCATCCCTTGAATCATGCTCCTGACCCCGCGGCGAAACATCACATGGTCATCGGCCAAGAAGATTCTGAAAGGGCTCTCCATTGCACTCCTCCTTCAGGCTCCGCGACAGGAAAGGTGAGCAACCCATGCTACCATAAAATAATCTGAAATTGCTATTTTTTTCAAAGATAAATCAATTCTGTGGGGGAAGAGACGAGAAATATAGATCTTCCCGAATCTAACCATGACATCCCCTCTTGGGAGGAGAAAGTGAATTGACCTGCGCCGCCTGTAGCAAGTTCCCTCACCAGGATGCAGCCTCACCTGACCCTGGGGACGGAACCACGGGAATAATGCAGGTCACTCTGGTGCCCTGTCCCGGCTGGCTCCGGATTTCGAGTCTCCCCCCCAGCATCCGGGTCCGTTCATCCAGGGCCGCCAACCCCAGGCCCCGGCCCGCGGCCCGGTAGGCCGCAACCTTCACGGGGTCGAATCCCGAGCCGTTGTCCTCCAAAATCATGGCGATGGCGCCATCGCCTCTCTTGATCGCTATGGCTACTTCGGTGGCCCCGGCGTGTTTCGAGATGTTCGTCAGGCATTCCTGGAAAATCCGGTAGATGATAATCTGGGCCTCCGACGGGAACAGGTGGTCCAATTCCTCCACCTCGAAGGCATGGGTGACCGTATAGTGCTCATTAAACCTGTTAATCAAGTATTTCAACGCCGACTGCAGGCCCAGGTCTTCCAGGACCGAGGGGCTCAAATCCCGGGAGAGCCGGCGGACATTGTCGATCACGCCGTCCAGGTAACTGAGCAAATCCCGGCAGCTTAGCTTCAAGTCCTGCTGTTCGTCCCCCAGGGCCCGCTCAATGGCCCGGATTTGGAGCTTCAAGACGGCCAGGCTTTGCCCCAGTTCGTCGTGCAGCTCCATGGAAATCCGCTTCCGTTCCCCTTCCTGGGCCGTCAAGAGCTGGTTGCTGAGGAAGCGCAGCCGCTGCTCGGATTCCCGGAGGGCCTCTTCGGCCCGCTTGCGCTCCGTGATATCCCGGGCGGCGGCAAAGACTCCGTGCACTTCGCCCGCGGCGTCCCGGTAAACCGTGGCATTGTACAGGACATCGGTGATGCGGCCCGACACGTGCCGGATGGCCAAAGGATAATCCCGCACCGCCCCCTGGGAAAAGACTAATTGATAACCCTCCCGGGCCTTCTCCGGTTCCGTGAAGTAAATCGAAAAATCCGTACCGATGAGCTCAGCCCGCGCCACCCCGGTCGCCGTTTCGGTGGCCTGATTCACATCCATGATCTTCCCTGCCAGGCTGATGGTCACCAGGGGATCGAGGCTGGCTTCGATCAGGCTCCGGGCATAGGCGGAGGCCTGCATTACGGCTTCTTCGGCCTGGCGGCGTTCGGTGATGTCGAAAAACACCCCGCTGATGTAGTCCACCTGGCCGTCCGAATCGCACATGATCTGGCCGCGGTCCTGGACCCAGATGAGGCTATCGTCTTTTTTGCGGATGCGGTATTCCCGGATGTAGGATTTGGACGTGTTCAGTCCATCCACAAACGCCTGTTTAAATCTTTGGCGATCTTCGGAGACCAACAAATCCGACCATTTCAGTTGCCGGGTATCGAATTTGGCCTTGGGGTGGCCGGTGAGTTCTTCCACCTTCGTATCGACAAAATCCACCGCACAATCCCGATAGCCTTTATACACCACGGCCGGGATGTTTTTGAGGAGGAGTCTGTAGCGTTGCTCGCTTTCCCGTAAGGCAACCTCGGCCTGCCGGCGCTCCCGGCGCTCCTCGGCCTCCCGCAGGGCCCGCCGCACCGCGGGAACTAATCGGGTCAGGCGGTCTTTGAGGACGTAATCCGTGGCCCCTTGTTTCAACGATTCGATGGCCACTTCTTCCCCCATGGCCCCGGAAACAAAGATAAAGGGCACGTCGGGACAGAGGGACTGGGCCAGCGACAGGGCCCCGAGGCCGTCGAAACTCGGGAGGTGGAAATCCGACAGGATCAGATCCGGCTTATCTTCCTGGAGAGCGGCGATGAATTGTTCTCGATCGATAACGCGCCGGTAGGAGTGGGCAATCTTGGCCTGACGCAATTCATAGATCATCAACTCCGCGTCACTGTCCATATCTTCCAGGATTAAAATGCGTAAAGACCGCTCCATGATTGATTCTTCCTCGGGTTGGAAGCCCGCCGCCTCGCTGCAGTCACCAGGCTTGAACTCAGTTCGGAACTTTGTTCAACAAGAGCCAGTAGAGTCCGATTTCTTGCACCACCTGAAAAAACTTGTCAAAGTCCACCGGCTTGACCATGTAGCTGTTGACTCCCAGGTTGTAGCTCCTGACAATATCCGACTCCTCCTGGGAAGAAGTCAGGATCACCACCGGAATCGTTTTGGTCCGATCATCATCCTTGATTTTTTGGAGCACTTCCAGACCGTTGATCTTGGGGAGCTTTAAATCGAGGAAAATGACCTTGGGCCGGGCCGCCAGGTTCCGTCCGGCATAAGTCCCGGTAGCGAAGAGAAAGTCCAGGGCTTCAACCCCATCCGGAAAAGCTAACACCTTATTGGCCAGCCCCTTTTTCTTCAGAGCCCTGAGGGTGAGCTCCGCGTCGTAGGGGTTATCTTCTACTAGCAAAATTTCGACTTCATTCAGTTTCTCCAAATCATTTCTCCTTTGGGGGACAGAGCCGGACGAGGTTTCCTAGGGTAGGCCGCGGGAATGGCGCGGCCCGGTCCACCTCTGCCAGACCTGCCGAACACTGGAGACTATCCATGGTTTAATATTAACATAATTTCCCCAAAGATTCAGGCTTTCTCCATCGGCTGGCCGCATGTTAAGCCGCGTGAACACACGGTCGCGTTCCGATCCTGATTTGCCGCCCCGACCCAGGACTGCAAATCCCTCGTTTTTCCCGGTAATCCTTGCTAATCGTGGGTCCGGCCCGGTGGCGCGCTTCCGGCGTCTTCCCTGGCACGGATTTTGAAAGATTACTCAGAGGTTAATATTAATTAAAGGCTATCATCACCAAGATGCCTTGGGTGTTAATTTACCTTAACATATCAATCCGCTTGAGCCGGGCCTCAAGCTTACTGACTCGCCTGCGGCTGGAGAACTATGATAAGCACCGGTTTTTCCATTTCCTTCGGACTCGATGAACTCGCGGACTGCCAGGACCACAAAAATGATGGCAACCCCAAGCCCCGGGTGGAAGTCCCGGTCCAGGAGATTCGGGAGCCTCTCATCGACATCCTGGAAGAGGCCGGCTTTACCATGATTCTCGCCGAACTGCCCGGCATCACCCGCCAGGATATCAAGCTGAGCCTCAAAGAGGATCTCCTGACCATCAGCGCCAGCCGGGATCAGCGCCGCTACTATAAAGAGGTGCTCCTGCCCGGCCCCCATGCCCGCCAGCGTCTGAAGTTCTCCTGCAACAACGGCATCCTGGAGATCAGGGCCTTCAAATAAACACTTGGTAGGGCGGGCGTCCCCGCCCGCCACCTCAGATTTATATCCTCCCCCAACTTTGAACCTTGAACTTTGAACCTTGAACGTTTCCAAATCCCCCCTATCTGCTGAAAATTTGTTATACTTTTACTGTCTAGAAGCACTCAGTCTCAAGCTCAAGGAGTTTTCCCCGATAAAGCGGCCGATGGCGGTTCCCGAGACAGTGGCCCGAAAACGGTTGCAGGTGACCGGCGTGGTGCAGGGCGTCGGCTTCCGGCCGTTTGTCTATCGGCTGGCCCGGCTGCACCACCTGTCCGGCTGGGTCTGCAATACCTCCCGGTGCGTGGAACTCGAGATCGAAGGCCCCCCCGCCAGCCTGGCCAGCTTTATTGACCGCCTGGAGCACGAGGCTCCGGCCCTGGCCCGCATCGACGCAGTGGTGAGCCGCGACGCGCCGCCCCAGGGCGACGCCGGCTTTGCCATCCGGGAAAGCCAACAAGTGCCCGCCACCGAGGCCTTGATCCCCGCGGACGTGGCCACCTGCGACGCCTGCCTGGCCGACATCAGCGATCCCGAAAACCGCCGTTACCGCTACGCCTTTACCAACTGCACCGATTGCGGCCCCCGCTTTACCCTTATCCGCCAGGTGCCCTATGACCGCCGCCAAACCACCATGGCGCGCTTCGAGATGTGTCCCCGCTGCCGGGCGGAGTACGAGAATCCCGAAGACCGGCGCTTTCATGCCGAACCCACCGCCTGCCCGGTCTGCGGCCCCCGGGTCTGGCTGGAAGCCGGCGGCCGGCGCCTGGATGAAGACGCCATCCCTGCGGCCGGCCGGCTGCTGCACGACGGCAAGATCGTCGCCGTCAAAGGTCTGGGCGGCTTTCATCTGGCCGCCGATGCCCGCCGGGACGACGCGGTCCTGGCCCTTAGGGCGCGCAAAGGCCGGGTGGCCAAGCCCTTCGCGGTCATGGTCCGGGATCTGGCCGCAGCCCAGCGCCTGTGCCGCCTGGGGGATCAGGACAGGTCGCTGTTGCTCTCCCGGGAGCGGCCCATTGTCCTGGCCAGCAAAAGGCGGGACTGCCCTCTCTCACCCCACGTGGCCCCGGGTCACAAGTTCCTGGGCCTGATGCTGCCCTACACCCCCCTGCATTTTTTGCTCCTGGAGCACGCCCCGGCCGCCCTGGTTATGACCAGCGGCAATCTCAGCGAAGAGCCCCTGGTCTACGATAACGACACGGCCTTAAGCAAACTGGCCGGCCTGGCCGACGCCTTTCTCCTGCACGACCGGGACATTCAGGTGGCCTGCGACGACTCCGTGGTCCGCCCCGTCAGCGCCTCCGCCGCCATCCCCCTTCGGCGGGCCCGGGGCCTGGTGCCCGGGCCGATTTACCTGCCCCTGGACACGGAGCCCATCCTGGGCGTGGGGGCCGAGCAAAAGAACACTTTCTGCGTGGCCGCCCACGGCGTTGCCATTCTCAGCCAGCATATCGGCGACCTGGACAGCGCCGAGACCTTCGACTATTATCAACAGGCCATCGCCCACTTTAAGGGCCTCTGCCGCCAGGACCCGGCCATTGTCGCCCATGACCTCCATCCCCTTTACCTCAGCACCCGTTATGCCCAGGGGCTGGCCGGGGTCAGGCTGGTGGGGGTCCAGCACCATCACGCCCACATCGCCGCCTGTCTGGCCGAAAACCGGCGCACCGGCCGGGCCATCGGCCTGGCCCTGGACGGCACCGGTTACGGCCCCGACGGCTCCATCTGGGGCGGGGAACTCCTGGTCGCGGACCTGGCCGGTTATACCCGGGCGGGCCATTTCGCCCAGGTGCGCCTCCCCGGCGGGGATGCCGCGGTCAAAGACCCGGGCCGCATGGCCGCGGCCTATCTCTACGCCCTCTTCGGGGACGATTTTCTCACCCAGGCCCGGCGGCTGGGCCTGACCTTCAGCCCGTTGGCAGAGCGCATCTTGGGGCGCCAACTGGCCGAGGGGCTCCATTCGCCTCTCACCTCCAGCGCCGGCCGCCTCTTCGACGCAGTGGCCGGGGCCCTGGGCATCTGCCGCACCCGGACCTACGAAGGCCAGCCGGCCATGGAACTGGAGATGGCCGCGGCTGAAGACGCCGAGGGCTCCTACCCCGCGTCCATCCAAACCGCGGGAGACCTCCTAATCCCTGACACCCTGGCCGTCTTCGGCGGCGTCCTGGCTGATTACCACGCTGGCGTGGACCCGGCCGCCATCGCCGGGCGCTTCCATAATTCCGTGGTGCGGCTCCTGGCGGACGCCTGCAAGTTGCTGCGCGACCGCACCGGCCTCAACACGGTGGTCCTGTCCGGCGGAGCCTTTCAAAACGCCCTGTTGTTCACCGGCCTCAAGCACACCCTGGAAGCGCAGGGCTTTGAGGTCCTCAGCCATACCTTAACGCCGCCCAACGACGGCTCCATCGCCCTGGGCCAGGTAGCCGTGGCCGCGGCGCGGCTGAAAAGAGAATATATGAAATAGGACTTTTGAGCAGAGGACCAGGGATTTATAAGGCTTCCCCTGCCCTGCTCTCAAACTTCCCTCCCATCCCCCTGAAATATGGGTTAAAATGAAGTGGAAGCAAAAACTAAGGCCAGCCAAGGAAAAGATGCCCTTAAGCCAATTATCTATTAAGATACCTGAAGCGGGTTTTCGGAGAATCGGCATATGCGTCGGATCATTCGTATTTCTTTAGGGTTGATATTGATTCTGCTGGGCATACCCGGGCTTATTCTTCCCATCCTGCAGGGCTGGCTGTTCCTGGCTTTAGGGGCCTTGTTGCTTTCCATCGATATTCCTTTGATTGACCGGCTGGTTCAATGGCTGGAAACCCGCATCCCGGTGATAAAAAAACCGTTGGAACGCTTACGCAAGTTTCTCAAAGGGCCGGAAAATCGATCCTAACCTCTTATATCAAGGTTAAATCTTATGTGTTTAGCCATTCCCATGCGTCTCATTGAAATCGACGGGGTCGCGGCCGTGGCCGAAGTAGACGGGGTAACCCGCCAGGTGCGCCTCGATTTGCTCCCCGAGGCCGTCCTGGGTGATTACGTGCTCATTCACGCCGGGCTGGCCATCGCCCGGGTGGACGCCGAGCATGCCGAGGAAACCCTCTCGCTGATCAGGGAACTGGTCGATGAAGTTTATTGACGAATTCCGGGACCAAGCCCTGGTCCAAGACCTGGCCCGGCGCCTGGCGGCCCTCGCCGCCGGCCCCGCCACCATTATGGAGGTCTGCGGCACCCATACCATGGCGGTGGCCCGCTTCGGGCTCAAGTCCCTCTTGCCGCCCGGAGTGCAGCTGATTTCAGGTCCCGGCTGCCCGGTGTGCGTTACCGACCAAATCGACCTGGACGCCTTCCTGGCCCTGGGCCAGGAACCGGATACGGTCCTGGTCTCCTTCGGCGACATGCTCCGGGTCCCCGGCACCCGGACCTCCCTGGAAGGCCTGCGGGCCCAGGGAGCCGACGTGCGGGTGGTGTATTCCCCCCTGGATGCGGTAGAGCTGGCCCGGCAGACTCCGGCGAAACAGGTGGTTTTCTTCGGCGTGGGCTTCGAAACCACCATGCCCGCCACCGCTCTGGCTATCAAGACCGCGGCCGGTTACGGCCTCGAGAATTTCTCCGTCTGGTGCGTCCACAAGACCATGCCCGCGGCGCTTCAGGCGCTGTTGGCCAGCGGCGAAGTGCGGGTCTCGGGGCTGCTGTGCCCCGGCCATGTCACCACCATCATCGGGGCCGAGGCCTACGATTTTATCCCCGCCCAATTCGGCCTGCCTTGTGCGGTCACCGGCTTCGAGCCCGTGGACGTGCTCCTGGGGGTGGAATCGATTCTGCGGCAAATCAAAGTGGGGAAACCCACGGTGGACAACGTCTATACCCGGGCGGTTCAGGTCCCGGCCAACCCCCGGGCCCGGGACCTGCTGGCCGAGGTCTTTGTCCCGGACGACGCCCCCTGGCGGGGTCTGGGCGTCATTCCCGGCAGCGGCGTCAGGATTCGCGAGACTTACGCCCGCTTCGACGCCCGGGCGCGCTTTCCCCGGGTGTGGGAACACCTCACCCCGCCGCCGCCCTCCGCCTGCCGCTGCGGCGAAGTGCTGCGGGGCGTCCTGCGCCCCTTGGGCTGCCCCCTGTTCGCCCAGGCCTGCACCCCGGCCCAGCCCCTGGGCCCCTGCATGGTCTCCTCCGAGGGCGCCTGCGCCGCAGCGTACCGGTACGAAAGATAGGTGAGGGGGGGCGAAAAGGGGAAAAGGGGAAGAGGGAGGGAAGTGATGAGAATTTTATTTCTTTTAACCTCTTCGCCCTTTCGCCTTTTCACCTTTTTCCCCCAGTCCTCCCTTCACCATCCCGAAAGGAACATTCCTTTATGTCACGTATACTCTTAAGCCACGGCGCCGGCGGGCGGGAGATGACCGCGCTCATTGACGAGGTCTTCCTGGCCCGGTTCGGCGACCCCAACCGGGTGGGCGACGACAGCGCCACCTTCCTCCTGGAATCCCATCAGTTGGCCTTCACCACCGACTCTTTCGTGGTGGATCCCCTGTTTTTTCCCGGCGGCGACATCGGCCGGCTGGCGGTGGCGGGCACGGTGAATGATCTGCTCACCGCCGCAGCCCGGCCCTTGATGTTATCCGCGTCCTTTATCCTGGAGGAAGGCCTGGAAATCGCGATATTAGAAGCCATCGCCGACTCCATGAACCGCACCGCGGCCGAAGCCGGGGTGGCCATCGTCACCGGGGACACCAAGGTGGTGCCCAAGGGTTCCGCGGACAAGGTCTTCATCACCACCGCGGGGGTGGGGCTGGTGCTGCGGCCGGGAGTCTCCGGGATCGCCGCGGCCGCAGGCGATGCCATCCTCCTCACCGGCTCGGTGGGGGATCATGGCACCGCGGTGCTGCTGGCCCGGGAAAAGCTCCTGGACGGCGAAGCCATTGCCAGCGACGCCGCGCCCCTTACCGGGCTGGTCCTGAACCTCCTGGAAGCAGGCATCGAGGTCCACACCATGCGGGACCCCACCCGGGGCGGTATCGCCTCGGCCTTGAACGAAATCGCCCGCCAATCCCAGGTGGCCATGGAGATCCATGAAGCCCGGGTGCCGGTGGCGCCCGCGGTGGCCGCGGCCTGCGAAGCCCTGGGTCTGGATGTCTTTAAGGTGGCCAACGAAGGCAAGATGCTCATCATCGTGGCCCCGGCAGACGCCGACCGGGCCCTGGCCCTGGTGCAGCAATCCCCGTACGGCCATGAGGCCCGCATCATCGGCCAGGTAAGCGCCGCCCCCGCCGGCCGGGTGCAGGTCCGGACCGTCATCGGCACCTCCCGCATCCTGGACCCGCCGTCCGGAGACCTGCTGCCGCGCATCTGCTGAGCCGCGGCCCATTTCAATCACCCCCAAATAACGTAGGGGCGGGTTTCAAACCCGCCCCTATTTTATTCCGATGATGATTTCGCCCCGGGACAGCCCCGGGTGGTCCTCTCAACTTCCTGGCCGAAAATTGAGAGGACGCAACCGAGGTGTTTCGAGGTTAATGTTTCGGGGTTAAACACCTACAGCTTATTTTCATGGCACAGATTGCAGCTGACCGCGGTGCCCTTGGTCAACTTTACCGTGCGGCGATCATCTCCCTGGAGCGTCCGGTCGGCCTTGACTTCGGACAAGACCGTGCCCTGCCCTTTGGTCCCGTGGCAGGCCCGGCAACTATCCTTGTTTTTCTCCGCGAAGTCTTCGTGGCTCATGTTCCAGTTGGGATCGTTGACGTTATGCATCCCATGGGGGCCGTTCATCGTCAGCTTCATGCCCGTGCCGTGACAGGCGGTGCATTCCACGATGATCCCGTCATGGCCCTGGATCTGGGTAGCCGTAATATTGTCATTGGTCCCGGCCCGGGTCGGCCAGATGGCATGGGGACTGCCGTGGCAGGCCTCGCAGGCCATGCCGTTGTGCCCCAGGCTGAGGCGGTAGAGCGTCGTGTCCCCCTCGGCGAACCGCTTGTTCGCCGCCAAGATCGGGGTGGCGGCCGGGTCGGTAGTAGAGTACGCCTTGGTCTGGATCAGGGCGCTGCCCTGATTGTTCACCGCATCCCCGGTGTGACAGGACTGGCACTTGGGCAGGTCCTTCCAGGGTTGGCGCTGGCTGCCGGACTTCAGGTTATAGTAACCGCCCACGGCCAACATGCCGCCGTGGCAATCCTGACAGCTCAGGCCCGCGGTGGCCATGGCCCCCCTGAGACACTTGGTCGTGGCGCCCGGGTGGCACTGATAACAGGCGTCGGTGGTCGCGCCATTGACAATCCCCGGGTGCGTGGCATCCGGCGCCGTGCCGGCCACGGTCAGGCCGTGCCGCTGATGCATGGCCCGGGACAGATACTTATGGCCGGCCTGGGCCCCCTGAGGTCCCGCATTTTCCAGGTCCAGGGCTGCGGAATAGTGGCAGGAAGCGCAGAGCACCGGCTGGTTGGCGTACAGCGTGGTCTTATTGACGGCGTCATGCAGGATCATGACGTTGTCTTTGACTTGCAGAGCCGCGTCGGCATTGGTGCTCCAGGGTTGGGTAACCTTGTATTTGCTCGTGGTCGCGGCATTGGCCGCCTGGCCGCCGGTAGCATGACAGACATTGCAGTTCATTTCGTCGGAAGCCGGCACTACCGTATCCAGGGTGGCCAACACCGCGCCGG
>JALNYP010000056.1 GCA_023229795.1 Syntrophobacterales bacterium
ATGTTTCTGTATAAAGGATTTCAAGGCGTTTTCCTTTCTGCTGGTAAGTTTTTTGGTCCTCGTAAACCTGAAACTTACAACAAGAGGAAAACGCCCGCAATTTTTTAGTTTGGTTGCGGCCTGAAGGCCGCGATGTGCCACCAAAGACAGGGCGATTAATCCGTTGGGCCGGGGCGCGGGGCGGCCGGAACGGGGTCAGCGTCCTGGAGGCCCAGGGCCAAGAGCAGGCTGGCCGCAGGCGCGATGTGCAGGAGCAGCCGGTCCAGGGTGGCCCGGACGTAGGCGGGGAACTCGGACGGGGCGGTGGGCGCCACGGCGTAGGCCAGGATGATGGCCGCCAGATTTCCCCCCACGAAGAGGGCCAGGAAGAGGCGGGGCGAGCGCCACAGGCTTTGGCCGGAAAAGATCAGGGCCAGGGCCAGGGCCGGCCAGAGAAACCCGAAATAAAAAGGGTTGGCCAGGCCGCTGAGCAGATAGCCGACGGCTTGGACCATCTGGTGCGGATAAAAGCTTTGGATGTGGTCGGAGCCGATTTCCAGGCTTTGCTGAGCCATGAACAGCCGCCAGGGGAGATAGCCGGCCGCCAGCCCGGCCAGGGGCACGGCCAGGTGGACCAGACGCCGGACCCAGCGGCCGGGGCGCAACCAGATGAGGGTGAGCCCGGCGGCCAGAATCAGGGTGGCGGCCAGGGGCGGGCCCTCATACTTGCACCAGGCCAGGCCCGCCAGGCAGCAGGCCGCCAGGTTCAGGCTGCCCCGGGGCGCATGGTTAGCCAGCCACAGGTAGAGGAGGCCGGCCCCGCCCAGGGCATAGAAGGCCAGGAGCAGGTCGGCGTAGGCGATATAGAGGTGCACGATGAAGACCGTGCCGTTCAGCGCCAGAAACGTGGTCAGACCCAGGGCCTGGCGCCGGCTCAGGCCCAGCCGGCGGGCCAGGGAGTGCAGCAGGGTCAGGAGCAGCCCGCCCCAGAGGGGAAAAACCGCCTTGACCAGGTAATCGTTCACCTGGCCGAGACAAAAGTAGAGGTAGCTCAAGAGCAGGGGGACGAGGTTGGGGTAATAGTTATGGGCGTCAATGCAGGCCAGATCCAGGCCCCGGGCGGCATAAAAGATCTTGGCCTTGCAGCCCCAGATGGCTACGGCATCCCAGGCCCAGACGGGATAAAGGGCGGCCCGGGGCACGGCGTAAAGGAAGACCAGCGCCAAGAGCCCCAGGAAGAGCCAGTCCCATCCGGCCAGGCGCGGCCGGCGGAACCTTAGCCCCCGGATCTCTGCCCGGAGCGCGGTGCGCCCCCGGGGGGTCAAGAGCAGCAACGCGGCCAGGGCCAGGGGCGGTCCCGCGATCAGTCCCAGGCTGAAGGGACGTCCCCACCAGGTCAGGGCCAGCATCCAGAGGGTAAGGGGCAGGACGCCCACCCCAAAGCTGAAGGCGAGGCGTTCTCCACAGGTGAAATCCCGGGGCCGGGGGACTAGCATCACCAGGCAGGCGTAGCCCAGGACAAAGACGCCTCCCAGCCCCAACAGCAGGCGCAGCAGGGCCACGGCGGACTCAATCATAGAACCCCCAGGGCAGGCGCCGGGGGTCCACCCGGAAGGCCAGTCCCGGCCCCGGCAGGTTTAGCTGATGGAACGGCGGGGCGTGCAGCGCGGCCTGGGCCCCGGGACCCAACGGCTTATGGCCTTCCCGGATCAGGAGGAAAGCGGCGTCTTCCTGGTGCAGGGCATAGAAGAGGAAGCCGGCGGGGATATCCGGCGCCAGGAGGATATGCCGCCGGGGCGCCATAAAATACCGCACTTCGATTTCTTTGCCTGTAGAGTAATCATCCAGGAAGATATAAGTGGCGGAGGGCGGGATGATGGTCTTGAGGGCGCCGGCCCATTGGTAGAGTGGCTCTTCCTGGCGGATGGCGGCGCCCACCTGCCCCTGGGCCAGTTTTCGGCCCAGGTCTCCCGCCTCCGGGGCGAAGTGCCAGACCAGCCAGAGGATCTGCAGGCCCCAGAGGCCGAGGATCAACCTCACCAACCAGTGTCGCCAGGTTCTACTCGTGGTCATGTTCTTTGCAGCACGCGGCGGGCCTGCGGAAAATTGATCCCGGCCCGGGTGGCGCCCGGCTTAATCCGTGAATTTAAAGCGGACGATATGGTAGATGGCGGCGAGGCCGTCCCGCCAGGTGATCTTTTTCCCGGCGGCGTAGTCCCGGCCATGATATTGGATGGGCACCTCATAGATGCGCCAGCGCTTTTTGGCGATCTTGGCGGTGAGTTCCGGCTCCACCCCGAACCGTTCGCACTTGATGTGGATGTCCTTTAAAACCTCAGCCCTAAAGACCTTGTAGCCCACTTCCATGTCGGACAGATTCAGGTTGGTGAACATGTTGGAGAGCGTGGTCACCGCCCGGTTGCCCATGTAATGCCAGAAAAACAGGACCCGGTGGGGCCGGCCGCCTACCATCCGGCTACCGTACACCACGTCGGCCGCATCCTGTTCGATGGGCTCCAGCAGGGAGGGGTAATCGACGGGACGGTATTCCAGGTCGGCGTCCTGGATAATGACCACGTCCCCGGTCACCTGGGCGAAAGCGGTGCGCAGGGCCGCGCCTTTGCCCTGATTCTGCTGGTGATAAAAGGCCTTGACGTTGTCATAACGTTCGATGAGCCGACCCAGGATATCCCGGGAGCCGTCGGTGGAGGCGTCGTCCACCGCGATGATCTCCTTGTCGTAAGGGGTCGCCTGGACCAGGCGAAAGATCTCTTCCAGGGTGTCTTTTTCATTGTAAATCGGGATGACGATACTCAGCTTCATGAGTAATTCTCCATGCATATAATCCTATTATTATATACCCTCCCGGGGGGGAAAACGTTAAGTTTTTTGTGGGGTGAAAATTTGGCAGGAGTGCGATTCAGCCGCCGATGCTGACCATGCTCGGGGAGGACGGCTGGGAGGCCAGGGAAGGGGCCGGGGAGACGCAGCCCTTGAGACGGATGGCCTCCCGGAACAACTCGGCCAGGGCTTCGTCGGAGGCCCCCCGGCGCAGCGGGCCTTTCAGGTCAAGCTCTGAGGCGGCGAAGAGACAGGGCCGCAGCCGGCCGGCCGCGGTGAGGCGCAGGCGGTTGCAGGTGGGGCAGTGATGATCGCTGACCGAGCTGATGAAGCCCAGTTCCCCCCGGAAGCCGGGTATCCGGAAAGTCCGGGCGGGTCCGGCGGTGGCCGCGGTGGTCACCGTTTCCAGCGGGCCCAGCCCGGCCAGCCGCCGGCGGATCTCGGCCATGGGCAGAAAATGGCGGCGCCAGCGCGCTTCATCCACCGTGGGCATGAACTCGATGAACCGTACCTGGAAGGGATGCTCCCGGGTCAAGAGGGCGAAGTCCACCAACTCATCGTCATTCAGGTCTTTGAGCACCACGCAGTTGATCTTGATGGGGCCGAACCCGAGGACCGCGGCCCGCTCGATCCCGGCCATGACGTCGCCGAAGTGGTCGAAGCCGGTGAATTCCCGGTAGCGGTCCCGGTTCAAGCTATCCAGGCTGAGATTGAGGTGGCGCAAGCCGGTAGCGTAGAGCTCAGGGGCCAGTTCCGCCAGGTTCACCCCATTGGTAGTGAGGCAGACTTCCTCGATGCCGGGGACCTGGCCCAGGCTGCGGATGAAGCCCAGAGCGTCCCGGCGCACCAGGGGCTCGCCGCCGGTGACCCGGATCTTTTTGATGCCCGCCTTGGCGGCCACCCCGGCCAGGCGCAGGAGTTCCTCATAGCGCAGGATCTCCTGGCAGGGCAGTTTCTCCCAGCCCCCCCAGGGGGTGCAGTAGAAACAACGGAGATTGCAGCGGTCGGTGATGGACATGCGCAAATAATTAATCTGACCCGGCACAGTAACTCCCACCTGTCTGAGGATACTTAGATTATAGCTTCTAATCGGGTAGTTTTCAGAAATTTTTTATCCCTTGACAGGCAAGCAGCGTTTTTCTATGATTCCCCCTAAGAGCAGATGGGTGCCCGATAAACCGGGCCCAAAGGGAAGCCGGTGCGAGTCCGGCACGGTCCCGCCGCTGTAACCGGGGACGAAACCTGCAGATGCCACTGTATCCCGCTCAGGGAGATGGGAAGGCGCAGGGATTAGGTTGAGCCGGGAGTCAGAAGACCTGCCCATCTGGTTGGCCCGGCGTGCCCCGTGGAGGGGACGGCTGGCCGGCCCGAGGCCTTATGCCTTTGGGCCCCCCCTGGGATCAAGAAAGCTGGGTGCCATCCCTGGGTCTTCGCGGACCCGGGGATTTTTTTGGCCTTAGCAGGGGGTGCGGCTCGGCTCCCGGGAGGCATGGCCTCCCCAAAAAACACACTGGAGGATCATATGAAAGATGGCCTGATTGTGTACCTGGCGGGCGGCGCCGAGCTGCCGGAAGACTTCGACCCTGTCCCCGCGGCCCGAGCCTTGGGGGCGAGTGCGGACCGGGTGGAGATGGTCGCCCCGGCCCAGGGCTTTTTCACCGTGGAAGACGCCTGGCACTTCCTGTATACCCGGGGCTGCGGCCGCATCAGCCTGATGGTAGCCACAGCTACGGGCGGGGAGGGCCTCAAGGCCTTGGGACCCGCGGTACGCCTCTGCGGCTAAGGTAACTACGGCGGGGCCGGGGCGTGGGGTCCCCGGCCCCGATTCCGCCAGGCCAGAAAAAAGGCCCCGGGAGGAGCCCGGAGCCGGGGAACGCGGTGGGCTGAAGTCAGGCGGTCTGCTTTTTCCGCCGCAGCACGATAACCGCCACCAGGCCGGAGCCCAGGAGCCAGACTGTGGCCGGCACCGGCGCATGGGTGGTGGTGGCCGTGATATCCCAGGCCAGGCCGTAGTCCCAGAGGAAATCAGCCTGACCCAAATCGGCCTTGACGACTAGTTGATAAGTCTGGTTGTTGTCCAGGGAAGTCCAGAAGTTCTGGGTGTTATCCACGGAACTGTCCGAACTCGCGACCAGGAGATTGCCGGCGGTGACGTCGTAGAGATAGAGACCCAGGTGGTACAGGGTGGCAGAAATGTCAAACCCGCTGGCGGTCTCTCCGGTGACGTTAAGGTTCCAGACCAGGGAGGCGGACATCTCGCCGCTACTGAGGGTTTTGAAAACATACGACGCCATGCGGTTGCTGCCCTGGGCGCCGCCGAAGTAGGGATCGTAATCGAAACCCATCGCCGTGATTTCGCCGTTGCCGGCCAGGTCATCCTCCCGGCTGTTCTGTTCGCCGGCCGCGATGACGTGGTAGCTGTTATAGATATTCAGCTCGCCGGCGCCATAAATATTGTTCAGCCCATTGGCGGTATTGACTTGATAACCTTGGGGAGTCACGCTGTTGGTCAGATTGGGGCTGGTGCGGCTGGCCCCGGCCATGAGGGCCGCCTTCACCACCTCGGACCGCTCGGCGTTATACACGATGAGGTCGGTATCGCTGGGATCGGGGAGGCCGCTGGCCAGGGTCGCCTGGCGCCGGGTGGTTGAGATCACCGCCGGGTCGTTGGACAGCGTGGCGCCGCCCTGGTGTCCCTCTTGCACCAGGAGGGCGGCCGCGGCGGAGACCATTGGAGTGGCATAGCTGGTGGCAGAGGCTGGAGCGACCAGGTCCGGCCGGGTCCGGCTGCCCGAGGCATACGGAGTAGTGGGGGTGGTGGTCAACGGGTAGGAGTTGCGGGCGGCGGCGCCATCTCTGAGGCCCACGGCAATGGCGTTAAACGAGCTGCCCAGCAATGGCACATTACTGGTACTGCCATTATTCATGCCCACCACATTGATATATTCATCCCGGTTAATTACCCAATCCAATCGGCTCAGGTATTTGATCGCGGAAGAGGTAGTCACATCACCAGCTATCCAACTGTGGTTGGCTACCCGGCTGCTGGAGGCCAGGGGGGTATAAGTTTGGGAGCTGAGAAAACCCCATCCCAGCCAATCACTGGCATCATAGCAGTCGATGGCGGTTATCCCGGAGGCAATGGAACCGCTGTTGCCGTAAAAGAGCGTCCCCACCGAGGTGGCGTGACCGGCAGTGGTTAAGGATGGGCTTTTGGCGGTGAAGGTTTTGCCGGTAAATTGAGAGTTTTTCACATCAGGCATGCCGCTGGACGCCTCAACCTGGGTCACCTTGACACCGGCGCCGGTGGGGAGGGCGCTGCCAAGTTCAGCCTGCAAGGCCGTGTAGCCGATGTCCGTTTTGTAGTCGGCTAAAGCGGCGGCGCTCCAGCCCAACCCCAGCATCAGGATCAGGCAAATTCGGAGGAAAATTCTACTCATCTGATTACTCCTTTGCCGAGGGTTGATGGAATTTTCGGAACCTTTCAAAAAAGATTCTCCGATTGCTTCTGATTGTTCCGGTTAGGCCAGCCTGTTCTTCGCTCAATAGAGCGCATTCTCTTTTTATGTAGATTGAAATATGCTCTAACTTTGTTCCAAGGAAAATCGGGCTAACCCTGGTTTTGAACTGCGGTAACCCCTATATTGAACAAAAAAAAGGAGGAGATGAGCAGAGGGAGAATAGGGGGAGAGAGAGCAAAGCCTGACCATTCCAGCGGGCGCAGGCGGCGGCAATAAGAGTAGGGCCTAACCCGAGGTTAGGTGTCCGCCCCGGATTTAGAGGACAGGTGCGCCCTTAAAAAAGAAGCTTGGCAAACTTATGGGAGGGCAAAGTGATTTGAGGGGGGATTAAAGAGCGGCAGGCGCACGAAGTTTGGGCAGACGTTTAGGAAAACGCCTGCCTTGGCGGCCCCCCTCCCCCATCCGCGGGAGAGGGTCAGGAGGAGGGGAAGGGCAATGATTTCGCTCAACCTTAGTCGAGCCGGGCTGCCGTTAATCTACCTGGAATTCCGCGGTGTCCTGGGCCGTGCCGTACCCCGTGGTGATGAGGGTGATCAGCCGGTAAATGCCGGGTGCGGCATCGGCCGGCAGGGTGAAATCGATCTCCTGGTTCCAGGTGCCGTTGTAGCGGCGGCTCTCGATGCTTTTGGTCCGGCCCAGCGATTTCCCCTGGTAGAAAATCTCCCGGGTAATGGCCACCGGGATGGCCAGTTGCTCCGGGGTGAGGATGGTGTAGGTGGTGGAGAGGAGCAGGGTTTGGCCTCTCTTGGCCCGGCTGGGTTTGACTTCTACACTGTCCAGGCGGAGCACACAGCCGCCGGTGGGACAGTAGCCTTCCCGGGCGATGATATCCTCCCGGCCCATCCGGCTATCTTCCCGGCTATTCCCATAAAAACCCCAGGTGAAATCATTGAAGAGCCCGCCGGGTTGGGCCTGGGCCGCCGAAAAACTGAGGGCCAATCCCATCCCCACCAGCAAGCCCAGCCATACCGGGTAATGATACGCATCTTTCCGCATAAGGCCTCCAGAGCCATCAAGAAATGATTAAAGCGGCGATCCTGTCATCCGAAACGGAGGCTCTCAACGAGATTCTTCGCTACGCTCAGAATGACAATTGGCAACGACATGATGTTCATGGCTTTACCGGTCATTTGCCGCCCGGCAGATAGCGCCGGGCCCCGCGATAGGAAACCCGCCAGACTTCGGCATCCAACCGGCTGATAAATACTCCCCGGGGGGAGGCATGGATAAACCGTCCGCCGCCTAAATAGAAGCCATTGTGGCAGACTTCGTCGGCATACCCCGGCGGCGCCAGGAGTCCGGCCATGAAAACCTCCCGGCCCTGAGTCTGGCAGTAGCGGTTAAAGAAGACCACGTCGCCGAAGTGCAGCTCGCCGCGCTCCACCGGTTTACCTTCCTGGAACTGCTGGGCCACGGTGCGGGGCAGGTTAACGCCCGCCTGGTGATAGAGGGCCTGAACCAACCCCGAGCAATCCACCCCGGCGGGAGAAGAGCCCCCGGACCGGTAGGGAGCGCCGTAGAAGTCGCCCAGGGCTCGCTCCAGGGCCATCTCCCGGGGATTGCGCCCCATCGGCGCGGGCAACGGGGCCACGGGTCCCAGGGGCGGGGGCGGCGGCGGGGGTCCGGCACAGCCAGCCAGCAACCAGACCGCGCTCAGGGCGGCTCCCAAGAAGCTGCGAAAGGTGACGGCCATGGCGCCTCCATCTTCGATGGGGTGGCGGCAGACAGGAACAATCAGTCCCGGTCCGTAGCTCTCACGTTTCTTCGATCTCGATCCTGGGGAACAGGGCCGGACCTTTGACCAGGCGGGTGCCGGGTACCAGCCTGCCCCAATGGAGCGCCTGGGGCAGGGGGTGATCCCACAGCGACAGGCCCAGGCCCAGGTGTTCGCTCATTTTTAAGGCGCTCGCGGGCATCACCGGCCTCAGCAGCGCCGCGATCCAGCGCAGGCTTTCCAGCAGATGATACAGGACCGTATCCAGCCGGCCGGCGGCCTCGGGGTTCTTGGCCAGCTCCCAGGGAGCCGCGGCCACGATATAACGGTTAAGCAGGCCGATGACTTCCCACAGGCCCGCCAGGGCCCGGGAAAACTCCATCCCCGGGAACAGACGGAGAAAATCCTCGGCCGCGGCGGCCACCGCGGTGACGACTTCCTGATCCAGGGCCTCAGGCACTCCCGGGGCCGGCACCACGCCTTGCCGGTACTTGAAGGCCATCCCCAGGCTGCGGGCGAAGAGGTTGCCCAGGTCGTTGGCCAGGTCGGCGTTGATCCGGGTGGTCAGGGCGGATTCGCTGAAGTGGGCGTCCAACCCGAAGACCATCTCCCGGAGGAAGAAGTAGCGGACCTGATCAATGCCGAAGCGGGCCGCCAGGGTCCGGGGCTCCACCACGTTGCCCAGGCTCTTGGACATCTTGCTCTCGGCCATCTGCCAGTAGCCGTGGACGTTGAGGTGGTGAAAGGGCGCCACCCCCATGGCCTGCAGCATAGTAGGCCAATAAATGGCGTGGGGCTTGAGGATATCCTTGGCGATGAGATGCTGGGCGGGCCAGAATTTTTTATACAGGTCCCCGTCCGGGTAGCCCAAACCCGAGAGATAATTGAGGAGGGCGTCGAACCAGACGTAGGTGACGTAGCGGTCATCGAAAGGCAAGGGGATGCCCCAATCCATGCGGCTGACGGGCCGGGAGATGCACAGGTCTTCCAGGGGCTCCTTGAGGAAGGCCAGCATCTCGTTTTTGTAGCGCTCCGGCCGGATCCAGTCGGGGTGGGTCTTAATGTAGTCGATGAGCCAGTCCTGGTACTTGCTCATGCGGAAGAAGTAGTTTTCTTCCTTGATGAAGGTGGGGGCGACTTTGTGATCCGGGCAGAGGCCGTCCACCAGGTCGCGCTCCAGGTAGAAGCACTCGCAGCCGTAGCAATAAAACCCGCCGTACTCCCCGAAGTAAATATCCCCGGAGTCATGCACCCGCTGCAAGACCTCCTGGACCACCCGCTGGTGGGCCGGGTCGGTGGTGCGGATATAATGGTCGTAGCTGACGTCGAGATCGTCCCAGGACTGGCGGAAACGGGCGCTGATCTGATCAACGAATTCCTTGACCGGCAGGCCCACGGCCGCGGCTGCCTCCAGGATCTTGTCCCCGTGCTCATCGGTGCCGGTCTGGAAGCGGGTCTCCTCCCCCAGGAGGCGATGAAAGCGGGCCAGGGCGTCGGCCACCACGGTGCTGTAGGCGTGGCCGATGTGGGGCTCG
The DNA here is from genome assembly GCA_023229795.1 of Syntrophobacterales bacterium. Taxonomy (GTDB): domain Bacteria; phylum Desulfobacterota; class Desulfobaccia; order Desulfobaccales; family 0-14-0-80-60-11; genus 0-14-0-80-60-11. The sequence continues at coordinate 9,591 of JALNYP010000056.1, forward strand.
GCATTGACGTAGTAAATGGGTGTGGTGATGTAGAATGTCATGGCAGTCATCAGTGGTCAGTGGTCAGAGAGCGCTCTCAAAAAGTTACTTTATAACTGCGCTATTATTTACTTCCTTCCAAAACCTTAGTCCGGGCCAGGGCCTGTCGCAGCAGGGCCGCGTCGGTGTCGGGGTGGCCGGTTTTCAGGAACTGCCGGTACGCGGCCAGGGCTTCGTACTTCTGGCCCAACTTTTCCAGGGCCTGGCCCCGGCTGAACGCGGCCCGGGCATAGTTGGGATCGAGTTCTATCACCTTATCGGCATCCGCCAGGGCTTTGTCAGGTTTTCCCGCGGCCAGGTAGGCCAGGCTGCGGTTATACAGGATCTTGGGGTCCTCGCGGTGCAGTTTCAAGGCCTGGTCGTAATCTTTCAGCGCGGCGGGGGCCTGGCCCAGGTCCAGGCGGGTGTTGCCCCGGTTGTAGTAAATTTGCCAGTCCTTGGGGGCATACTTCAAGGCCGTAGTGTAGTCCGCCAGGGCCTTGTCGAACACCCCCTGGCGGCTGTAGGCCAGCCCGCGGTTGTAGTAGGGCTCGGGGGCTTGGGGAGCCAACTCGATGGCCTTATCGAAATCGCCCACCGCGTCGGCCCACTGCTCCAGCTTCATCTGGGCGATGCCCCGGTTAATATAGGCCTCGGCCATGTCAGGATCTAGCTTGATAGCCGCGGTGAATTTTTCCACGGCCAGGGCGGGGTTGCCCTGGCTCAGGGCGTCCACGCCCTGGTTAAAGGGGGCCTGGGCCGCGTCCGTGTTCTCGTCGGCCAGGGCCGGCCCCAGCCATAGTGCCGCGATCATGAGGATGGCTAAAATTGCCAAGCCGCTTTTGCGCAATGCCATGTAATGCCTCTTTGGTTTATTTGAAGAGATACGAAATCATCTATCTCTCGGGATCGAACCTGTTGGGGGGCTCGCCGCCGCTTTCCCGGGGCGACATCTTTTCCAGGAAGGCCCGGACGTCTTTCAGGGCCTCCCGGGTGGCTTCCCGGGCGGCGACGAAATCGTACATCAGGTTGCTCTCATCGGCTTCGATGTACTCACTATGCTTGATCATCATCTCCGCGCCCTGGAACAGCCGCCCCACAAAAAACATGAAGTAGTGCAGATCGTCGGCCATGGTTCGCTCCGGTGTACCCCGGTCCAAAAATGGTGGGCCGTGCCCACCCTACAGGTTATTTTTTCGCCCTTGCCGCATCGCCTCTGCCACAAAATCCTCGTGACTGCAGGCCGGGTCGATCCCCGGGCAGGCGGTCTTGGCGTGCTCCAGCTCGTCCGGGTCCACTAAGAGGACCGGGAGAAAGGGCCACTGCCGGCAGATAAAGGGCTTCACCGGGTGCACCCGGCAGAGGTTGCCCTCCATGAAAAAGATGCAGAAGCCGTTAGCGGCGATGGTGAGGCGGGGGCCCAGGGCCGAGGCCTCCACATAGGCGCGGCAGAAGTCCTCCACGGAGAGCTTAAGCAACGCGGCCATGGCCTCGACTTCGTCGGGTTTGACATGAATGCCGCCCCGGCCGGAGCAGCAATCGCCGCACTGTTGGCAGTCAAATACTGGTTGTTGGTCTCGGCTCATAACTTTTTTAAAGGCGGCTGGCCGGTGGACTCCAGGACGCTGCGCCACAGGGGCGAATCCAACTCCACCTCTTTGCGTCGGCCCATGGTCGCCTCGATAGGAATATGCACGTAATGGCTGTGCCAGCGGCTCACCAACATGGCGGTCTTGCCCGCCATGCCCGCATGGACCGCGTTCTGCCCCAAAAAGCCGCAGTAGATGCGGTCGTTATAATTGGCCGGGCGGCTGCGGATCAGGTAGCTGGGGTCGATATACTTAAGATTCACCTCGATCTGCCGCTGCTTAAAGTAGGCTCTGATGGCATCCTGGAGGAAGTGGCCGATGTTGCCGGGTTTGAGATTCCCCGAAGGGTCACGTTCCCGGTTCTCCTCGGTAAAATAACGCTCGCCGGCGCCTTCGGCCACCACGATGAGGGCGTGGCGCCGCTCCTTCAGGCGGCACTCCAGGTTGGCGAGCAAGCCCCACTCGCCGTCCAGATCGAAATCCTCCTCGGGGATCAAGACATAATTGACCTCCCGCAAGGCCAGGGTGGCGGTGGCCGCGATGAACCCGGAAAAGCGGCCCATGAGTTTCACCAAGCCGATGCCGTTGGGGGAGCCGATGGCTTCGGTGTGGGCCGCATGGATGGCTTCAGTGGCCACTTCGACCGCGGTGTCGAATCCGAAGGAGCGGCTGACCAGGGGGATGTCATTGTCAATGGTCTTGGGGATGACGATGACGCCGATGCGCAACTCCCGGCGGGCGATCTCCTTGCAGATCTCCTGGGCGGCCCTGAGCGTGCCGTCGCCGCCGATGAGAAAGAGGATGCGGATGTTGATGCGATCCAGGGCGTCGACGATCTCGACGGTGTCCTGTGGACCCCGGGAGGTGGACAGCACCGTGCCCCCAAAGGTATGAATGTTGGCCACCGCTTCGGGGGTGAGGTCCACCAGATCATGGCCGTATTTGGGGATAAATCCTTGAAAACCGTAGCGCACCCCGTAGGTATGGCGTACCCCGTAAAGGTGGTAGAGCTCGAGGACAATGGCCCGGATGACGTCGTTGGTTCCCGGGCACAGGCCGCCGCAGGTGGCGATGGCGCAGCGCACTTTGGACGGATCGAAGTAGATGTGAGACCGGGGCCCGGCCATCTCCAGAGCGATGGGCTTTTCCCCCGGGGCCAGGTTCTCTATATATTCCAGGGAATCATGCACCAGGACCTGGTCCGTGTCCGGGACAAAATTCTTTTCACACTCCTGGCCATACCGGTTCAACATGCAAAATTTTTGAATAGGCGAGATTACCTTAGGCTCGCCCAGAGAGGGAATTTTAGTCTCGAAATGATCGAATTTCATCGCGGTCGGCTTTCCTGGGTGCTTTTTGGCCATCGCCTTACCATAAGGGCGAACTGGAGTCCGTTAAACTTCCCTGACTTTTCTCTGCCCACTTCCAAGGCGGGAATCCCGGCGGGGGAGTCGGCGATTTATCTTAAACCGCTTGGCCCCGGGAACACAAGCCCGTATTCTCACCAGGTCTCGGTCATGGCCTCCATCTCATCTTTCAGTTCCCGGGCCATCAACTTTTTGATGGCCTCCTTGGGGGCCAGACCTTCATAAAGAATTTTATAGGTAGCCGTCACCAGGGGCATTTCCACCCCCAGGCGGGACGCCAGGAGGTAAACGGCCCGGGAGGTCTTTACCCCTTCCGCCACCATGGCCATACCCGCCAAAATTTCCTCCAGGGGGACGCCCTGACCCAACTTGGCCCCGACCTGGAAATTGCGGCTCTGACTGCCGGTGCAGGTGAGGATCAGGTCGCCCAGCCCCGCCAGGCCGGTGAGGGTCATGGGATTGGCGCCCAGGCGCATGCCCAGCCGGACCATCTCGGCCAGCCCCCGGGTAATGAGGGCGGCCCGGGGATTGTCCCCGAGACCCATGCCCGTGAGGATCCCGGTGCCGATGGCAAAGACGTTCTTCAGGGCCCCACCCAGCTCGGCGCCGGTGACATCGTGGGAGGTGTACACCCGGAAATAAGGAGCGGAAAAGAGCCGTTGGAGGAAGTGGGCGATTTCCGGGCGGCGGGAGGCGATGGTCACCGCGGTAGGCTGCTTTTGGGCCACTTCCCGGGCGAAGCTGGGGCCGGCGATCACCGCGTAAGGCGCGGCCGCGCCCATTTCTTCCCGCACCACCCCTTCCATGAAGGAGGTTGAATCGATCTCCACCCCCTTGGTGGCGCTAAGGAGTACCGCGCCCGGGGACCAATGCGGCTGTAAATCCCGCAGGGTCTGCCGGAAGAAGTGGGAGGGAATCGCCATCAGCACCACGCCGGCGCCCTTCAAGGCGACGGAGAATTCCCGAGTGCTGCTGATGCGGGAAGAGAGCCGGATGCCGGGCATAAAGGTGCGGTTGATCCGGTCCCGGCGCACATCCTCATACACCTCGGGTTCTCTGATCCAGAGGCGGACGTCCAGGCCTTTCTCGCCCAGGAGTTGGGCCAGGGTGGTGCCCCAGCTACCCGCCCCGATCACCGCGATGGACTTGCCCTCAGGAAAGTCCAAGATCGGGCTCGGCTTCGCTATCATCACTTTTCTCCGCCACTTTGGCCACGCTCACCACTCGTTCTTCCGCTTCCAGGTCCATGAGTTTGACACCCTGGGTGACCCGGCCGATCAACGAGATGCCCCTGGCGAGCGAACGCAAAATCTTGCCGCCATCGGTGACCAGCATGATCTCATCGTCCTCATTCACCTGGAGGATAGCCATGATGGGTCCGTTGCGTTTGGTGATATTCAGTCCCAGCACCCCCTGGCCCCGCCGATGGTGCTCGGGATATTTCGCCGGATCAGTGCGCTTGCCGAAGCCACGCTCAGTCACCGTCAGGATGGTGCCCAAGGGATGGATGACCTCCATACCCACCACCCGGTCTTCCGGGTCCACTTCCATGCCCTTGACGCCCCGGGCGGCACGGCCCATGTCCCGGACCTCGGCCGACGGGAAGCGGATGATCTTGCCGAGCCGGGTGCCCAGGAGGATGCTCTGGTCCGGCTCGCTCAAGGCGGCGCTCACCAACTCGTCTTCCGCGTCGAGGCTCAAGGCGATGATGCCGCCGCCCCGGGGCCGCTGAAAGTTCATCAGGTCGGTTTTCTTGATGATGCCCCGCTGGGTGGCCATCACCAGGGAGGGACCCGGGATGAATTCCCGCACCGGCAGGATGGTAGCCAGCTTTTCGTTCTCGCCCAACTGCAGCAGGTTGACGATAGCCTTGCCCTGGGCCGTCGGCGAGCCGATGGGAATCTCGTGGACCTTGAGCCAGAACACCCGCCCCTTATTGGTGAACACCAGGAAGAAGCTGTGGGTGGAGGCGATATAGAGCTGGGAGACGAAATCGTTTTCCCGGGTGATCATGCCCATGCGGCCTTTGCCGCCCCGGCGCTGGCTGCGGTAGATGGTCAGGGGGGTGCGCTTGATGTAACCCCGGTGGCTGATGGTCACCACCATCTCTTCGTCGGCGATGAGGTCTTCGGCGGTGAACTCCTGGGCCTGGGGCACGATCTCGGTACGCCGGCCGTCGCCGTAACGTTCCTTGAGCTCGGTCAATTCCTGGGCGATGAGGGCCCGGACCTCGGCTTCATCCCCCAGAATCTGGCGGAAACGCCGGATGGCGGCCCGGACTTCTTCGGCTTCGTTGATGATCTTCTGGCGCTCGAGACCGGTAAGCCGCTGCAGCCGCATGTCCAGGATGGCCTGGGCCTGAATCTCGGAGAGGGCGTATTTGGCCCGGGTTTCCTCGAGGGTGGCGCCGGCCTGGGGCTTCAGGACGAACATCCCGCCCATCAACTGCTGCTTGGCCTCCGGCGGGTTGGCCGCGGCCCGGATCATGGAAATGACCGCATCCAGCCAGTCCAGGGCGATCAGGAGCCCTTCCAGGATGTGGGCCCGGGCCTCCGCCTGCTTCAGCTCAAAGCGGGTGCGCCGGACGATCACCTCTTTGCGGTGCTCCAGGAAATAGTGCAGCAGGTCTTTGAGGCCGAGGAGCTCGGGCCGGTTGTGGACGATGGCCACCAGGTTGATGCCGAAGGTGACCTGCATGTTGGTGTGGATATACAACTGGTTCAGGATGGGTTGGGCCAGTTCATCCTTCTTGAGCAGGATCGACACCCGGAGTCCTTCCCGGTCCGATTCATCCCGGATGTCGGCGATGCCTTCGATTTTTTTGTCCTTGACCAGTTCGGCGACGCGCTCGATGAGACGGGCCTTGTTCACCTGGTAGGGCAACTCCCGGATGATCAGGCTTTCCCGGCCGCCCTTGCGCTCGATACTCACCTTAGCCCGCAGGCGGATGAGGCCCCGGCCGGTGCGGTAGGCCTCGGCAATGCCTTCGGCCCCGTAAATAAAGCCTCCCGTGGGGAAATCCGGCCCCGGGATCATGGTCATGAGTTCGGCCAGGGTGATGTCCGGGTTGTTCAGGGTAGCGAGCAAGCCGTCGCAGATCTCGTCCAGGCTGTGGGGCGGGATGTTGGTGGCCATGCCCACGGCGATGCCCGAGGAGCCGTTGATCAGGAGGTTGGGGATACGGGTGGGCAGCACCAGGGGCTCTTTTAAGGAGCCGTCGTAGTTGCCCACGAAGTCCACGGTGTCCTTGTCCAGGTCCTGGAGGAGTTCATGGGCCACCCGGGTGAGACGCACCTCGGTGTACCGCATGGCAGCGGGGGAGTCACCGTCGATGGAGCCGAAGTTGCCCTGGCCATCCACCAGGGGATAGCGCAGAGAGAAGTCCTGGGCCATGCGCACGATGGCGTCATAGACCGCGGTGTCGCCGTGGGGATGGTATTTACCGATGACATCCCCGACGATGCGGGCGCTCTTGCGGTAGGGCCGGTTCCAGTCGTTGCCCCCTTCGCTCATGGCGAAGAGGATGCGGCGGTGCACGGGTTTGAGCCCGTCCCGCACGTCGGGCAGGGCCCGGCCGATGATGACGGAAAGGGAGTATTCGAGATACGATTTGCGTATCTCGTCCTCGATATTAATGGGTACCGCGCGGGTTTCAATCATAGAGAATAGACTCGGTTGTTTATTTGAAGGGTCCAGGGTCGATCACCCTCAATCTTAAAATTTCTTTAACTTGTTTAACTCGTTCCCAAATTGCACTTGGGAATGACAATGGATACCAAGCTCAGCTTGGCTGTTAAAGCGTTCCCAAGCACAGCTTGGGAACGAGGGGAGATCTTCTATTTAAAGGGCATAAACGACCTCTTTGGTCGTTAAAATTTCATGACGCCGGAAAGGATTGCGGATGGCATCTTTCTCTACCAGATCGACCTCCCGGTCGAAAATTTCGGCGAGTTGGTCCAACATCTCTACCCGATTATCAAAAGTGATTCCCCCACCCGGCTCGAAACTCACCAGCACATCCACATCACTATCAGGCCTAAAATCTGCCCGCAAAACCGACCCGAAGAGGGCAAACTCTTTGATCTTCCACCGTCGGCAAAAGTCTTCGATCCGGTCTTTCGGGATATTAATCTTGGGTTGAACCATAATAGTTCAAGGCTTTATCGTCGTCTGATAGACAAACTTGCCCTGTTCCACCTTGATGATCGTTACCCCCTTGAGGGGGTTGTGGTCCGGGCCCATGGTGATGGCGCCGGTGACCCCGGGGAAGTCCTTGGTGGCGGCCAGGGCCTGGGCAACCTTGGGGCCGTCGGTGCCGCCGGCCTGGCTGATGGCCCCCAGAAGCAGGGCATAAGAATCGCCCCCCAGGGCGGCAAAGGCATCCAGAGATTTTTTATACCGGCCTTCGTAGGCCTGCAGGAATTTTTTGGCCTGAGGCGAGGTGACGGCTTCCCGGTGAAAGTGGGCGGTGAAGTACATGCCGTTCACCGCGTCCCCGCCGATGCTGAGGAGTTCCGGCACCTGGGCGCCGTCCCCGGTGAGAATGGGCGTGGCCACTCCCAGGTCTTTGGCCTGTTTGGCCAGCAGGGCGTCTTCGGCATAATAATTGGGCGCATAAATGAGATCGGCCCGGGCGCCCTTCAGCGCGGAAATCTGGGCCGTAAAATCCTGGTCGCCGGTCTGGATATAACTGGTGGCCACGATCTGGCCGCCCCGCCGCTTGAACTCATCCGTAAAATACTTGGCCAACCCCACGCAATAGTCCTGGGCCTGGTCGATGAGCAGCGCCACCTTCCGGGCGTGCAAATTTTCCCAGGCGAACCGGGCTGCCACCCGGCCCTGGAGGCTATCCTCAAAGCAGGCCCGAAACGCGAATTGGCGGTTTTGGGTCACCAGGGGATTGGTGGCGGTGGGGGAAATATTGGGAATCCCGGCCCGCTCGGCGATGGGCACCCCGGCCAGGGTGTCGCTGCTGATCACCTCCCCGATGATGGCCGCCACCTTGTCGCTTTCGATCAGCCGGCTCACCGCGTTGGCCGCTTCGATGCGGTCGCTCCGGGTGTCCACCAGGACCAGTTTGACGGGCTGGCCCAACACCTGGGGCTGAAGCTGATGCGCCGCCTGCACCCCTTCCCAGACCATCTGGCCCATGGCCGCGGCCGGCCCGGTCATGGGCAGGTATATCCCAAGCTTGATTTCAGCCGACGCCGGCGCGACCCACAGCAGCAGGAGGCCGGCGATCAGGAGCAGTCGTTTGATAGTTGGCATGCCTTCTTTCTGTAGAGCGGAAACGCTAAAGGCTCAAAAGGCGAAAAGGGAAAAAGAAAAAACTCGCCGCCCCCGTCTCCCGCCCCGATAAAGCTTTTCCGGGCTTGTTCCTTAAGCTTAACAGCACTATAATACCAGAAAAAACCCGCGCCGGGAAGGAATTCCGGTCATGCTTCCGAGGTATCGCCATGGAAATGCACCTGGTCAAACTTATCATCCCCGAAGGGGCCAATCTGATTTTGGGCCAGAGCCATTTTATCAAGACCGTGGAAGACCTGTATGAAATCCTGGTGGGCGCGGCGCCCGGCATCAAGTTCGGCCTGGCATTTTCCGAGGCCTCCGGAGATTGCCTCATCCGGGTGGAGGGCAATGACCCCGAGCTCAAGGCCGCAGCCACGGAGAATGCGCGCCTGCTCGCGGCGGGCCACACCTTCAATATTATCCTGAAGGAGGCCTTCCCCATCAACGTGCTCAACGCGGTCAAGCTCTGCCCCGAAGTTTGCCAGATCTTCTGCGCCACCGCCAACCCGGTGGAAGCCGTCGTGGCCCAAACCGAACTGGGGCGGGGCATCCTGGGCGTGGTGGACGGCTTCTCCCCCAAGGGCGTGGAAGACGACGCCGGCCGCGCCTGGCGTCACGATATCTTGAGGAAGTTCGGTTATAAGAGTGACTTGGGGGGCAAGGGGTAAAGCCTGAAGAGCGGTCAACCGCCCCTCTTGAAGGTTTTGGGTTTCGCTCCAAGCTGACCGTCAAAATCCAGAAGGAGTCTCTATGCAACGGTTCTTCGAGCCCCGCTCCGTGGTGCTCATCGGCACGTCCCGGCAGACCGGCCCGGGCGCTTACAACAACCTGGAGATGCTCCTCAATTACGGCTATCCGGGGCATATTTACCTGGTGCATCCCAAGGTCCCGGACATTATGGGCTATAAGACCTCCCCCCGGGTGGCAGACCTCCCCGAGGTCCCCGATCTGGCGGTGATCTCCCTGGGCCGGGACCGGGTGCCGGCCGCGGTGCGGGACTGCGTGCACCACGGCATTAAACGGCTGGTGGTGATTAGCCAGGGGTTCGCCGACGCCGACGAGAAGGGCAAGGAGTTGCAGGAGGACGTAGTGCGCCTCGCCCGGGAGCACGGCGCCCGGGTGGTGGGGCCCAATACCATGGGGATAATCAACCCGTTTTACGGCTTCACCACCGCGTTCATCGACGTGCCCCGGGACCCGAACCCCGCGCCGCTCACCGTGGTGGCCCAATCCGGGGCCTTTCAGGTGGGGGCCGTGTCCTTCACCGGCCGCATGGGCAAGGCCATTGACATCGGCAACGCCGGCGACGTGGACGTGGTGGAGGTTCTGGAATACCTGGAACACGATCCCCAGACCCGGATCATCGTCCTGCATATGGAGGGCATCACCCGGGGCCGGCTCTTTTTGAATACCGCGGCCCGGATCATTCGGACCAAGCCGATTATTGCGATCAAAACCGGGCGCAGCGCGGCCGGGGCCCAGGCCGCCATGTCCCACACGGGGTCTTTGGTGGGGGAAGACGCCATTTTTGACCTGGCCCTGGCCGAGGCCGGGGTCATCCGGGTCAAGAACCTGGTGGAGATGCTGGCCGTGTGTCGGGCTTTTCTCCATTTTGAGCCCCTGAAAGGCCCCCGGCTGGGAGTAGTGACCGCCACCGGCGCCTTCGGGATCATCACCGCGGACTGTTGCGAAGACTACGGCCTGGAACTGGCCCCTTTTCCCGAGGCGCTGCGGGAGATGGAAGAGCCGCGCATCGACTGGCATAAGCTCCACAACCCGGTGGACCTCTGGCCCCTGGGTATGGTGACCGGCTCCTTTACCGGCGTGTTTAAGCGGTCTCTTATCGGCCTGCTCGAAGACGGGCGGGTGGACGGCGCGGTGGCCCTGGCGCCGGTTTTCGTGTCCCCCTGCCATGCGGACCTGGATATTCCCGCGGCCGTCCGGAAGATCCAGAAACATAACCCGGAGCACAAACCCCTGGCGATTCTGTTCTATGGCGACGAGGCCGCGATGGTTGCCCAGGCCCGGGAACTGGCCGGCGACCCCGGGGTCGCCTGTTTCGACAGCGTGGATGAGGCCATCATGGGCCTGGCGGCCACCTGGCGCTACCGGCAATTCCTGGAGCGCCCCGCACCGGGCGATTTTACCCTGCCCGAACCTGCGGTTTCCCGCCGGGGCCGCCTGCCGTCGGAGGGGGTGCTGGTAGGGGAGGAGGCGTTAAACGTCCTAAAGGCCTACGATCTACCGCTGGTCCCGGGGGTTTTGGCCGCGGATGAGGCCGGGGCCGTAGCCGCCGCGGCGCAGATGGGCTACCCGGTGGTGCTGAAAATCATCTCTGCGGCCTGGCTCCACAAGTCGGACTGGGGCGGAGTGCTGCTGAACGTGGCCAACGAAGCGAAACTGCGGCAGGGCTTTCGGGACCTGCTGGCGCGGTTCCGGCAACGCACCCCCGACGGCGTCCTTGACGGCATCCTGGTGCAAAAGCAGGTTAAGGGGATCGAACTGCTCTGCGGCCTCAAGCGCGACCCCCAATTCGGGCCGGTGCTGGTGGCCGGGGCCGGCGGCATCTATACGGAAGTTCTCAAAGACGTGGCCCGGGCCCTGGCCCCGGTGACCCCCGACCAGGCCGCCCAGATGCTTAGAGCCTTGAAAATCTACCCCATCCTGAAGGGGGCGAGAGGGCAAAAGGGCGTCCACCTGCCCTCTCTGGTGGAGACCCTGGTCAACCTCTCGCGGCTGGCCACGGACTACCCGACTATCCGGGAACTGGACCTCAACCCGGTGCTGGCCACCCCCGAGGCCTGCTGGTGCGTGGATTGCCGGATAGTGGTGGGGGAGTGAACTCAGCAATTAGCAATTAGCGATTAGCAGTTACGGCGCTTGCTGTCATCTTGAGCGCAGAGAATGACCTAAATTCTTCGGTCGATGCACTCCCTCAGAATGACAATTTTTAGGGAAAGTGAGTTTTCCGGGATCTCAATTTAACCAAAATACTCAGGCTAAGAAACTGAAAACCGAAAACCGAAAACCGAAAACTGCCTTAAAAGCGGCCGTGTTGGCGGCGGGGTTGGGGACGCGGCTCAGGCCGCTTACGGATATCTGTCCCAAGCCGTTGATCCCCATATTGAACCGGCCCCTGTTAGGATTGTTGCTGGCGCAGTTGGAGGCCGCGGGGGCTTATCAGGTGGCGGTGAACACCCATCATCTGGCGGACCGGGTGCATGATTTCCTGCAGGCCGAACCCTGGGGGTTCAGCCTCAGTGTGAGCTTTGAGCCGGAGATTTTGGGGACGGGCGGGGGCCTGCGGCAGTTGGGAGAGATCCTGCGGGAAGGGCCGTTTCTGGCCCTCAACGGCGATATTCTGACGGACCTGGATCTGGGCGAAATTTTCCAAAAACACCGGAAAGGCGCGCTGAGCACCCTGGTGCTGCATGACTGTCCCCCGTATAACAAAGTCTGGGTGGCGGGCGAGACCGTGGTGAGCGTCGGCGCGCCGCCGCCCGGGGGAGCCGGAACGCCGCTGGCCTACACCGGCATCCAGGTGGTGGATGATGCTCTCTGGCGCTATCTGCCGCGGCCGGGCCAACCCTACAATCTGGTGCAGGCCTGGCGGGAGGCCCTGGCCGCGGGGGAGACCCTGGCTTATCTCACGGTGAGCGGCCATTTCTGGCAGGACGTGGGCACCCCGAAAAATTACCTGGCGGCGCACCGGCGGCTGTTGGCCGGGGAGTCCCCCAAACTGGGCCGATATTTTCCCGGCCTGGCCGACCCCCTGATCGGCCCCGGGGCCAGGCTCGGTGCCGGGGTGCAATGCCGGGGCGGGGTTTGCCTGGGCGCGGAAGTGGCGGTGAAAGATGGGGCGTCGCTAGCCGATACGGTGGTCTGGGAGCGGGCCGTCATCGGGCCGGGGGTAGAGCTGGAAGATTGCATCGTGGCCGCGGGGGTGGAAGTAAAGGATTCAGCGCGGGGGCAGGTGCTGGTGGGGAGATAAGGCGGCCCTGCACAGGCGAGACGCCTGTGCCACCAGGATCTTTGAACCAGAATTGGCAACCGAATGAACTTCATCGGGATTCATCTAGCCCTTGAGGGGCGGGAGGGGGTTTATGCCGGAGTATCTCTGGACCGCGCGTCTTGAAGCCGCGGCCAAGGGCCAGGGGGTCAGCCTGACCTCGCCGCAGACCCTGGCCGGCGACGGCTCGGACCGCCGCTTTTACCGCCTGTTGGGGTCTCCCACCGCAGTGCTTCTCTTCCATCCTTTCCCGCCGGGAGGCGACGTCAACGAAAACGACTCCTATTATCTGATTGGCGGCCACCTGCGGGCCCAGGGGGTCCCGGTGCCGGAGATCTACGCCTACTGCCGGGAAGAGTTTTGGATGCTGCTGGAGGACGTGGGGGACATCAGCCTGGAGGCGGCCATTAAGCGCCAGACCCAGGAGAGCCAGATCCGCCACTGGTACCGTCAGGCCCTGAACCTCCTGGCAGACATGCAGATCAAGGGCAAAGAGGGCTTCGACTCCTCCTGGTGCTTCGATACCCCGGTGCTGCACCGGCCCTTCCTGTGGGAGCGGGAGTGCGGCTACTTCGTCCAGGCTTTCCTGAATCGTTACCTGGGCCTGAAGACCACCATGGAGGATCTGGCCCCGGATTTCGAGCGCCTCCTCACCGGGGCTTTGCCTCCGGCCACCAATTATTTCCTGCACCGGGACTTCCAGTCCCGGAATCTCTACATCGCCGGCGGCCGGCTGCGGCTCATCGATTTTCAGGGGGGGCGGCTGGGGCCGCTGGGGTACGATGTAGCCGCCCTGCTCATCGACCCCTATGTCAACCTGAGTCCGGCCTGGCAGGCCGAACTGCTGGACTATTACCTGGAACTCATTACGTCTCGTCTGAAAGTGGACCCACCGGCCTTCCGGGAACAATATTTTCACCTGGCCCTCTGCCGCAATCTCCAGATCCTGGGGGCTTACGGCTTTCTGACCAAGGTGAAGGGCAAAGACCAGTTCGCCCGGTATATCCCCGCAACCGCGGAGAGCCTGCGCCGGCGGCTTATGGAACGGCCGGGGGCTTTTCCGCGGCTGGAGGAGTTAACGGCTGAGTTGCCCGGCAGCAAGCGGTAAGACCGAGTTGAGTCAAAGAGTGCTTTTTGTCGTCGCTGGTTCCCGCGGTCAAAAATCGTAGTTAAAGTACACATCGGCGCCGGAGTTCCTGGTGCCGATCTGGGATTCAACACTCCAGTTTTTGTTGATCTTATATTCAATGCCTGCCTGTTGCTCGTAGGTCCCGCGCTCTTCATTAAGATTACGTCCCACGAAGATGCTGACGTTCTTGGTAACCTCTTTTTGCAGGCCCACGGTCGGCCGGCCGCTTACCATGCCGGTTTTGACCTTGATGCCGCTCAACAGGGGGATGGTCGAGCCCAGAATTTCGCTCAGTTTGGCGGTGCTGATGCCTCCCAACACCCCCAATTGCTGGGCCCCCAAGGCCAGGTACTGATCCCGGGTCAGGGTGGCGGCCGGAGCGCCGAACACCAGATAGGAAAGGACGTCGGCGGGAGGCAGAGGCGGCAGGCTTTCCATGTGGATGATCGGGTTGGTCACCGTGCCGTTGATGGCGAGGATCAAGGTAATATCATCCATGGGGTGGTCGGCCTTGAGATCCACCAGAATGGGTTTGTTGGGGATGCCGGGCAGGGTGAGGGTGCCTCGTTCCACTTTGAAAGGCCGGTCTTCGATATTTATAGTCCCCTGGAGGGACCTGATCTGCCCTCCCATAACCAGCTTGCTTCCCGGTGCCTTCCTGGCCGTGAGGTTGGCGGCGAGTTCCATCTTGCCGACGGGGTCTTTGAGCCAGACATTGCCCGGGGCTTCGATGCTCACGTCGATCTGCATATTGCGATACAGGGCGGGAGCCGCAGCCGGCTGCTCCTGGGCCCGGGGCTGATGGCGAACCAGGACCACGTCGGGGTCCTGGCCGGATTGGAAGAAGGTGGGCCGGAATTGGGCCTTGGGGACAGTCAGCCGTCCCTTCGCTACCAGGGCCGAGAGCGGCCCTCGCAGATCGACGAAACCATTGACCCAGAGGTTATTGCCGCCGCGGTCCATCAGCAAGAAATTATCCGACCGGCCTTGAACCACCGCGGCGGGGACCCCGGCCAGGGTCACCTCCCCGGACAGGCGAATGGTGCCATCGCTGGCCAAAATGATCCCCGGAATGGTGATCTTATCGCCCAGGAGACGAATCTCACCGGGCTCCAGGGTGTACGTGGCCCCGGCCTGGCGGAGGCGCAGCGAACCCTCTCCCCAGCGAATAAACCCTGATATTAGGGGCTTATGGGGATCGCCTTTGGCTTCAACCTGGGCGGTCACGGGGCCGGCGGCGGACATGACTTCCTTGCTAAAAATCGTCAGCAATCCGAGGTTGACATTTTCGCTCTGGACCCGGAGGTTAAGGCCCTCGTTACCCAGGGCGAATCTGATCGGGGCCAGGGAAAGCTGCACCGGCACCGAGCCTTGCCACACCAGGCGGGAGCGCTGGGGTCCGGCTTCCAGATACCCGCTGACCAGCATTCGGGCGGCCTGATAGTTGAGGGTGGTGGTAAAAACCTGAATAGGAATATTTTGGACGCGGCCGGCGCTCAAGGCCAGTTGGCCATTGATCACGGGATTCGAGGGCGTGCCCGCCAGGCTTAGTTGGCCGCTGAGACTGCCGGTGGCAGGAAAGCTCAGGGGCGCCAACAGAGCGGCGTTCACGTTCTTGACGTCCAGGCGCCCAGAGACCTCCTGGCCCCGGGCCAGGCCGGCAATGGTCACTACGCCGCCGTCCACCTGAAAGGTGGCGGTGGAGATTTCCCAGCCGGGGAGCAGGTGAACCTGGAAGGGGGCCTGATTTTTCAGAGTCAGGGTCTGACTGCGCCAGTTGACCCGGGCGAGGTTGAAGGCCAGGGGCCTGGCCGCCAGGTCCGCGGTCCCGGCCAGTTCGAAATTGGGCTCCTTAGGAGAGGTGGCCGCCGCCTGAAACTGCCACTGGCCGTTGCTGCCGCTGGCCTCGAGATGGAGGCGGGTAAAGGTGCCGGCCGGAGTCTTCATCTGGCTGCCCAGGAGCTTTAAGGTTCCGGACTGAGGCGGCCACCCGGCCAGGGCCGCGTTGAGGTTCGCCGACTCCAGGGTGACGCCCTGGACGGACAAGTTCCGGGCCGTGGCGGCCAGGGTCACCTGGGGAGACTTCCAGGGACCCCGGGCGGCGCCCTCGGCCGTCAGGGAGGCAAAGGCCGCCCCCGGAGGCAAGGGCACCAAGCGGGAATTGGCCACCGAGGCGGTAAAGGCGACATCCATCGTGGACTCAGTAAGGGTACCCTTTACGGAGGCGGCCAGCCCCGCCATCTGGACGTCGGCCCGGGAAAGGGTCAGCTTGCGCCCCTCGAGGACGAAGCCGGCGGTCAGGTTCTGCAGCGGCTGTTTATTGACCCGGCCACTGGCCTCAAGGTTTCCGGCCAGATAGAGATGGGCCGGGGAGAGGTTATCGGGCAGGCGGAACTTGCCGGTGAAACAGGTGGTCAAATTGCTGCCCGCGAGCTTGGATACCCCCACCAGGCCGGGCTGGAATTCCCGGGTTTGCAGAGTTAAATCACCGTGCAGGCCCGGTCCGCCCTCCCCCAGGGGCAGGAGACGGCCGGCCGCGGTGAGGGCCAGGCCACCGAAGTTCCCCTCCGCCGAGGCCTTCAAGTCTTGCTGGCGGGCGTTGCCGGACAGGTCGAGCCGGGCCTTTTCCACTTTGAGCTCTTTGTAGCGGAAAGGCTCCAGGGTCAGGCTGGTCGCCAGCGATTCGGGGTTCCAGGGCAGGCCGGCGCCCTTGAGGTGCAGGCGGGCGTTAACCGGGCTGAGGCCCTGGATCTTCTGGACCGCGGGGTTGTTGATTTCCTTAAGCTGGGCGGTGGTCAGGCCTTTGAGGTTCATCTCCAGTTCGAAGGCCGCGGGCTTGGCCTTGGCGTCCAGGTCCCCCTTGACCTCAACGGTGGCCTGGCCGATCCGGCCCTGGAGGCGGATTTGGCCCGCCTCCGGCGTACTGGTGAGAAAAAAGCCGCCGGACAGGTCCCAGGGGGCGGGCCATTGGGGCCAGAGGCCGTGGATCTTGGCGCCCTCCAGGGGGCCGATTTTGCCGGTCAAGCTGCAGGTGAGTCCGGTAAGCGGCCGGCAGACCTCCCCTTCTAAGGAAAGCACGGTTTGCCCGGCCAGCTTGAGGTTCAGGGAGTCGATGGTCGCCAGACCCGCGCCGTACCTCAGGCGGGTCTCCAGTTCGGCCCGGCCCTGGGGGGTGGTGAGCCGCAGGCTGGCGATGTTGATGCGGGCCTGTTGCTGCGGTTGTCCAAAGCTATAGAGGGTCAGACTGGATTTGAGGTACAGGTTGGGGAAGCGCCGGGTGCTGCCGCCGTCGGTGATGACGATTTCGCCATCGTCCACCTGCAGGTTGGCGAGATTGATCTCCCGGAGAAAGTAAGCGGTGATTTTTCCCAAGAGGCCCGGCGGTTGGGCGGGTGGGGCCGGCGGGGCCTCGGG